>JACDGG010000045.1 GCA_013815355.1 Solirubrobacterales bacterium
GGCGGCTCCGCACATGTGCGGAGCCGAACGGCATCGAAGTGTCCTTGTCGCTACAGACCGGCGGGGTGACGCGCGACGTAGCCGGCCGTGGAGGTCATGCTGCTCGACCAGCGCGTGCCCGTCTCCGACCGCGCGACGGTGTCGAAGCGTTTACCGTCCACGACCATGAAGACGTGTTCGGAGTTGGCATAGATCGTGATGTCGCGTCCGGGTCCCGCTTCACCGTAGGACTCGAGCGCGCTCGAGTCCTCAGGTGAGCTGAGCAGACCGGCGCCGTGCAGCGCGTAGGAGACCGAGCCCGAGCAGTCATAGCCCGATGACTGGAAGGAGCCATGCCCGCCGCCCCAGATGTAGGGAGTGGTGGCGATTTCATCGCCCGCCGCGATCACGCGCGCGACGACGCTCGACCCTTCGCCGCCGCCGCCGGTGCTGCTCGTCGAGCCGCCGGACGCTTCGCGTGCCGAGGCAGGGGGGGTCAGCGTGCCCTCGGTCTTGATTCCCAGAGCGGCCCACGTCGCAGGGCCGACCACGCCGTCGGGGGTCAGCCCGTGACGGGCCTGCAGACGCCGCACGGCCGCCTCGGTGGCGGCACCGAATTCACCGTCCGGGGCGATCTTCAGCGCTTTCTGCAGGCGCGAGACGGCGCTGGGAGAGGCTTCGCCGCCTTCTTCGGATTCTTCGCTGACCGCGGCCGTCGTTGCATGGGCGTGGTGATGATGGACCGCCGCCATGGCCGAGGCGGGGGGCGTCAGTGTTTCCTTGCTGTGCACGCCGAGCACGCTCCACGTCGCGGGGCCCACGACGCCATCGACCGTCAGCCCGTGGCGAGCCTGCAGGCGGCGTACGGCGGCCTCGGTATGCGCGCCGAATTCACCGTCGACGGGCAGCCGCAGCGCGCTCTGCAGTCGTGAGACCGCATCCGCGCCGCCTTCGGAGCCTTCTTCGCCTTCGGATTCGCCCGTGCGTGCCTTGGTGGACGCGCTCGAGGCGATCGCGCTCTTGAAGCTCGTCGCAAAGCTCCGTCCGCTGCCTCCGCGCAGCGCGGCGAACGTCGCGGGGCCGGCGACGCCGTCGACGCTCAGGCCACGGCTTGACTGGAAGCTGCGCACCGCTTCTTCGGTTTCCGAGCCGAACACGCCGTCGACCTGGATGCCGAGCGCCTGCTGCAGCAGCTGCACCTGGCGGCCTTCTGCGCCGCTGGAGAGCACGATGCTGTGTTCGGTTGTCGTCGCCGGTTCGGGGTTGGGCGTCGCGGCGAGCGTTCCCTGACCGCTTGCAAGGCTCGCGGTCGGAGCGACCGTGAACGCAGCGAGCGCGCCGAGCGAGGCGCGCTTGGCGCGCGAGCCGGCAGGCACGAACTGCAGGTTGGCGGCCCGGCGACGGGCGCGCGAGCGGCCGAGCGATAGATGCCACGCGTCATCGTCGGCGAGGTCGCGCACGGCGCGCGCCTCGCTGCGCGTGTCGAGCAGCACCGAGGGGGTGCAGAGGCCGGCAGGGCTCCTGCGAGCACGTCCGTGTGCGGCGTTGTTGCGGCGAGCTCGCGAACGTTCAAGCGAGGCCTGCCAGTGGTCATCGACTGCAAGATCACGCGGGGAACCCGGCATCCAAGGCGTCCTTTCGAATTCATTGCATGGCGCCTACGGGGTTAGCTGTCGGGCTCGCGTAAACGTCTACGCTACGCCACACGACTGTGGCGATTCGCCCCCGCAATCTCTCGATTGCATTTGGGTCCCCCGCTCCTTCACCCCGTGGGGTCAAGGACTCGGCACGAACGGGCGGCAAGCTAACAGGTTTTCTTGCAAGATGCATCACACGGGAAGGACTGCAAGGTTTATTGCCGACGTAAGCGGGGACGCGCATGCGCCCGCGCTGATAGGTTCGCTGTGATGAGCGAGCAGAAAATAGATCCGCGGCTGTTGCTCGCACTGGTGGCGCTCGTGCTCGTCGCCGGCGGCGTGGCGCTGCTCACGATCGGCGGCTCCTCCAACGCCACGAGCAAATCCACGGCGAGCGCCTCCGCCAAGGGCAAAGAGCCGCAGTTCGACGCCGCAGGAACGCTCACGCCGGTGCGTGCAGCACCCCCGCTGGCGCTTCGCAACTACCTCGGCCAGCCCGTCAACATCGCCTCCTACAAGGGCAAGGCGGTGCTCGTCACCTTCATCTACACGCACTGCCCGGACGTGTGCCCGCTGATCACCTCCAACCTGCGCCTCGCGCAGAACCTGATGGGGGCGGCGACGAGGGCCAAAGCGGAGATCATCGCCGTCTCGGTCGACCCGCGCGGCGACACCAAGAAGGCGATCTCGACGTTTCTCTCACGCCATGAGATGACAGGCCGCATGCAGTACCTCGTCGGCTCCACACACGAACTGGCGGCGGTCTGGAAGGCGTGGGGGGTGGGCTCCGAACGAGACGCCAAGCAGCCCGCATTCATCAACCACTCCGGTCTGATCTACGGCATCACGGGCTCGGGCAAGCGTCTGACGATCTACGCCTCGAGCTTTCGCCCCAGCGACATCGCTCACGACGTGCCCCTGCTGGCCGCGCGCTAGGAGATCCGGTGGCGCGGCGTCTGGGACTGCTCGGCGGCGCGCTCGCGCTGATCGCTGCGATCGTGGCGCTCGCGGTCTTTGGGCTGGCCTCCAACCACGCGGCTCGCAGCGGGCGGGCCGCGCCGGCGCTGCCGGTCGAACATCTCGCCGGTCCTCCCGCGACGCTCCCGAGCCTGCTGGCGAGCGCGCACGGACGCGCCTCGCTCGTGATCTTCTGGGCCAGCTGGTGTGAGCCCTGCGTGCGCGAGGCGCCGGCGATCGAGCGCTTCGCGCAGAGCACCGCCGGACGCGGGCGCGTCGTGGGCGTCGACTGGAGCGATGCTCTCTCCGGCGCGCGCTCGTTCATCCGCCAGTTCTCCTGGACGTTCTCGAACCTGCGCGACTCCGAAGGCACGGTCGGCAACAGCTATCGCATGACGGGGCTGCCGAGCACGTTCGTGCTCGACTCCAAGGGGCGCATTCGCACGCTGCTGCGCGGTCCCCAGAACGAGCGCTCGCTCGCCTCCGCTCTGCACACGGTCGAAAGCAGCTGAGCCGCGCTCGGCGCGTGTGCCGTTTCGGCCCTCGCAGAACAACAAGAAATGCACGGGCGAAAGCGCCGGATCATGGTTTGACATGTACACCAAAGCATGCTTCCACGGGAAGTTCGCGAAGGTGTCACTCAAACTCGGCAAGGTCAGCCTGCCGGCCCAGGTGATCGTCACGGTCGCCTACAACACGAGCGACTTCGGCGCTGTGCCGCAGCGCCCGCAGCCGTGCAACTCGACCAGCGCCGGTTGTCCCTATGACTCGCTGAACGTGGGACTCGCAGAACCGGCGACGGAAACGGCCACGCCGACGGTCGGTAGCGACCCCGCTCCGGCGGACGCATACCTGAGCTCCAACTGGGGTGGCGCTTAACTGCGACGGCGGCGTGCTCGGCACCGGCTCGCTGCGCCCGGACATCGGTTGCTGGCTCGGCTACCAGCCCCTGATCGCGATCAAGGGGATCTAGCGAAGGCGCTTGCGCGCCGAGTGCTCGGAAGGACGTATGGAGGCCCCGCGACCGCGGGGCCTCCGTCGTTTCCTGTGCGGGCTCGGAGATAATGAATACCTAAAGCCGCCAACCCGAAAGGATCAAGCAAGATGCCTCGTCGCCCCAATCGCCTCACCGCCGTTCGCACCGTGCTGCTCGCCACGCTTACGAGCGGCCTGATCGCAGGTCTCTCCACGGGCGCTCAAGCAGCGACGCTGCCGACCCTGTCGGTGAGTGTCACCGCCTCCTCGATCGCCGTCGGAGCGGCGCCGCAGTCGGGCGCGGTCAACGTCGTCTCGACCGCGACCGGCCTCAAGGAAGGCGCCGTCTTGCTGTTCGCGCTGAAGCCCGGCGTGAGCGCGGCGGAAGTCGTTGCGTTCCTCGCCACGAAGGCCAGCGCGGACCCCAACACGGCCAACCGGTTTGGATCGATCGTGTTCGACACCGAAGTCGCCGCGGGACATCCCGTCGAAGCGCAGACGACGCTCCAGTCAGGCCAGTACCTGGCGCTGCTCGCGTCGGGCGAAGGGCCGCCGAAGGCGAACGCCGCCTTCACGGTGAGCGCGGCCGCCGCACCCGTGGCGCTGCCCGCGCCGCAGGCCGTCGAGCGCGCGATCGACTTCGGCTTCAAGGGGCCGAGCACGCTACACGTCGGCGAGCTTGTGGGCTTCGAAAACGAAGGCTTCCTCGTGCACATGAACCTCGCGCTCCCCGCCAAGAGCAGGAAGGCGGCCAAACGGCTCGCCGGCGCGCTGCTCGCCGGCAAGCAGAAGCAGGCCGAAAAGCTCATCGCCGGGCCGCCCGTGTCTTTCACCGGTCCGGTGTCGAGCGGCGCCTACCAGCAGATGACGCTCTCGGCAAAGCCCGGCTGGTATGTCCAGGTCTGCTTCATGCAGACCCAGGACGGCCGCGACCACGCAAAGCTCGGCATGGAGCGGGTCATCAAGATCGCCAAGTAGCGCGTCGAGCCGGCGGTGGCGGGGGTGCCGAGCCCCCGCCGCGGTCGTGGGCCCCCACCTACTCCGCGTGCTCGGCGCCGGAGGAGCCCGGAAGCTCGATCGCCGGCAGATCGTCGAGGCTTGTGGAGTTGTGCTCGCGCTGGTAGTCGAGCAGTGCCTCGCGGCCCCTCACACGCAGCTTCTTATCAGCCCACGCGTCGGCGTGCGGGCGCAGCCCCTCGAGGCTCATCAGCGGCACGCCGTAGCCGCAGGAGTCCGCGACACGGCTCACGTCGAGCACGACGATCGCGCGCCGCGCGTCGGCCACGCCCGGTTGCGCGAAGCCACAGCGCTCCTCGAGCTCTGAGAAGCGCTCGTCGGCGGCCGGCACAACCTCGCCGCGGCCGTGCAGGCGGACGATCCGCGGCGGCCCTGTGAAAGCGCAGAGCATCACCACGAGACGCCCGTTCTCGCGCACGTGCGCGACGGTCTCAGCACCGCTTCCGATCATGTCGAGGTAGGCAACGGTGTGCGCGTCGAGCACCGCGAGCGTGCCGATCGGACCCTTTGGCGAGACGTTCACATGCCCGTCGCCCGCGAGCGGCGCGCTGGCGACGAAGAACAGCGGCTGGGCGGCGATCCATCCACGCAGGTGCTCGTCGATGCCGTCGAAGATCTTGCCCATCGCCCAAGGATAGTCACGGGCGACGCGCGTAGCTCGCCGAGCGGATCGCGCTTCGCCAACCCGCGCGAAGGCGCCTGCGAGTTGAGATCCTGCCCTTCCCAATTGCAGAGCAGCGGGCTATCCTTCCGCGATCGGATTTGTGAGCGGTCGGATGACCGGAACACCATGGAGGGTGTTGATGCGCTGGATCTGTGCAACCTCGGCGGCGTTCGCGCTGACGCTCGTAGTGCTCGCCGGCCAGGCGCTGGGCGCGGTTGCGACCAACGCGGGCGATGACCTGCGCACAGGCTGGTATCCGACCGAGTCCTCGCTGACGCCGCAGCTTCTCAGCGGCGGGAGCTTCGGGCGGCTTTTCTCAACGCCGGTGGAAGGCCAGGTATACGCGCAGCCGCTGCTTGCCGACGGCACGCTGCTGGTGGCCAGCGAGAGCAACAAGGTCTACGGCCTGGACCCCGTCACGGGAGCGTCGAAGTGGGGTCCGGTGAACCTCGGCACGCCCTGGCGCGCGGCGGATATCGGCTGCGGCGACCTCGCGCCGACGATCGGCGTGACCGCGACGCCGGTGATCGACGAAGCTTCGGAAACGGCCTACATGACCCACAAGACCTACGCCTCCGGCAGCTCCGGCACGGCGCGCTGGTACATGGATGCGATCGACATGAAAACCGGCGCAGAGCGCGCCGGCTTTCCGGTCGTTCTGTCCGGGAGCGCCCAGAACGCTCCCGGACAGACGTTTTCGCCGAGCACCCAGCTGCAGCGCCCGGGCCTCTTGCTGATGGACGGCGTGGTCTACGCGGCGTTCGGCTCGGACTGCGACATCCCGCCGTGGCAGGGTTGGGTGTTCGGCGTCTCGACCGCTGGCATCGTGAAGGCGCGCTGGAGCTCGGTTGCGAGTAGCAGCGGCGCGGGCATCTGGCAGTCGGGCGCCGGGCTCAGCTCCGACGGCAGCGGCTCGATCTTCCTGAGCACGGGCAACGGCGGCGCGCCCTCCTCGCCGACGCCGGGAAAGACGCCGCCGTCGAGCCTCGGCGAGGCGGTCGTGCATCTCACGGTGCAGGGCGACGGCAGCCTCAAAGCGAGCGACTTCTTCGCGCCCTTCGACGCCGTCTCGCTCGACGGCTGGGATGCGGACTTCGCCTCCGGCGGGGTCACCGGCCTGCCGAGCGCCTACTTCGGCGCGGGCACGAGCACGCCGCACCTGGCGGTGGCGGTGGGCAAGCAGGGGTACGTGTACCTGCTCGACCGCGACAACCTCGGCGGCATCGGTCAGGGACCATCCGGCTCCGATCAGGTCGTGCAGCGGATCGGCCCCTATGGCGGCGTGTGGTCGCGCCCGGGCGTGTGGCCTGGCGAAGGCGGGTGGGTCTACATCCCGACGGCCTCCGGTGGCACGAGCGGGTCAGGCTCCTCGGGCAACCTGCGCGTCTACCACTACGGGCTCTCGGGCACGGGCTCGCCGACGCTCTCGCTGCAGGGCACCTCAACGGACGCCTTCGGCTTCTCCTCGAGCGCGCCCGTGATCACCTCCGACGGCACGACGCCCGGCACGGCGCTGATCTGGATGGTGTGGGCGCCGAACGGCGGCGGCGGCGGGGCGCAGCTGCGCGCTTATGACCCCGTTCCGGTCAGCGGCCATCCGGTGCTGCGCTGGAGCGCGCCGGTCGGCACCTCGTCGAAGTTCGCGATCCCCGGAGTCGGAAACGGGCGCCTCTATGTGGGCACGCGCGACGGGCATGTGCTCGGCTTCGGCTCCCCGGTCACGCCGCCGCTGACGGGCCCGGCCACGAGCTTCCCGACGACGACCGTCGGCGAAACGGCGCAGCACACGGTGACGCTCACCGCGAACGAAGCGCTGACGCTGACGAGCCTCGAATCGAGCTCCTCGCAGTTCGTGTTCGGGAGCTCCACGCCATCGCTGCCGGTGACGCTCGCCAAAGGCGCGACGATCCAGGTCCCCGTCACGTTCAAACCAAGCCAGAACGGCCCGGTGGGGGGCACGCTGACGGCCAAGACACAGGCTGGGCAGACGGTCAGCTTCGAGCTCTCCGGCACCGGACAGGCACCGGCGGCGCTGCTCGAAGCCACACCGCCGGCGGTTACGTTCGGAGGAACGACGATCGGCGGGCACCTGTCCGGTAGCGCGACATTCAAGAACGTCGGCGGGCAGCCGCTGAAGATCGAAGCGGTGCACCTGCCGAGCGCGCCGTTCGGCGCAAGCGGCGTGCCGCCTGTCAACTCGACGGTCGCGCCGGGCGCCTCGGTGACGATCACGGTCAGCTTCGACCCGAGCGACAGCGGAACGTTCACCGGTGAAATCGGCCTCGACACGAACGGGGGCAACGAGGCGGTCGGGCTGTCCGGCACGGCAGCTCCACCCGGCCGGCTGGAAATCGCGGGGGAAAGCTCCGACTATGGCCCCGTGCCGCTGGGCGGGAGCGAGAAGAAGACGTTCACGATCACGAACGCCGGCGGTACGGCCGTGACGCTCACGAAGTCCAAGCCGCCGCTCGGCGGAGAGTTCGCGGCGAGCACGAGCCTGCCCGAGGGCACGACGATCGCAGCCGGCGAAAGCGTGGTCGAGGAAGTCGCCTTCAACCCGACGACGCTCGGCAAGGCGAGCGGCTCATGGGCGATCAACGGCGATGACACGACAGGCCTGCACACCGTCACGTTCACGGGCCTCGGCGTGGAAGCGCGCGCGCCGGTTGCGCTGACGGGCGTCGCGAGCGCCGTCGCGCAGAGCAGCGCGACGCTGAACGCCACGGTGAATCCCGGCGGGGAGGCGCTCGGCGACTGCCACTTCGAGTACGGCAGCACGAGCGCATATGGGACGAGCGTGCCATGCGCGACGTTGCCGGCGCCGGGCGGCAACCCCGCCCCGGTGAGCGCCTCGATCGGCGCGCTGGCGCCCGGCAGCGTCTACCACTTCCGGATCATCGCGACGAACGCGACCGCGACGGCCTTCGGCGACGATGCGACGCTGAGCACGCTGCCCGCGCTGGTCGCGCCGAGTGCGCTGACCGGTGAAAGCTTGCAGGTCCTGAATACGCCGATCGTCAGGCGATATGTGCCCGAAGTGAGGCTGGCGCGTAGCGCGCTGAGCGCGAGCCGCACGGGGATCTTGGCGCTGAAGCTCAGTTGTCCGGCCACCGTGAGCAGATGTGTCGGGACGTTGATCCTGCGCAGGCATCTGCGCACGCTCGCCGCGCGCGGCTTCTCGCTCAAGGGCGGGCAGAGCGCGACGGTGCACGTGCATCTCTCCGCACTCGCACGCAGGCTCCTGGCGGGCTCGCAACCGCTGCATGCGCGGTTGACGATCGCAGCGCACGATCCACTCGGGGCGGCGGATACGACGCGACTGCAAGTGAGCATCCGAGCTCTCGCCTGAGGGGCCCAGCCTTAGCCTTGCAAGCTGCGGCCCATCTCTGCGACAAACTACGGGCGCTCGATTGTCGGAATCGGTCGATGGGTTCATACCTCGGTGAACAAGAACGGAGTTGTGAACCCCCATGCAGGCAACGGCCCCCGCCCCGATCGACGACGTCCAATGTGAGCCGCGCCCTCCGGGCGCGCGGCCGTGGCAAGCACTCGCCGTCGCGCCGCCGTCGCGTGAGGGTCACCGCGATGAGGGTCACGGCAGGCGTCTGACGAGCGCATTCGAGGCGCTCGAGGCCTTTCCGGCGCTCGCGGAGTCTCGCGACCGGCTCGTCTCAGTGATCGTCGGCAGCCGGCTTGCGGTGCCCGACATCGTCGCCGTGGTCGAGTCGGATGTGGCGCTCGTGATCGCGGTGCTGCGCCTCGCCAACCAGACCCAGGATCGGCGCGGAGGCATCGAGACGGCCGCCGAGGCCGTCGCGGCGCTGAGCCCCGAGGGGGTGCTGGCCTTCGCGCACGATCTGCAGACGTTCGATCTGTTCGATGGCGCCCGCGTCTGGGACGCGGCGCCGGGGCGCTTCCGCCTGCACGCGCTTGCGACCCAGCGCGCCGCGGAGCGAGTGGCTGTGGAGGTCGGCTTCGAGCACCGTTGCCGCCTGATGCTCACGAGCCTGCTGCACGACATCGGCAAGCTCGTGCTGATCCACGCCTATCCGGGCTATCCGCACAAGGTGCACGGGGATGCGCGCACGCCCGAGGAGCGCATTCACCGCGAGCGCCGCGAGCTCGGCGTCGACCACGCGCTCGTGGGCGGCGTGCTGATCAGGCGCTGGGGGCTGCCCGCGTCGATCGCCACGCCGATCGAGCGCCACCACAATGTCGACGGCGAAGGCGAGGCCGTGCTGTTGCGCCTGGCCGACATGCTGGCGCACTACGAGCGCGGCGAGCGCGTGTCACTGCGCTCGATGCTGAGCTGCGCGGAGAGCCTCGGGATGAGCGCGGCCGCGCTCAAGCGGGTCATCTACGAACTGCCCGGAGTGGCCAACCCACGGCGGCGCAAGGTCGACCCGTGCCCGCTGTCGGCGCGCGAGGTGAGCGTGCTACGGCTGCTCGCCGAGGGCAACGTCTACAAGCAGATCGCGCACGAGCTGGGCCTCTCGGCGAGTACGGTGCGCACGCACCTGCACAACATGTACGGCAAGCTCGGTGCGGTGGATCGCGCGCAGGCGGTGCTGATCGCGGCCGACCGCGGATGGCTGTAGTCGCTCGAGGTCGGAGCGCCACAGCTGGAGGGCCAGGCAATATGTCCTGGACACGTGCCGCATGTGCCTCCCAGCTCGCCTCACCTGCGCCGCGTGACGGCAGCGCGCAGCCGACGACGGCGGTCGAGCTGCTGTTCGACCTCGTGTACGTGTTCGCGATCACGCAGCTCTCGCATCTGCTGATCGACAACCTCAGCCTGACGGGCGCGGCCCACACGGCGTTCCTGCTGCTCGTGATCTGGTGGGCGTGGATCTACACGACTTGGATGGTGAACTGGTTCGACCCCGCCTCAGGCGCTGTGCGCCTCGTGCTCGTGAGCGCGACACTCGCGAGCCTGTTGATGTCGAGCGCGATCCCCAGCGCGTTCTCGCACGCGACGCCTACAGCTACCTGCACCTGCCGATCGTCGCCGGGATCATCATGGTCGCGGTCGGCGATGACCTCCTGATCGCCGCGCCAAATCGCGCGCTGAGCACGGCCGGGATCGTGATGATGGTCGGCGGCCCGGCGCTGTATCTGGCGGGGGAGAGCCTCTTTCGGCTGCGCATGATCGGCTCTGTCAACCCGAAGCGTGTGACGGTGGTGAGCGCCTTCGCGCTGCTCGGGGTGCTCGCCGACTTGCTCTCGGCCCTGACGGTCAGCGGCGTTGTCGCGGCGCTGCTGAGCGCCCTGGCGCTGTGGGAATACGAGCGGCGCCCACGGCTCGCGAGCTCCCGGGTGGCGTAAGCAGCAGCAGCCGCTCGGTGCGCTACCGCTCTGAGGCGCCGGGCTGCGGGCGCTGTTCGAGTGGGTGCTGAGCGCCCGGTGGCGCGGGTGCGGCGGCGTGCGAGTGAGCCGGGGGAGAGGGCGTCATCGTCTGTTCCAGGGGATGCCCCTTCATGGACGCACTGGAACGCAAAGGACTCGAAACACTCACCACAGAGGAACCGTACTGTAAACCGATTCGCGTGTGCGGAACTGGTCGGATCGCGGTAGGAGGGTGTTTCCGTGTACGTGGGCGGCGCGTGCTCACACCGAACCAGCCTCGTGCTCGCGGGTGAGGCTCGGCGGCGCCGGCGGCGGCCCACCCAGTCTGGCCCGCAACCGGGCTAGAGTCGGCTGGTGTCGCCAGTGCACCACGATGTCGGCCGGGCGCCCGAACTGCTCGAGGTTCGCGACGCCTACCGCATCCCCGAGTTGATCATCGAGCGTGCTCGAGAGCTCGCCGGTTGCGCGGTCGCGCTGTACGTGGTCGACTTGGACGGCTCGTTTCTCCTGCATCTCGCAGGCGAGGGAGTGCAGCTGGAGAAGCGGGTCGCCGCGCCGCTCGCGGTCGGCCCGGAGCTGGCCCCGGAAGCGATCGGTGCCGTTCAGGAGTTGATCGGGCACCTCGCGCCCGAGACAACGGTCGTGCCCCTGATCGTTCGCGACCGCGCGCTCGGGGTGCTCGTCTGCGAGCGTGAGCCGACATCCTCGCTCGACGCCTTCGCGGCCGACGCAGCCATGTCGCTCGAGCTGGCCGCCGGGTACAGCGACGTCGTGCACTCCGCGCGGCGCCACAAGGAAACCAAGCCTGCGGCGGAGATACAGCAGGGCCTTTTGCCGCCGCGGCTCGCCACGCTACCCGGCTACACGCTCGCGGGGGGAGTGCTGCCGGGCTATGAGATCGGAGGGGATTTCTTCGACTACGCCGCGAACGCCGATGGGCTGTGGGTGGCGATCGGGGACGCGGTCGGCAAGGGAACCGCCGCGGCCGCACTCGCAGCGATCGGGCTCGGCGCCTATCGAGCCGCGCGCCGCAGCGGCTCGACGCTCCTCGAAACCCTCGCGACCATGGACGAGGCCATTGCGAGCGTCGGAGACTTCGCTTATCTAACGGCGATCCTCGCGATCTGCGACGCCGATCGCAACATCCAGTGGATCACCTGCGGACATCCACCGCCGCTCCGCGTCGGCACGGACGGCACGGTCGTGGAGCTGACCGACGGCCACACATGGCCTCTCGGCCTCTGGCCCTCGGAGCGCAAAGCCACCGTCGCCCAAACCCGGCTGGCCCGCGGAGAGCAACTCGTCCTCTACTCCGACGGGGTCACCGATCGCAAGCTCCACAACGGTGGGCGGCTGACGTTGGCGGGTATCGAGGACGCGTTGAAGGCAAGACCACGCCCGAGCGCAGCCGCGACCGTGCGCGCTTTGCACAGCGCGGTCATCGAAGCCGCGACGGCGCCCCTCGACGACGACGCCACCGTGCTCGCCATCGCGTCCGCCTAGGCGCCGGCTGAGGCCGTGGGCGGAGCGCATCGCCGCCACGAGCCCGACTTTCGCAGTATTGCGATCGTCAAGTCCCTTGCCTACAATGGGCCGATGCTCGAACCGCGGCGGCTCAACCGGATGATGGTGCGCCATCGTCGCGCTACCGCACTTATCGGGGCAGTGGTTGCCCTTGGGATCGCCGGCCTGAGCGTGCATGCGGCACTGCCCGAACATCACGGCCACGACGGCAGTGCAACGATTTGCATCGCGGCTCTGGCGATTGCCACGCTCGCGGTGATCAGGCTACGCAAGAAATGGTGCCTATTGGGGTTCGGACTGGTGCTGGAGATTCCCAGAATGCGGGGGCTGCTCCACGCAGATCCTGTCGTTCCATTTCTCGCGGCTCGCGCAGGCCCTCACGGGCCATTTGTCCTTCGACGTTGAGAGTCGCAGTTAGGCGGCGAAAGGCCGCCCATGCTGCCGCGCTTCTGCCCCTTTGCGGGACCATCAATACGTCGAAGGAGTCCACTTGTCTGAAGACCACAGCCCAGTGCCGGGTCCGGTGCCGCTCGTCGTTCAATACCTGTATATCCACGAGCAGGGAGAGGAGTTCTACTACCCCTCAGTACGCGCCGGCGCGACTGCCGCCGATGTGGCTGTCCGCTACTTGGAGTGCGCACTTGCGCAGGCGGCAACCATCCACCTACGAAACGTGCCGTGCGACCTCGTGCTGGCGACGAACATCGGAGCTGGCCGCGTCAGTAGGTCGGCTTCAAAGCTGCTCAAGCGACTTGAATCACTTGGGGTAGAGATCCTCCCGACCGCATACGAGCATCGTCCTCGCGGCGATGACTCGACCTATATCTCCTCGCGTTATGTCCTCGATGCGATCCTCACCGCCACCAAGGGACAGCCCGAGGATCGCAAACTCTGGCTGACAGACCTCGACTGCGTGTGGGTCGATCCGCAGAAAACCTGGGCGGCATCCCCCGCCGCGCACCAGATCGGTTGCGTCGTCATACCCTACCCAGCCGACTGGGACACGGTCGGCTTCGGCGAGGACGGTCGCACGCGCAACGCGATCGGAGCGATGGCCGGCGAAATCGGGATCCCAAATGACGCTCCCAGCTGGGTCGGCGGCGAGCTCCTCGCCGGGACCCCCGGAACCCTCCGAACGCTGGTCGCAGCCTGCGAGAGCCTTGACTCACAGCTCGCACACGACGGACGATTCCTACCAACCGAGGAGCAGATACTCACCCTCGCCGGGGCACTCGGCGAGATCGAGTTCCAAGATCTCTCGCACGTCGCACAGCGCGTACAAACCGGACACCGCCACCGCGCCACGCTCACAAAGGACCCGCTCTCGCTCGGGCTCTGGCATCTACCAGCCGAGAAGGGTTTGAGCCTGCGCCGCACCGCACAAGAGATCAACAGAGGCCGCCCGGCACGCCTACGCACCGATCTCGACGATCCTGTCCGCATGGGCCGTCGATTCAACGTCGCCGGCACCGGCCTGACCCGACGCATACGAGACGACACATGGATCGCTACCCAACGCGCGAGAACATTTCTTGAGGCCCATGCCCCTCGACGCTAGCTGCGCCCGTACCGGGATGGTCTTACGGTCTACAGCCAAGGGCGCCCTCAGCGATCATGACTCACGCTGATGAAGCCACACATTCATTCGGAAGCTGGCGCTCGCGCGGAGGAGGACGTGACCGCAACGGCTCGCCGCAGAACGATGTAGACGCCGATGCCGAGCGCGGCGGCCCATGCGAGGCTGAGCAGCAGCTCTCCGCCCGCATCGAAGTGGGGTGAGTAGGCGCCGCCGACCATGACCCTGACGGGGCCGTAGCCTGGCATGAGTACCGCCCAGCGACCTGGTGTGCCGTTGCCGAACATGGGGTTTTGGACGATCCCCAGATCTGTCATCACTGCGAACAGGATCAGGTAGGTCGCTGAGAGCTTGTCGAGCACTGCGCCGCACAGTGCGCCGAGTAGCCCGTAGATGACACCGATGAGCGCCGCGGCGCCGGTGAACTGTAGCCACGACGCCGGGGTGAAGTAGAGGGCTGTGACGGCGAGTGAGACGCCGAGGACCAGTGCGACGTCGCTGCCCAGGACGGCCAGGCGGGCGAGCACCATCTCGCCGGGATGAAACCCGGCGATCACCAGACGCCGATCACCTGAGAGCGCTGACTGCATCACGAACACGCCGCACAGCCCGGCGACGAACGCGATTGCGGTTCCGGCCATCACGGCGCCGTGCAGGGCCTTCATCGTCGTGATGATCATGGTGCCGCCGGGTAGCCCGATCAGGTGGGGGGTGGCTTGGGTCGTCGCGATGCTCCGCGTGATGACATAGGCGGGGACAACGACCAGAAGGATCAGTAGCAGCGGGCGGCGCAGCTGCTCGCGAAAGCCCATGATCGTCGCCGCTTGTGACCGTGAGAGCATCGTCTAGGTCCTCGATCGGGCTGCTAGCCAGAACGCGCCGAATGCGGCAGCGAGGGCCGCGGCTACGGTTGCGGTGACGGCCGCCCACTCGCCGCCGGGGGAGCCCTGTCCTGTGCCGGCGGCGATCAGTAGTTTCGCTGCGTCGCGTGTCGGTCCGTAGGCCAAGAGACCGCCTGTGCTTGTCATCGCCGGCCCCGAGAACACATCGACGCTGAACACTAGGACCACCAGCAGTGAACCCTCGAGGGCGCCGGAGACGAACGCGCCGATCAGGGCTCCGATGCCGATGTAGATGAACGCGAATGCGAGGATCGCGGCGGCGGCGTGCGCCGGATGCGCGATCCCGCTGCGCGCCCACAAGGTTAGATAGGCGGTCGCGCTGACCGCCACGCCGAGAGCCACGGCAGCCGTGATCCGTGCCAGGGCGACCCTCCCCGCGCCCATGCCGGCCGAGGCGAGGCGCCGGTCCGCGCCGCGCGAGGAGGAGACCTGAAAGAACGCAAGCGAGCCGCAGAGGAATGCCGCTGCCCACCCGGCGCTGATCGCGCTCGCCGCGCCACCGGCGAGCGTTCCCCCGAGAGCGCCGGCGAACTGGCCGAGGACGCTCGCGAAGATCAGCACGAAGAACACCGGGATCGCGGCCAGCATCACCATCGTCACCGGGGTGCGGAGGTGCTCGCGCACAAAGCTCCCGCTGACAAACGCAAGCGCGCTCATCCCGCTACTGTCTCCCCGTCTGTGAGTGTGTACACACGGTCAAGGCGCTCACGCTCTGAGAGGAAATGCGAGACGATCAGTATCCCCATGCCTTCGTCGCGGCGGCGCTCTGACATCTCCCAGAACCGCAGGTAGGTCTCCCAGTCAAACCCCGAGTAGGGCTCATCCAAGAGCAGCAGCTCGGGGTTGTGCATCAACGCGAGCGCGAGGTTCAGCTTCTGGCGGGTGCCGCCCGAAAGCTGCTCAACCCGGTAGCTGCGGTAGCGCTCGAAGTGCAGCTCGCCGAGCAGATCGGCGACCGTAGCCTGACTGGCGTGCTCGTCGAGACCATAAGCGCGCGCGTAGAGACGGAAGTGCTCATCGACCGTGAGCTTCTCCCACAACATCGGAGTCTGGGGGCAGTACCCCAACCGTGACGGACGCTGCACCTCGCCACCATCGCTGGACTCCAAGCCGACGATCACCTGCATCAGCGTGCTCTTGCCCGAGCCGTTCTCACCGACGAGCCCGACAAGCTCACCCGCAGACACCTCAAGGCTCGCACCCTTCAACACGTCCCGGTGGCGACGCCACGGCCACACGCCACGCCCAAAGCTCTTACGCACACCAACGACACGCAGAACCCGGCGGCTATCGGCCCCGTCCGCAGCGCCCGTAGACGTGGCACTCCCGGCGATTGGCACCGCTGCTGTCGCGGGTGCGCTCATGTCATCCCGCCCGCCGCCTGCAGTGATCGAGGCGCTTGGGTTCACCCGGACACGTCGAATCCTTATGCCGGCGCCGCGTGGGTACTGCCAGGCCCAGCAGGCTGTGTGCTCGAGGACTGTCCCAGGGTCGTTCCCAGCCGCTGGTACTCCTCGACATCGATCTCGCCGCTGGCGAGACGTCGATCGAGGATCTCGCTGGCCGACATGCCGGACGCGACGTGGTCGCGGTGTCGACGGGTGCGGAGATCCTGCACCAGCCACACGATGAAGACGAGGATGAGTCCCCAAATCACGATGTTGGCTAGGGCCATAAAGACCCAACCGCCGGTGTGGTGCTGGTAGAACATCTCAGACGCTCCCATCCGCTGTCGACACCGCGAGCTTGCCCGGCATCGGTCTCGCTGACTTGCGAAACCGATGGGACGCCCACGCTGCTAGGGCCTGTTGCCCCGATCGCCCATGCCGCCCATCATCATCCACATCATCATTCCCATCATCAACATGCACGGAATGAGGAACAACGCGCCAGCTCCGACTCCGCTGGCCAGCAGCACAATCGCGAGCACCGCGAAGACGACACACCCCCACATCATCTTCATCGAGTGCTTCCTGGCTTCGAGCTTCTTTCTCATCTTGACCTCCTAGCCGAGCGGCTCTATCCGCGTCCTAGACGTACCGTAGATCCCGGTAGCAAGTGCCGACATCTGGCTTATGCCGCAACCCTGGTGCGGAGAACTACTCGACCATCACAAGCCGTGACCGCGCACAGTTTCCCAGGACGGTGGTCCTGACTGGAAGCGCCAGGGCCCGCGGTCTAGCGTGCCGTGATGGCGGCACCCTGCCGCGGATCGAACGGCTCGCATGGGCGGTCACCCACGCCGAGGGAGCCCAGCACACGCCGTAGCCTGTTCAGATCGACTGAGCGATGACGATCGCGCGTGGCTGGCGGCGGGCGCGGCTCTCCAGAGCCGCGCCCGCCGCAACCGCTATTCGACTACGAGGTTCACACCGGTAGCGGTGTAGTGGGGCAGGTAGTGAAGCAACCCGCCTTTGATCGCGTTGCCGGTCACGCCGCTGAATTCCCCGGTCCGAGATGCGCCGCTGACGATGCCAAATGATTCCGCGGCTTTACCGGTGAATTTGAGCTGCTTGAGCGACAGTTTGCCGCCGATCGTGACAGCGCCCGTCACCGCGAGGCGGCTGAAGTTCGTCGTGCCCGCGATCGTGAGCTTCAGGGATGCTACGGCACCCTGCGAGTAGGTCCCTGTCACTTTCAGGGCCTGGCTCGGGTCGTTGGCGATCGACAGCGTCTTTACATTGATCAGGCTGCCTTCGATCGCGCGGATGCCTCCGTGCGGGTATAGGACGTTGATCGTCCCCTTGTTTTCAAGCGTGCCGCCGGTGAGGTTGAGCGTCACGTTGTTGGGACACGTTTCAGCGTTTGTAAGGTTGATCGTCCCGCTGTTGAGGAAGCTGCCAGCCGCGTTGTCCACGGCGTGCTCGGAGCAGCTGCTCTGAATCGAGAGCGTCTGACCTTTGTTGATCGTCCCGCTGAGCGTGCTCGCCCCGCGCTGGGCGATTTTGCTCGCGCCTTTGTCGCTGTAGTGCAGCGCGACACGATCGAGGATCACCGGTTCAGCGGTTTTCGTGGTGGTGGTTTTGCCGAGACCCTGGTTGAACGTGCCTTCGGTCTGAACCAACGAGCCCGTCCCAGTGGCGGCGATCATTCCGCCAGATTCGTTGGAGACCGTAGAAGCCGCTGTCACCGTCAGCGAGACGCCGCTGGCGATGTTGAGCGCCCCTGCGTTGGTCAACGTCGCTTTGACGTCGTATTTCGTCGTCTGGTTGATCGCGATCGTCCCGGTGTTGGTGAGATTGCCCTCGAGGAAGCGCAGGCCGCCGACGCCGGCTTCGACGCTGATCGACCCGCTGTTCGTGAGCGTGCCGGTGGAGACGATCAGCGCGGCCTGGTTCGGGCTCGTTTCGGTGCTCGTGAGCGTGATCGAGCCCGCGTTCGTGAAGCCCACGGCCGCGGTCAGATAGCTGTGCTCGCTGTTGATGCTCTCGATCGAGAGCGACTGGCCCGCCGACAGGTTGCC
>JACDGG010000234.1 GCA_013815355.1 Solirubrobacterales bacterium
GCCCGGAGGCGGTGAGACGACGCGCACGATCCGCGCTCAGGTGCTCGCTCCCCATGCGTTCGCGTCGCTGCGCGTCAGCGGGGGGCACGCCGAGCTGAACGTCCAGGGACTGCCGCAGACACCGGCCGATCGCGTCTATGAGGTGTGGATCAAACGCGCCGGCGCGCCGCAGCCGACCAACGCGCTGTTCACGGTCACCGCGGCGGGCAGGGCGACCGTTGGCGTTCCCGGCGACGTGGCGGGCGTCAGGCAGGTCCTCGTCACCTCCGAGCCGCTCGGCGGCAGCCGCGTGCCGACGCGCGCGCCGGTGATCGTCGCAAGCCTCAGCTAGCTCGCGAGCTCAGCCGGTCCTATCCGCGTCCGGGCGCGCCGTCTCCGCGTCGGGGCACACCGCGGCGTCGGCGCCAGCCGCCAAATCCGGGCGCACCGTCTCGGGCGCGCCGGTCACGAGCAGATCGTGCTCGCCGATCTGAACGGCATCGCCGCGGGAGAGCTGGCGGCCGCGGCGCGCCTCGGGCTCGCCGTTGACGCGCGCCGGACGCTCGCCCAAGAGCGCCTTGACCTCGCTGCCGCTGTCGACGATCCCCGCGAGCTTGAGCAGCTGCCCGAGGCGGATCGTCTGCTCGCGGATCTCGATCTCGCGGACCATTCTGCGAATCTAGCGCCCTGCGCTTCAACGCGAGGCCAAGATCGGCTACGCTCGCGGCAATGGGCAAACGCAACGGCTATCAGCCCGGAACGTTCTGCTGGAGCGAACTCAGCACGACCGACCAGGACGCGGCGAAGGCTTTCTACAGCGGGCTGTTCGGCTGGGAGGTGTCCGACAGGCCAGTCGGTGACGGCGAGGTCTACTCGATGATGCTTCTCGACGGGCTGCAGGTCGCCGCGATCGCGAGCCAGCCCCGCCAGCAGCGCGAGGCGGGGGTGCCGGCGCTGTGGAATTCCTATGTTGCAGTCGAGGACGCCGACGCGCTCACCGAGCGTGCCAAGGGCCTCGGCGCGAACGTGCACGCACCGCCGTTCGACGTGCTGAAGGCCGGGCGCATGGCTGTACTGCAGGATCCTCAGGGCGCCTTCCTGATGCTGTGGCAGCCGCACGAGCACAAAGGCGCCCAGCTCGTCAACGCCCCCAGCGCGCTCGTCTGGAACGAGCTGCAATCCCCCGATCTCGACGCCTCGGCCGCGTTCTACACCGACCTGTTCGGGTGGGACGTACACGATGCTCCGGAGACGCAGGAAGGCTACAAGCTGATTAAAAACGGGGACGCCCAAAACGGCGGCATGCGGGAGCTCACGCCGGGCTCGCCGCCGAACTGGCTCGTGTATTTCGCAGTTGAGGACATCGACGCCGGCCTGGCGAGGGTCGAGGAGCTCGGTGGCAGCGCGCTGATGGGCCCGATCGACATCGACATCGCGAGGATCGCCGTCGTGCAGGACCCCCAGGGCGCTGTGTTCGCGCTCTACGCCGGGCAGCTCGACCCGTAGGAGAGGTTCTCAGCCCCGCGGCGCTCGCGCAGCGCGCGCGGCCGCCTCGTGCTCGACGATCGGCTCCGGATATCCGAGCCCACGCCGCTGCGCCGAGCCGAGTCGCCACGGCTCGTGCACCGCGGCGCCGCCGACGCCGGCCAGTTCGGGAACGTAGCGGCGCACATAGTCGCCGTGCGGGTCAAAGCGCTTGGCCTGGCGCAGCGGGTTCAGCACGCGGTTGGGCCGCGTGTCGTTGCCGGTTCCGGCGACCCACTGCCAATTGCCGACGTTGTCGGCGACGTCGGCGTCGATCAGCAGCGAGGCGAAGTGCGCCGCGCCGAGACGCCAGTCCTGATACATCGTCTTGGTCAGGAAGGACGCCACGATCAGGCGCGCGCGATTGTGCATGAAGCCCTCGGCGGTGAGCTGGCGCATGCCCGCATCGACGATCGGATAGCCGGTCTGTCCCGCGCGCCAGGCATCCGCTTGGCGGGTGCTGCGACGCCAACGATCGCCCCGCGGGCGGTAGTCGACGCTCGGCAGCTGCGGGCGCGCCGCGAGCACCTGATGGTGGAAGTCGCGCCAGCAGAGCTGGCGCGCGAAGGCCGCTGAGCCCGCACCGCCGTGCGTCCTTGCGCGCTCGAGCACGCTGCGCGGCGAGAGGCAGCCGAAGTGCAGGTAGGCGCTCAACCGCGAGGTACCCTGCTCGGGCAGCGCGTCGTGGCGCTCCTCGTAGCGCTCCAGGCCCCCGCGCAGCCAGCGTCCGAGCTGCTCGCGCCCAGCGTTCTCTCCGCCGCGCTGGAGCTGCGGCGAGGGGGCGGCGGGGTTGAGCGCTGCGGCACACGGGATCGTCCCAGCTCCCAGCACGGAGGGTCCGGCGATTCGGTGCGGCGCACGCAGCAGCGGCCCGCGAGGGAGCCCGCTCCAGGCGCGCCAGTAGGGAGTGAACACGCGGTAGTGATCGCCGCCCGCGGGAGTGAGCGCGCCGGGGGCCACGACCGTGATACCGGGGTGAGCGCGCAGCGCCACGCGGGCGCCGGCGCAGGCCCGTGCGAGCCGTGCGTGGCGAGAGCGGGCATAGGGCGTCGGGTCATCGCTCATGTGAATCGCGACGAGGCGGTGCTCCTCCACGAGGCGCATCGTCTCCTGCACGACATCGCCGCGGCGCACCACCAGATGCGTGCCGCGCTCGGCCAGCGAGCGCTCGAGATCCTCCAGGCAGTCGATCAGGAAGGCGAGGCGGTTGGGTGCGCCGCAGCTTCCGCTCAGGAGCTCGCGATCGAGCACGAAGGCCGCGAGGACGCGGTCGTGCTCGCGCACGGCGCTCGCCAGCGCCGCGTGATCGCGCACGCGCAGATCGCGCGTGAACAGCACGAGCGCGCCGCCCGGCGCGGCGCCGGCGCTCACGTAGTCGCGCCTTCTTCCTCGCGCAGCGCCCGGCGCAGCGCCTCATCGAAGGACAGCGGCGTGAGCGCGAAGGGCACCGCGCCGGAGGGATCGGTGACGATCGTCTCGGTGCTCAGGCCCTCGACGAGCGGGCGCGCCACGTTCGTGTCGACCGGAGTCACGAGGCCGAGCCACAGAGCCGAGAGCCACGGCGTGATGAACGGGACGGGCAGCTTCGGCCGCGGACGCAGGCCCATCGCGAGCGCCATGCGGTCGAGCATCGCCCCGTAGGAGAGCACGTTCGGGCCGCCGATCTGGACCTCGCGGCCACGCGACTCGGGCACCTCGGGAGCGCGCCGGAGGTACTCGATCACGTCGTCGACCGCGATCGGCTGCGTGGCGGTGCGCAGCCAGCTCGGCGCGATCATCACGGGCAGGCGTTTGACGAGGTGGCGCAGCGTGTTGTAGGACTCGCTGCCCGCGCCGACGACCATCGCGGCGCGGAAGTAGGTGAGCGGCGGTCCCTCGGCCGCGAGCGTGAGCGCTGTCTCGTGGCGGCTCTGCAGATGCTCAGAGACGCTCTGATCGCCGAGGCCTCCCAGGTAGATCACGCGCTCGATCCCCTCACGCGCGGCCATGCGTGCGAAGTTCCGCGCACCGTCGCGCTCGCGCGCGGCGAAGCCGGAGCCTCCGGCCATCGCATGCACGAGGAAGTAGGCGACATCGATGCCCTCGCCGAGACCCTCGAGGCTGGCGGCGTCGGTGATGTCGCCGCGCACGATCTCACAGCCCGGCCGGTCGAGGTGCCGCGCGCGTGCCGGGTCGCGCACGAGGCAGCGCACCTCGCTGGCGCTGTCGAGCAGGGCCTCGGTCAGACGGGTGCCGATGAAGCCGGTTGCGCCGGTTACGAGTGCGTGTATCGCGATTGGATGAGGTTAGCCGCCGCGAGGTCCGGGGCTGCGCTCAGACG
>JACDGG010000235.1 GCA_013815355.1 Solirubrobacterales bacterium
GGCGGGGGCACGGTGGCGCGCACGAGCGCCACCCAGTCATCGAGCGGCAGCTCACCCGAGATCAGCCGCCCGAGTGCGCCCGTCACCGGGGCGCCGACGCCCGCCCGCTCGAGCGCCTGCGCGAGCAGTGGTACGGACTCCAGCGCCTCGACGGCCTGGCCGATGCGCCCGGGGATCTCCGCGGCGGGCACGCCGGCGGCGAGCAGCTCGCCGGCGCGGCGGTTGCGGCTCTCGCGCGCGAGCGCGGTCGCCACGAGGTCACCGGCGCCGGCGAGGCCGATCATCGACTCCGGGCGCGCGCCTAGGCCCTCGGCATGGCGCCAGACCTCGGCGAAGATGTGTCCCGCGGCGGCTCCCGCGGCGTTCAGGCCCTGCGCCTCGGTGGCTCCCGCCGCCAGTGCCGCCGCGTTCTTGGCGGCGCCCGCGAGCTCCACACCGACCGGGTCGTCGGACTGCTCGCAGACCACCCCGGCGCGCGTGAAGACCTGGGCGAGGGCGTGTGCCAGCTCCTGCTCGTGCGAGGCCGCCACGAGCGCGGCGCCGTGGTGCACCATCTCCTGGGCGTGCGCCGGCCCCCCGACGCAGGCCACACGCTCGCTGCCGAAATGGGCGCTCAGCACGATCGTCGGCGGCAGACCCTCGGGGGGCACGAGGCCCTTGGCGACCGAGACGATCGCCGTACGCTTGCCGAGCCCGGCTGCGCCGAGCTCCTCGATCACCTCGGCCAGCCCGCGCGAGGGCACGGCCAGAAACACGTAGTCGGCCCGCGCGACGCCGGCCGAGGCCGGCTCGATGCGCAGCGATCCGGACAGCTCGACGCCAGGCAGGTAGCGCGCGTTCTCGCGCTCGGAGTCGATCAGCGCTGCCTGCTCCTCCGTGCGTGTCTGCAACGTGGTGCGCAGGCCGCCGCGCGAGAGCAACACCGCGAGCGCCGTGCCAAAGGAGCCCGCCCCGATCACCGTTGCTCGCCGCGCGCCCGGCGTCGGCAGCGAGCGGGCGCGCGGGGCACGAGCACCCGGGCTGGGAGTAGGCTCGGCCTCGGTCATCTGATGAGCGAGCCTAGCGATCCGCACACGGGCGCCGCAGCGTGGCGCAACTGGGCAGGCGATGAGCGCTGCGGCCCCGCCGCGATCCTCCACCCGGCCTCGATCGAGGAGCTCTCGGCGGTCGTGCAGAGGGCGGCGCGCGAGGGCCGGCGCGTGCGCGTCGCCGGCGCCGGGCACTCCTTCCCGGACATCGCGTGCACCGACGGGCTGATGCTGAAGCTCGAGCGTCTCGCGGAGGTGATCGACGTTGATCGCGAGTCAGGGCTCGTGCGCGTGCAGGCGGGCATCACGATCCACGGGCTCAGCCGGCACCTGGCCGAGCACGGTCTCGCGCTGGAGAACCTCGGCGACATCGACGTGCAGACGATCGCAGGCGCGGTCTCCACCGCCACGCACGGTACGGGCGCGAAGCTCGGCAACATCTCCTCGCAGGTGCGCGAGCTGACGCTCGTGCTCGCCGACGGCTCGACGCTCAGCTGCTCGGCGCAGCAGGAGCCCGAGGTGTTCCGCGCGGCGCGCGTCGGTCTCGGCGCGCTCGGCGTGATCGCGGAGGTCACGCTGCAGTGCGTGCCCGCCTTCACGCTGCGCGGCGTGGACGCGCCGGCGCCGCTGGAGGAGACGCTCGCGGGCTTCGAGGAGCTGGCGCTCGCCAACGACCACTTCGAGCTGTTCGTCTTTCCGCACACCGACACCGCTTTGACGCGCACGAACAACCGCACCGAGGAGCCTCCACGCCCGCGCGGTCGCGCCGCGGACTATCTCAACGACGTGCTGCTCACCAACCACGCCTTCGGCCTCTTCTGCCGCCTCGGACGGCGCTTGCCCGCGCGCATTCCCCAGATCAACCGCACAGTCACGCGGCTGGCCTCACGCTCGGTGCGTGTCGAACGCTCCGACGCGATCTTCGCGAGCCCGCGCCTCGTGCGCTTCACCGAGATGGAGTACGCGCTGCCGCGCGAGCACACGACCACCGCGGTGCGCCGCGTGATGGAGATGATCGAGCAGCGCGGCTTCGCCGTGCCATTTCCGATCGAGGTCAGGACCGTGGCGCCCGACGACGCTCTGATCAGCACCGCCGCCGGGCGCGAGAGCGGCTTCGTCGCCGTGCACATGTACGAGGGGATGGCCTGGGAGCCTTACTTCCGCGCCGTGGAGGCGATCATGGACGAGCTCGACGGGCGCCCGCACTGGGGAAAGCGCCACTTTCAGACCGCAGCCACGCTGCGCGAGCGCTATCCCGACTGGGACCGCTTCCAGGCTGTGCGCGCGCGCCTGGACCCCGAGGGCCGCTTCGCAAACGCCTGGAGCGCCCGGGTGCTCGGGGATGTCTGAGGTGCAGCTCGAGCGGCTCGAGCGCGCGACCGGCGGTCTGCAGGCCCCCTTCGCGCTGATCGATATGGACGCCCTGTGGGCAAACGCGGCCGATATGGAACGCCGCGCCGCCGCCAAGCCGATCCGCCTGGCGAGCAAGTCGCTGCGCTGCCGCGCGCTGCAGGCTCGCGTGCTCGCTCGCCCCGGCTTTCAGGGCACGCTCGCCTTCACGCTGCCCGAGGCACTGTGGCTGGCCGCCAACGGCGTCGAGGATCTGCTCGTCGCCTATCCGAGCGCCGACACCGACGCCGTGCGCCGGCTCGCGGCGGGACCGGCGGAGTCGGTGACGGTGATGGTCGACAGCGTCGAGCAGCTCGATCTGATCGAGCGGGCCGTGGGCGCCGAGCCCTCACAGCCGATCCGCGTTTGCATCGACGTCGACGCCGGCTGGTGGGTCCTGGGCGGGCGCGTGCGCATCGGCGTCAAGCGCTCTCCGCTCCACACTCGCGAGCAGGCGGTCGGCCTGGCACGTGCGATCCTCACTCGAAAGAGCTTGCGCCTCGTCGGGCTGATGGCGTATGAGGCGCAGATCGCCGGTCTCGGCGACGCGCCGCCCGGGCGCCCGCTGCGCGGTGCTCTGATTCGCGCCGTGCAGGGCCGCTCGGCGCGGGAGCTGGCCCACCGGCGCGCGGAGATCGTCGCAGCAGTCGGAGAGCTCGCCACAGCCGCCGGAGCGCCGCTCGAGCTCGTCAACGGCGGTGGCAGCGGCAGCCTCGAGCTGACCTCATCCGAGCGCGCCGTCAGCGAGCTCACGGCCGGCTCGGGGCTCTACGGCCCGACACTGTTCGACGCCTATCGCGCCTTTACCCCGCGCCCTGCCGCGATGTTCGCGCTGCCCGTCGTGCGACGCCCCGCACGCGGCGTCGTGACAGCGCTCGGCGGCGGCTACCTCGCCTCGGGCCCGGCGGACCGCGCGCGGCTGCCGAGGCCATATCTGCCCAGCGGTCTGAGGCTCGACAAGCAGGAGGGCGCGGGCGAGGTGCAGACACCGCTGGTGGGAGACGCGGCCGAGCATCTGGCGATCGGCGATCGCGTCTACATGCGTCACGCGAAGGCAGGAGAGCTGTGCGAGCGCTTCGCCAGCCTGCACCTGATCGAAGGCGAGGAGATCGTCGAGGAGGTGCCGACCTACCGCGGCGAGGGACAATGCTTCCTATGAGCGCGATCGACCCAAGTCTCGAGCACCCGCAGAGCGCCGATCCGCCGCTCCAGGCGGCGCGCCTGGAGGGCATCCTGCGCGAGGTCGTCGAGCGGCTCGCCCCGCTCGAGCGCACCCCGTGCTCGCCCGGCGAGCGCGAGGCGGCCGACTGGCTGGCAGCGCGCATGCGCACCGTCGCGGGCGTCGAGGTGGCACTCGAGGATGAGCCCTCGTGGGGCACGTTCCCGCCCACCGCCGCCG
>JACDGG010000236.1 GCA_013815355.1 Solirubrobacterales bacterium
GTCGTTTGGTGGGGCGGTCGTTGCCGGATGTGGAGTTGCAGTATGCGCATGAGGCGTTCTCGAGTATCGCGGTGCTCGCGAAGCGTTGGCCGCTTGTGATCTTCTTCTACCCGGGGTCGCAGGAGACCGCGAGCCCTGGAGAGCGGGGGGCGGTCTCGCCTGATGAGCGCCGGGCGGTGGCGTGGATGCGCTGTGAGGCTGAGCTCGCGACGATGGGTTATGAGCTGATTGGGGTGAGCGCGCAGTCCCCGATCGAGCAGGCGCGGTTCGCGAGCCGCGATCCCCTGCCATACATGCTGTTCAGTGACCCGAAGCTCAAGCTGGCCGAGCTGCTCGGCCTCCCAACGAGCGGAGCCGGCCACGAGCGTGTCTATGACCCGCTGACGCTGGTGGTGCGCAAGGAGCAGATCGCGCGTGTGTTCCACCCCGTGCATCCGGTCAACGAGCGCTCACAGGTCATGAGCTGGATCAGGAATGTCGAGAGCCAGTGAGATGACGCCGTCGATTCAGGTCGCCGGGTCGGGTCGGCTGAGTGATGTCTGAGGCGCATCTCACCGCGGCGGCTGAACGGCTGAAGCTCAAACGTGCTTTCGGTGCACAGGTCCGCGCGCGTCGAGAGGCTGCAAATCTCACCTCTTCCGGCCTGGCTAGGCGTTGTCGTCTTTCGGAATCGACGCTCAGCAAGCTCGAACTCGGCCGTGGGGGAGACCCAAGCCTTTCAATCGTCCTGATCCTCTGTGAGGCGTTTGCAATCACACCCAACACGCTCCTCGACCGGCTCCAACCGCCGCGAGTCCCCGCCACGCTCCACGCGACAGCAAGGGCGCAGAAAGTGACCCGCGTGTGGTGCCGGCAGACGAGTTGGTGTGGCGTTGGCGTTCTTAACGCCTCGCGCGAAAGCGCCCCGCACGATTTGCGAGCAGTTCGTCGGCGTAGGGCAAGGCCGTGAAGTCTGAAGCGGGGTGGATGCGCGGCGCATCGGCCCCGCTCCGAGGCGCTCTCCTGGGTCTCGTAAGAGAGCGGCCGGGGCACAGCTACGACTTGGCCAAGCGATTGAATGAGCGCATCGGAGATAACTGGCCTAGCAAAGACGTGTACCGTCTGCTTAGCGACCTAGCTGCGGCAGGTCTAGTACACGTGCGGCGTGAGGCTTATGCGCGGCGGGAGAAGATCTACTTTCCTACTGCGCAAGTAGACGATGCGCTTGCGGCGTGGCTGGCGGTCCCCACCGCTTATCCTCCCGTGCGGAGCAGCCTGTATGCAAAGCTCGCGGTCGCGCGACTCGAGGATGCATCGCGGCTTGTTGTTGGCTTGACTCGGCTTGAGCACGACTGCCTAGGGTTATTGGCCGAACCTCCGTCTTCGATAGCTCAGCCCACGGACTGGGAATCGCACCGTATCAACTGGCTACGTGATCAAACGCGTACACCTCAGGTGCGAACTAGCATGGGCTCGTCAAACGCGTGGGCGGATCAAGGCGTATCTCGACGGCACTGAGATGCCGCGGCGGCGGGGGTGACGGTGTATCCGTGTAGAGTCACGACTGCCTACATCCCCTTGGATGAAGAATACTTGAATTTGGACTAGTGCGGGCTTGTCGAACTGTGTCATGCTCCTGTCCGGTCATTTGGTCGACGCGGAACCGTCATTTCTCCGGACGTGACGCGCCGCTCCACCGACTACGCTCTCGAGGAAAGGTAACACTATGAAGCGAGCCAGCGTCCCCTTGGCGTTTGCCGTTGGTCTACTTGTGCTGGTGGTCCCGACGGCCTCGGCGGAAACGGTCGCCCAGACTCGAACTCAGGCTGAAGAAGCCGCAGTGACCACATCCCTCGTTCGTGCACGAAAGGTTGGCACAGTCACCAGCGCCGAAGTCACCTCGACTACGCTTGGGGAAGCTCAGATGACCATCGACCCGGGAGCGGCGCCCCCCCGGGGATGCCGCCGTCAAGCGAAGTAGAGCTTGTGACTGCCTATGGAACCTTCGTGGATTTTATGGCGAAGATGCCGCGTGGTCGTGCCTTCCCGACTGGTAACAAAATGGCCTTTATTGTCGAGCGTCAGAGCGGCCTCGTCGTCGGGACCCACCTTGACGGTGAAGCGATTCTGACATCCAAAATGGCAAGACGGCACGCGACGGCCGTGATGGCCTCTCATAGACCGAGAGCGAAAGCGGCCTCGTGGGGAAAAGGTTGTAGCCAGACTCATCACTGCTATGCGACCGCGGAATGGCTGATGCACGGCGGCGAAATGGTTGAGGGGACGCTCGACATCGAGGACACAACGTCAATGAATGTCCCCGGCTGGGCAAGCGGGGATTTTGTCGATCATGAGGGCTGGACCATCTTTGAACCGGCCGGCTATTGGGTGGAGGCCGGCAACACCGCTGGCGAATACTTCGACTGCTGCGGGCGACACCCATTCTACGCTCACAAAAATGCAGGCGGCTACGGCCAATATGTAGCACCAGGGACAGTCACCGGCGAACCCTACTATCAAATGAATAGCACTGGCGGCAACGCTTGGAGCACCTACTGGTGGGGAAATCTGGTCAACACCGAATGGGGCTTCAGCACGTACTCAAACGACTTGGAAGTCGGGCTCGAGGTCGCCGCCAACACGAAGCCGGCAACGTCCGCCAGCATCGCGGACAACGCTACCTGGACAGACGGTAGTGTTCACAATTGGAACAAAGCCGAATGGTATCATGATTCGGGAACATGTATCGGACCGAACGCCAAAGCGCCGGCGGTCGGCAACGTCTCTGTCAGCACCTGTTAGCGAGTGAACACACATGCTTCTACCACTACTCGTCGTCACTGTGATCAGCGCAGGCGGCCCGCATAGCCGCCGGCCCCAGCCTCTCGCCGGGACGGTAGTGCGCATAACCGACAAGCGAGGAGCGCGCCATCGGGTCAAGACCGTCCGGACCGGTAAGGATGGACGCGTTTCGCTTCGCCTGACTCCAGGCGTGTATGACATCGGGGCGGTCCTGACCGAACCGAAGACCACGCCTTCCATGCAGTGCGAAACGAAGGTCGTGAGGATAGCCGGACGTGCACGAAGGGTGAGCCTTTCGTGCTCGATTAGATAGCTCGGCCAAGGCGGCAACTGCCGTCGAGGCCCCGTCGTGAGCTACCCGAGAGTATGGGCTCAAGAGATGCCCGTACTCTCCGGTGCTCAGTCGGGTCACTGTCCTGGGATGTGGAGCAGCCGCTGCCGGATCTGTAACTCGATCGTCGATCGTGGGCGCCGCATCTAAGAGACCCGAATGCGTCCGACACGAGTGCGGCGTTCACGCAAGGTCGAGGACGCCCTACGGGCGCTCATGACGACTCCCCGGCGATCATCAACGCCGAGGAGATGGCCGAAGTGCATGGGGTCGATGGCTTGGCGCTTCGGAACCTGCTGCGCGCCAAGCCTGAGCTTTGCCCCGATCACGCGTGGCATGAGCCCTACCGGATCACACCCGAGATCGAGGCAAAGATCATCGCCCTGCCCGCGTTTCAGGCCCTTCCGAAGCGCTAGCGGGCTGATCAGCGCCGGGGCCTTCGCGCGCTTCCCGATTGGGTTTGTCAGCGCGCACATCGCCGCTTCTGACAGGTCTGGATGATGGCTTTGCAAGCAGGAGGTCACCGGTTCGATCCCGGTTGGCTCCACCAAAACGTCGTTGTGTGAACCCTGGCCCCTAAAAACGACTCTCCTGTCGTTTCCGTGGGTTAGGTGACACGGCCGGGGAGGGGCGGGCAGAGCCCGGAGAGGGTGAGCTTGGCCAGTGCGATGAGCGCCTCGGCGGAGTGGAAACC
>JACDGG010000046.1 GCA_013815355.1 Solirubrobacterales bacterium
GCTCCTGCACGCGCCGCCCCGGGCGCGCGACCTCGACCGATAGCTCGAGCGCGGCGCGCGGCACCGGGCGCAGCAGCTCGAAGCCGAGACGCGCGAACGCCAGCTCGCCGCCCGGCTGCACAGCGCGGAACGCTTCGGTGATCAGCGCGGCGGGCGCGCCGCCGTGCAGAGCCTCGGGGTCCCAGGGTCCGCGCGCGTGCTCGGTCGCCGTGAAGCGCTCGCCGTCGCGCAGGAAGATGCTCTCGGCCTCCATCACGCGGGCATGCGCGCGACGAACTCGGCCAGCTTGCCGGGGTCGCGCAGCGGCGGGCCGTGCCCGAAGCAGGTCAGCTGTGGGCGCAGCTCGGCGAGCCGTCGCGCTGAGACGCGGTTGCGTGTCGGGTCCGGCGTGAGCACCTCCGGTGGCTCATGCAGGCCACGGATGCCGCTCATCACGTTCATGCTGTTGAGCACGTCGCCGAGGATCAACACGCGATCGGATTCGCGCCAGTAGGCGACCTGGCCGCGCGAGTGGCCGGGGCTCTCGAGCACGGTGAAGCCCGCGACCTCATCGCCCTCCACGAGCGCACGCGCTACGGGGTGGGGGGGACCGGTCCAGAAGCGCTGCTGGAATTTGTTGACGATGCCGGGCGCCTGCGAGTTGCCGATGCCACCCGGCGTCTCCATCGCGGGCACATCCCCCTGTCCGCACCACAGGGGGATCCCCAGGCGCTCGCAGATCGCATGGCTCGAGCCCTGATGGTCGGGGTGGGCGTGCGTGAGCGCGTGGGCGCTGAGCGCCCGCCCGGCGATCTGGCGCAGGATGCGCTTCTCGGCCTGGCGCGTGGCCGCGTCGATCAGCACGTCGCCGACGAGGTAGACGTTGATCGCATCCGGCGGCCAGCCGCGCAGCTGATGGACGTCCTTGGCAAGCTCCTTCACGGGGCGCTCCCTTCTTCGGTGGTCATGTGCGCGACTGCTCCCAGGAGAAGCCGCGTATCGCGAAGTACAGCCCGAAGGCGCCCCACAGCCCGATCACCGCGAGCGCGTCGAGATGGCTCGGGGAGTGGGCGCCCGCGACCATCGCCCCCGAGAGCCCTTCGATCAGGGGCTTCAGCGGCAGCGCGTCCGCGATCGTCTTCAGAAAGCCGGGCGCGCTGGTCGAGTCGAACACGAAGAACGAGACGAACACGATCGGCAGGAAGACGGCGTTGACGTAGGCGGCGGTCGACTCGAAGTTGGGGATCACGTGCGCGAAGGCGACGCCGAGCGCGGCGAAGCAGACGACGCCGACGAGCACGAACACGACGAGCGTCGCGACGTGGGGAGGCCAGCCGATGTTGAAGAAGACGCGCCCGGCGAGAACCACGATCGCGATCTGCAGCGCCGTGTTCGTGACGGCGTTGGCGGCGACGCCGCCGAAGTATGAGCCCGTCGGCAGCGGCGTGCCGCGAATCCGCTTGAGCACGCCGCGCTCGCGCAGGAACACGATGTTGTAGGCCAGCGCCGTGAAGGTCGTCGACATCACGCTCATCCCCGCGATCGAGGGGAGCAGCTTGTCGAGGTCACGCTGGCTGCCGGAGAGGATCGCGCCGGCGCCGGCGAGGAACAGCAGCGGCAGCAGGAAGTTGAAGAAGGCCGCGCTCGGGTTGCGCCAGAACATCTTGCGCTCGAGGCGATACTGGCGCCAGCTCAGGCTCAGTGCGTCAGGCATCCCGGTCCCCGGAGGATGCGGCGGTCAGCTCCAGGTAGACGTCCTCGAGCGTCGGGCGCGCCACCGAGAGCTCCTCGAGGCGCTCGCCGCGCGCAAGCGCCTCGCGCGTCAGCTCTGCCAGCAGCGTCGTCGGATCGTCGGTCTCGTGCTCGATGAGCTCACCGCCGGCGTCGCGGTAGGCGACGCGATAGTGCGCCGCGCCGGGTGGGTGGGGGCTCAGTTCCCGCGGAGGGCCGATCGCGAGGATGCGCCCGTCCTTGACGATCGCCACGCGATCGGCCAGCTCCTGGGCCTCGTCGAGGTAGTGCGTCGTCAGCAGGATCGTCTTGCCGAGCGCGCGCAGCGAGCGGATCGTCTCCCAGGCGGCGCGGCGCGCCTCCGGGTCAAAGCCCGTCGTCGGCTCGTCGAGGAAGATCAGCTCCGGATCGCCGATCAGCGCAAGCGCGAAGTCAAGGCGCCTGAGCTGACCCCCCGACAGGCGCCGGCTGCGCTCGTCGGCCTTCTCGGTGAGACCCGCCAGCGCCAGCACCTCCTCGACCTCGCGAGGATGTGGGTAGAAGCTTGCCCAGTGGCGCAGCGCCTCGCGCGGGGTGATGTGGCTGTAGATGCCGCCGGACTGCAGCACGATGCCGATCCGCCGGCGCAGCTCGAAGGAGCGCTTGGCGGGGTCGTGCCCGAGCACCGAGACCTCGCCGCTCGTGCGCGCGCGGTAGCCCTCGAGGATCTCCACGGTCGTCGTCTTGCCGGCGCCGTTGGGGCCCAACAGGCCGAAGACCTCGCCGCGGCGCACGGAGATGTCGATGCCGCGCACCGCTTCGTAGTCGCCATAGCGCTTGCACAGCGACCGCACCTCGATTGCAGGGGACGTCTCACTCACGGTCGGCATCATCTCACCGACCGCGAGCGCGCCTGCTACCAGTGCACGCCCCGCGTCAGTGTGGCCATCGCGATCTGCTCGAAGGAGGCGCGCTCCTCGACGTCGGCTTGGCCCTTTGAGGCGGCCGAGTCCGGGAACACGCGGTAGGCGAGATGCAGCAGGCGGTCCATCGTTTTCGGCGAGAGCGAGTAGGCGACCTCGCCGAACTTGCCCAGGCGCGTGCCCATCTCCTTGGGGCGGCTGCGCAGCGCCTCGCAGATCATGCCGCCGGCCTCGTCGGGGCTGATCGCGGGGAAGGCGTCATACATCTTCGTCGGCGCGATCATCGGCGTGCGCACGAGCGGCATGTGGATCGTCGTGAACGTGATGCCGTCGCCGACCACCTCCGAGGAGACGACGCGCGTGAACGCGTCGAGCGCGGCCTTCGAGGCGACGTAGGCGGAGAAGCGCGGCGGGTTGGTCTGCACGCCGATCGAGGAGACGTTGACGATGTGCCCGGAGCCGCGCTCGCGCATATGCGGCAGGAGGCCGATGATCAGCTTGACCGCGCCGAAGTAGTTCAGCTGGATCGTGCGTTCGAAGTCGTGGAAGCGGTCGTAGCTGAGCGCGATCGAGCGGCGGATCGAGCGCCCGGCGTTGTTGACGAGCATGTCGATGTTGCGGTGATCGGCGAGCACGCGCTCGAGCAGCCGTTCGATCGACTCGATGTCGGCGAGGTCGGCTGAGTAGACGTAGGCGGTGCCGCCCGCGGCGACGATCTCGGCGCGCACCTCCTCGAGGTTCTCGACGCTGCGCGCAACCAGGAGTGGCACGCCGCCGGCGGCTGCGACCTTCAGCGCGGTCGAGCGCCCGATCCCGGAGGAGGCGCCCGTGATCAGCACGTGGCGCCCGCCGAGAGCCTCCTTGAGTGTGCGCCCGCGGCGCAGGTCGGGGTCCATCTCGCGCTCCCAGTAGTCCCACAGCCGCGCCACGTACTCCTGCAGCGGCGGCGGCTGCTCAAGTGGCGAGCCGGCCAGCGCGCGTGTGGCTTCGTGGGTGTCAAAGCTCGGCACGAGCTCCATGTGCGCGACCACCTCGCGCGGGATGCCGAGCTCGCGCAGCGCGACGTTTCGCAGTTGACGCCACGGCGGCAGCTGCGCGGCGAGCGCGAGCGGCCACCTCGGCACGACGTCGGTCAGGCGTTTGTCGATGCTCACGGCGAAGCGCGGCGCGTGCGCGGCGAGCGCCAGCTCGTTGATCAGCTCATCGACGCGCTGCGGGCGCGGGTCGGTGAGGTGGAAGGCTCGTCCGTCGAGGTCGGGCTCGTGCGCGATGTGCTCCAGCGCGCCAGCGACCCAGTCGACGGGGACGACGTTCGTGTGGCCGAGGTCCAAGCCCACGAGCGGCACCCACTCGGGCAGCAGGTGGCGCATCCGCTGGATCGCCTTGAAGAAGTAGTAGGGGCCGTCGACCTTCTCCATCTCGCCCGTCTGGGAGTCGCCGACGACGATCCCCGGGCGATAGACGCGCCAGGGCACATACGGCTGGTCGCGCACGATCCGCTCGGACTCGAACTTCGTGCGGTGGTAGGGCGAGGGCAGACGCTGGCCCTCGTCGAACATGTCCTCCTCAAAGACGCCCCTGTAGGTGCCCGCGACCGCGATCGAGGAGACGTGGTGCAGGTGCTTGGCGTGCAGCTCGCGCGCGAGTTCCACCGCGTGCGTGGTGCCGCCGACGTTGACCGCGTTGTTGCGCTCGGCGGGCGCCGTCATGTCATACACGGCGGCGAGGTGGAAGAAGTGCGTGACCTTGCCGCTCAGCTCATCGATCTGCTCCTGCTCGACTCCGAGCAGCGGCCGGCGCAGATCACCCACGACGGGTTGCACCCGCGTCGCCGCGGAGTTTCCAGCGAGCAGGCTCCAGCGCTCGATCAGGTCGTCCAGGCGTGGCTTTGAGCTCTCGCGCACGAGCATGTAGATCTTGCCCTGGCGGTTCTCCAGCAGCCTTTCGACGAGCCGGCTCCCGATGAAGCCCGTGGCGCCTGTCACGAAGTAGGCCATCGCGCAGAGCCTACCTCGAATCCGCGTGCGCGGGTCGGTCGTGTAAGGAGCGGTTCACGAGGCGCTCGCGCCGCGGGGCGATCAGGCCCCGGCGCCCGCTCCGGAGCGTCCCTCTCCGGCCGCGAAGCGCGCGGCGCCGCGCGCGCCGTCGGCGAACACTTCGGGACCCGCGGCCGCCTCCATCGCGAGCGCCTCCGCGAGACTCATGCCGAGCCCCTCGATCGCGGCGCGGCGGTCGGCGAGCATCGTGCGCTGCGGGAAGCGCGCAAGACCCTCAGCCAGCTCGAGCGCGCGCTCGAGGTGCATGCCGGGGGCGACGATCTCCGTCAGCAGGCCGATCGCGAGCGCCTCCTCGGCGTCGATCATGCGGCCGGTGAGGATCAGGTCCAGAGCCCGGCCGAGGCCGACGATGCGCGGCAGGCGCTGGGTGCCGCCGTCGATCAGCGGCACGCCCCAGCGGCGCTCGGGATAGCCGAGCGTCGAGCCCGCCGTGGCGATCCGCAGATCGCACCACAGCGCCAGCTCCAGGCCGCCGGCGAGGCAGAAGCCCGAGATCGCGGCGATCGTGGGCTTGCTCGGTGTCAGCCGCGTGAAGCCCATCGGGCCCTCGGGATTCATCAGCCGCCCCACGAACGTCTCGGTCGCCTTCAGGTCAGCGCCCGCGCAGAAGGAGACACCGCCGGCGCCGGTGAGCACGAGCACGCGTGCCTCCTCGTCGGCCTCGAAGCGCAGATATGCCTCGTGCAGCGCGGCCGCGGTGGCGCCGTCGACGGCGTTGCGGCGATGCTGGCGGTCGATCGTGATCAGCGCGGCTGCGCCGATGCGCTCGTAGCGAACGGCCTGCGTTGCCTGCTGCTCGGGCGTGGCGGGCTGGGCGCCCACGCCGGGCTCAGGCATCCTCGCGTGAGGCGGCTACCAGCCGCCGCGCCACTGCGTGTTGCCGAGGTATGCCTTCGCTGCGGCCTTGCGCGCTTCCTTGCGCTTGTCGAGCGCTTTCTGGAGCATGCTCATGGTGAATATGAACAGCGGGAAGAAGACGATCAGGATGAAGCCCGCGTTGGTGATGACCTTGTCGTTGGTGGTGCCGTAGAAGCCGCGGCCGTCGTTGTGCGCTTCGGCGACGGGCGCCAGCACGAGTGACAGTGTGAGCGCGAGGCCGGAAAGCTTCCAGAGCAGGCGGGCGGGCATCTGCGCGAGATCTTACCGGAGCTTCGCCCTACCATCACCTGCCGTGGCGCTGCTGATCGCATCAGACATGCACAAGGACATGGCCGGGCAGCCGCTGCTGCGCGGCGTCTCGTTCAAGCTCGAGCGCCGCGAACGGCTGACGATCGCCGGGCGCAACGGCGCCGGCAAGACGACGCTCTTGCGGATGCTCGCCGGCGAGACGACGATCGACCGCGGCGAGCTGAGCGTCGGCAAGGGCGTGCGCATCGCCCTGCACGACCAGCGTCCGCCGCGCGAGCGCGCGATGGCGCTTCGCGAGTACCTGCTCTCGGGCTGCGCCGAGGAGCTCCAGATCGAGGCCCAGCTGGCGGCGCTCGAGGCGAAGATGGCGGCGGGCACGAACGACGAGGCGACGCTCGCGCGCTACTCGGGCGCGCAGGCCAGGCTCGAGAGCCGCGGCGGCTATCTGTGGCGCAACCGCGCCACGGCGATGGCCCACGGACTCGGCTTTCGCGACGCGGACCTCGACCGCCCCCTGGACACCTTCTCCGGCGGGCAGCTCACGCGCGCCTCGCTCGCCCGCGCGCTCGCCACCGGCGCCGAGGTGCTGCTGCTCGACGAGCCCACGAACCACCTCGACATCGAGTCGCTGGAGTGGCTCGAGCAGACGCTCGTCGACCTCGACGCCGCCGTCGTGCTCGTCGCCCACGACCGCTGGTTCCTGGAGGCCGTCGGCACGGCGGTGCTCGAGCTCGAGGCCGGGCGCTCGCGCTTCTTCGCGGGCTCATGGCACAACTGGCGCCGCGAACAGGCCGCGCGCGAGATGGCGCTGGGGCGCGCGATCGACGCGCAGAAGGCCGAGATCGAGCGCATGGAGCGCTTCATCGAGCGCTTCCGCTACAAGGCCTCGAAGGCCCGCCAGGCGCAGTCGCGCGTGAAGAAGCTCTCGAAGATCGAGCGGATCGAGCGCGACCCCACCGACGGCAAGGGCCTCGAGTTCGCCTTCGCCGCGCCGGAGCGCTCGGGCCGCGTGACCTTCGAGCTGCTCGACGGGCGGATCGAGATCGGCGGCGGTGGCGGCAAGGCGCCGCTCGTGCTGCTCGAGCACGCCGAGCTGTGGCTGGAGCGCGGCGAGCACGTCTCGCTCGTGGGCCCGAACGGAACCGGCAAGACGACGCTGATCGAGACGCTCGCGGGGCGGCGCGAGCTGGCCGCGGGCAAGCTCGCCACCGGCCACAACGTGCAGATCGGCTACCTCTCCCAGCACGCCGAGGAGCTCGGCGCCGGCGGGGGACCCGAGCAGAACGTGCTCGAAGCCGCACAGCGCGCCACCGGGCTGAACCCGGGCAGGGCGCGCGCGCTGCTCGGGCGCTTCCTGTTCTCCGGCGAGGAGGCCGAAAAGCCGCTCAGCGGGCTCTCCGGCGGCGAGCGCCGGCGGCTCTCGCTGGCCGTGCTCGTGCAGTCCGGCGCCAACGTGCTGATCCTCGACGAGCCCACGAACCATCTCGACATCGAGAGCCGCGAGGCGCTGGAGGACGCGCTGCGCGCCTTTCCCGGCGCGATCCTGCTCGTCTCCCACGACCGCGCGCTGCTCGACGCGGTCGGCACGCGTACCGTCGCGGTGGAGGAGCGCTCGCTGCACAGCTATGCCGGGGGTTGGCCCGAGTATGTGCGTGTGCGCGACGAGCGCAGGGAGGGGAAGGGGTCCGCACATGTGCGGACCCTGGGGTCGGCACATGTGCCGAGCACCGAGGGGGCGCATGCGCCCCCTCGCCATTCGGCGCATGCGCCGAATGGAACCGCACCGGGACCCGCGACGCAGACGAAGCCAAGGGCCAAGCCGAAGACCAAGGGTCCTTCCAAGAACCGCCTGAGCGCACAGGAGAAGGCCGAGCGGGCGGTCGAGCAGGCCGAGGAGTCGCTGAAGACGCTGGAAGGCGAGCTCGCGGACCCGGCGGCGTGGGCGACGCGCTATGAGTCGGCGAAGTCCGAAGCTCGCCACACGGCCGCCACGCGCGCGGTCGAGGACGCCTACGCGCTGCTCGAGACGCTGATCGACTGACCTACACTTCGGCCATGGATCAGATGAAGACGGCGCGCAACGTCGCGATCATCCTCGCGATCGCCGCCGCGGTGAACTTCCTGCCCGGTGGCGGGCGCGCGGCGCACACCTTCGAAGCGGCGCTGTGGGTCGCCTTCGCGGGCGGCGCGGCCTACATGGCGCTGCGTCTCTACCGCGAACACCGCATCGCGCTGCACAGCCTCGGCCACCACCACCGCGCGCTGCTCTACGGCGCCGTCGCCGCCGGGGCTTTTGCGTGGATGGCGCGCAAGCACATGTGGTACGAAATCAAGTTCGCCTCCGGCTCACTCGAACAGGTGCACCGCTGGGGTGGCCTCGGCGAGGTCGTGTGGTTCGGGCTCGTGGGCGGGGTGCTGTGGGCGCTCCTGGAGGTCTTCCGCCACGCCCGCAGCTACTGAGCGGTCCTATCCTCGCTGCGATGGTCGCGACTGAAACCCAGGACGCCTCCGGGGAGACGCGCGCGAGCCTCTCCGACCGAAGAAGGGACGCGCTCGCTTGAGCGAGGATCCCCTTCTCGAGCAGCGTCGCGCGCTGCCCGATCAGCCCGGCGTGTACCTGTTCCGTGATGCGCGCGGACGCGTGATCTACGTCGGCAAGGCAAAGTCGGTGCGCAAGCGCGTGGCCTCGCACTTCTCCAAAGCGCAGGTGCCGAGCAGTCCCGGGCACGCTGAGATGGTCGCGACCGTCGAGCAGATCGAGTGCGTCGTGGTTGCCTCCGAGGCGGACGCGCTGCTGGCCGAGCAGAGCTTCATCAAGCAGTACCGGCCGCGCTTCAACATCCGCCTGCGCGACGACAAGTCCTATCCGTTCATCGCGATCTCGATGGATGAGGACTACCCACGCGTCTACTTCACGCGCGAGCGCCATCGCTCCAACCGTGTCTACTTCGGGCCCTACTCCAACGCCAAGCGCGTGCGCGCGACGCTCGAGGTGCTCGCCAAGGTATTCATGTTCCGCTCCTGCACCGGGACAGAGCCGGGGCGGCGCAGCGGCAGCCCCTGCCTGGACTACTACATCAAGCGCTGCGAGGCGCCCTGTGTGGGCTACGTCTCGCGCGAGGACTACCGCGCGAGCATCGAGGGCGTGATCGACTTCCTCTCCGGGCGCTTCGCCGCGATCGAGCGCGACCTCGAGGCGCGCATGCTGGCGGCGGCCGCGGAGGAGGAGTTCGAGCAGGCGACGCTCGAGCGCAACCGCCTGCAGGCGGTGCGCTCGCTGCTGGAGCGCCGGCGCGTGACGAGCGAGTCCGTCGGCACCTTCGACGCGGTGGCGGTGGCGGCCGACGGACGCGACGCAAACGCCCAGGTCTTCCAGGTCCGCGACGGGGTTCTCTCCGACCGGCAGTCCTTCTATCTGGCGAACGAGACCGAGCGCGAGCTGGCCGAGGTGGCCGAGGAGTTCATGCTCCAGTACTACGGCGCGCAGAGCGCGATCCCGGCGCTGCTCGTGACGCAGGGCGAGCTGAGCGGGCGCGAGGCGCTCGCCGAGGCGCTGTCGCTGCGTCGCGGCGGCCCGGTCGAGCTGCGCGCGGCCGAGCGCGGTGAGAAGCGGCGCATCCTCGAGCTCGCCCAGCGCAACGCCCACCTGGCGCTCGACCAGGAGCGGCTGCGCTCCGAGCGCCGCCGCCAGGGTCGTGTCGAGGCTCTGGAGGGACTGCAGCAGGCGCTGGGGCTCGACGTCCCGCCGATCCGCATCGAGTGCTTTGACATCTCAAACCTGGGAGGTACCTACACGGTCGCCTCGATGGTTGTCTTCGAGGGCGGCACGCCGAAGAAGTCCGACTACCGCCGCTTCAAGATCCGCTCGCTGCAGGAGGGCGTGCCCGACGACTTCGCCGCGATCGCGGAGGTGCTCGAGCGGCGCTTCGCGCAGTGGGAGCGCCAGGCCGACATCTCCCCGCACGACCCGGCCTACGATCCGAGCTTCGCGGCGCTGCCGAACGTCGTCGTGATCGACGGCGGCAAGGGCCAGCTCGCGGCCGGCCTGGGCCCGCTGCATGGCTTTCGCGAGCGCGGCGTGGCGGTCGTCTCGCTGGCCAAGCGGATCGAGGAGGTCTTCCAGCCGGGGCGGGCCGCGCCGCTTGTGCTCGCGCACTCGACGCCCGAGCTGCAGCTGCTGCAGCGCGTGCGCGACGAGGCGCACCGCTTCGCGATCGCCCACCACCGCACGCGCCGCGACAAAGCGATGACGAGCTCACTGCTCGACGAGCTGCCCGGGATCGGCCCGGCCCGCAAGCGCGCGCTGCTCGCCCACTTCGGCTCGCCCGATGCGATGGTCGCGGCCTCCAGCGAGGAGCTGCAGGCGGTGCCGGGGCTGCCGGCGAAGGTCGGCCGCGAGCTCTACGGGCATCTGCACCGCGCCGGCTGATGGCCCGCGCGCGCAGAAAGTTCACCGCGCGTCCGGCGATGCGGGCACAATGCAGAGGGGATGGCCGTGATCAGAACCCTGCGCCCGCTACGGGGCGCCAGCGGCAAGGCCGGCAAGCCGGTGATCGAGTCGCGCCTGGAGGATCTCGTGGTGATCACCGGCTTCTCCGGTGCGGGCAAGTCGACCGCGATGAACGTGTTCGAGGATGCCGGCTACTTCTGCGTCGACAACCTGCCGCCGGAGATGATCCGCTCGCTCGTCGAGCTGTTCGTGCACAAGGGCTCGAAGGTCGAACGCGCAGCCGTCGTCTCAGACGTGCGGGGCGGCGTCTACTTCGAGGCGTTGCGGGCTGTCGTGGACGATCTCGACGCGCTCGGCCTCGAGCACCACGTGGTCTTCCTGGAGGCGGCCGAGCAGTCGCTCGTGACCCGCTACAAGGAGACGCGCCGGCGCCACCCGCTGGCCCCGGAGGGCAGCGTCGCGGCGGGTGTCGCCGCAGAGCGAGCGCTGCTGGAGCCGCTGCGCGGGCGCGCCGATCTGGTGATCGACACGACCGGCATGTCGGCAGCGGCGCTGCGCGAGAAGATCGCGCAGGAGCTCCTGCCGCGCAAGACCGCGGGGCGCTTGGCCGTCACTTTCATGAGCTTCGGCTTCAAGCACGGTCCCCCGCGCGAGGAGGATCTCGCCTTCGACGTTCGCTTCCTCGCCAACCCTCACTACGAGCCGCAGCTGCGCGAGCTGACCGGCCTGGAGGAGCGCGTGGTCGACTACATCGCCCGCGACGGGCGCCTGGAGGAGCTCTACGTGCGGCTGCACGCGCTGCTCGACTTCCTGCTGCCGCAGTACGTCAGCGAGGGCAAGGCGCACCTCGTGATCGCGATCGGCTGCACCGGCGGCCGGCACCGCTCGGTCGCGATCGCCGAGCACCTCGCGGCGCGCTACCGCGAGCGCGACGACCTCGAGGTCGCGGTTGCCCACCGCGACCTCGAGCGCTCACCGCGGGGCGCCTGAATCCGGGGAAAACCGCCGCCGGGCGGGTAGTTGGACACATCGCCCCGCATACGGTGCGCTGATAGCCTGCGCTGGCAAGCCGGGCGATGGAGCAGGTCTCCAGAGACCCGGCCTCGTTCATTTTCGCTCCAGGAGGCCTGAATGCCCGTACGTGTCGGAATCAACGGATTCGGTCGGATCGGCCGGAACGTGTTCCGCGCCGCCAAGGCTCGCGCGGACGCCGGCACGGCGGACATCGAGTGGGTGGCGGTCAACGATCTCACCGACTCGCGCACGCTTGCGCACCTGCTCAAGTACGACTCGATCCTCGGGCCCTATCCGGGCTCCGTCGAGGAGGACGGCTCCTCGCTGCACGTCGATGGCGCCGAGCTGAAGGTGCTCGCCGAGCGCGACCCCGCGGCGCTGCCCTGGGGCGAGCTGGGAGTCGACGTGGTGATCGAGTCGACGGGCCTCTTCACCGACCGCGACAGCGCCGCCAAGCACCTCGCGCAGGGAGCCAAGAAGGTGATCATCTCCGCACCCGCGACCAACCCGGACGCGACGGTCGTGCTGGGAGTCAACTTCGACGAGGTCTATGACCGCGAGCGCCACGACGTGATCTCAAACGCCTCCTGCACGACCAACTGCCTGGGGCCCGTCGCCAAGGTGATCAACGACACGGTCGGCATCAAGCACGGCCTGATGACGACGATTCACGCCTACACCGCCGACCAGCGCTTGCAGGATCTGCCGCACAAAGACCTGCGCCGCGCACGCGCGGCCGCGATCAACCTGATCCCCGCCTCGACCGGCGCGGCGAAGGCGATCGGCCTCGTGATCCCCGAGCTGCAGGGCAAGCTCCACGGCTTCGCGGTGCGCGCTCCGGTGCCGACCGGCTCGGTCGTCGATCTGACCGTCGAGTGCCCGCGCGAGACGGGTATCGAGGAGGTCAACGGCGCGCTTCAGGCCGCCGCCGCGAGCGGACCGCTGGAGGGGATACTGCAGTACACCGAGGATGAGATCGTCTCCAGCGACATCGTGAAATCGCCCTACTCATCGATTCTCGACTCCAAGCTGACGGCCGTGATCGACGGCACGATGGTCAAGGTCGTCGCCTGGTATGACAACGAGTGGGGCTACTCCAACCGCCTCGTGGACCTGGTGCAGAGGGTCCTGTAAGCGCCGATGAGGAGCATTGACGATCTCGACGTGCACGGCCGCAGGGTGCTCGTGCGGGTCGACTTCAACGTGCCGCTCGATGAGGACGCCGCAGGGGGGGTAGGAGTGGCGGACGACACGCGCATCCGGGCCGCCCTGGGAACGATCGAAGAGCTGCGCGGCCGCGGCGCGCGCCTCGTGCTCGTCTCACACCTCGGCCGTCCCGGTGGCCAGGTCGATCCCGCGCTGTCGCTCGCGCCCGTGGCCACGCGTCTCGGCGAGCTGATCGGCACGCGCGTCGCGCTCGCGCCCGGCGTCGTCGGCGAGCGGGTCAGGGCGATGAGCGAGGAGCTCGGCGAGGGCGAGGTGATGCTGCTCGAGAATGTGCGCTTCGAGGCGGGGGAGAAGCGCAATGACCCCGCGCTCGCCCGCGCGCTGGCCGAGCTGGCCGACGTGTACGTCAACGACGCGTTCGGCGCCGCGCACCGCGCACACGCGAGCACCGAGGGCGTGGCGCACCTGCTGCCAAGCGCCGCGGGGCGCCTGCTCGAAGGCGAGGTGCGCACGTTGACGGGCATCCTGGAGAAGCCGGCTCACCCGCTGGTGGCGATCGTCGGCGGCGCCAAGGTGGCGGACAAGATCGGCGTGATCGACCGCTTCCTGGAGATCGCCGAGGTCGTGATAATCGGCGGTGCGATGTGCTTCCCATTCCTCTGCGCGCAGGGCCACGCCGTCGGCGAGTCGCTGTGCGGCGTGCAGGACACTGAGCACGCCCGCCGCGCGCTGGCGCGGGCAGCGCAGCCCGGCCACGCCCGCCTCGAGCTGCCCCTCGATCTCGTGATCGGCGAGCGCCTGGCCGCCGACTCCCCGCACCGGGTGCTCGACGGCGTCGAGGTGCCCGACGGCTGGATGGGCCTGGACATCGGCCCCGCCAGCGCCGCGCGCTACGCCGCGGAGATCGCGCGCGCGGGCACCGTGTTCTGGAACGGGCCGATGGGTGCGTTTGAGCTCGAGCCCTTCGCGGCCGGCACGCGGGCCGTCGCCGAAGCCGTGGCGAAGGCCCCGGGCCTGACGGTCGTGGGCGGCGGGGACTCGGCCGCAGCGCTCGCGCGCTTTGGCCTCGAGCACGCGGTCGATCACCTCTCGACCGGCGGCGGCGCGACACTCGAGTTGGTCGAGGGACGCGAGCTTCCCGGCGTGCAGGCGCTCGAGGGCACCGGTGTCGCAGGGGGGGTCGGCTCCTGATGGCGCGCATGCCGCTGATCGCCGGCAACTGGAAGATGTACAAGACCGAGGAGCAGTCCGAGGACTACATCCAGGCGCTGCTTCCCCGCGTCTCCTCGGTCGAGACGGTCGACGTGGCGATCTGCGTGCCGTTCACCGACCTGCGCGCGATGATCGACAGCGCCCGCGGCTCGCGGGTTGAGGTCTATGCCCAGAACATGCACCACGAGGTTGAGGGCGCCTACACCGGCGAGATCTCGCCGCCGATGCTCAGCGAGCTCGACGCGCGCGGGGTCGTGCTCGGGCACTCCGAGCGCCGCACTTTGTTCGGCGAGACCGACAAGGCGCTGGCGCTGAAGGTGCCGGCGGCGCTGGAGGCGGGGCTCGTGCCGATCCTCTGCGTCGGCGAGACCGAGGCCGAGCGCGACAACGACGACACCGACCGCAAGCTGCGCCAGCAGATCAAGGACGACCTCGCCGGCGTCGCACCCGAGCGCCTGGCCGAGGTCGTGATCGCCTACGAGCCGATCTGGGCGATCGGAACCGGCCGCGTCGCGACAGCGGAGCAGGCGCAGGAGGCGATCGCGTTCATCCGCGCGCTCGTCGGCGACCGCGACAAGCAGGCGGCCGAGCAGCTGCGCATCCTCTACGGGGGCTCGGTCAAGCCCGAGAACGCGGCCGAGCTGCTGGCGCTCCCGGACGTCGACGGCGCGCTCGTCGGGGGCGCATCGCTCGAGGCCGAGTCCTTCGCCGCGATCATCGCCGCCGCCGAGTCCGCGCCGCGATGAGCATCCCGGCGGGGCCCGGGACGCTGCCGGCCGCGTGCGGCTGCCTGATCGTGCTCGATGGCTGGGGCATGGCGGAGCCCGGTCCGGGCAACGCGGTCTCGCTCGCCGCGACCCCCGTCTTCGACGAGCTGTGGCAGAGCTACCCACACACGACGCTGACCGCCTGGGGCCGCGCGGTGGGGCTGCCGGAAGGCCAGATGGGAAACAGCGAGGTCGGGCACCTGAACCTCGGCGCGGGCGCCGTCGTGCGCCAGGACCTGGTGCGGATCGACGACGCGATCGCCGACGGGCCCGGCGGTTTCGGCGAGCTCGCGCAGAGCGAGGCGCTGCGCGCGGCGTTCTCGGAGTCCGAGCGGGTGCATCTGATCGGCCTCGTCTCTGACGGCGGCGTGCACTCCTCGCTCGATCACCTGCGCGCGCTGATCGCGCTCGGGCGCGAGCTCGCCGTCAGAGACCTCGTCGTGCACGCCTTCGCAGACGGGCGCGACACACTGCCGCATGCCGGCGCCGGCTTCCTGCGCGAGCTCGAACGCGTGCCTGGCGCGCGTGTCGGCTCGGTCGTGGGGCGCTACTGGGCGATGGATCGCGACCGCCGCTGGGACCGCACGCAGCGCGCCTACGACATGCTCGTGGCCGGCGAGGCGCCGCACCACTCCGACAGCGGCGAGCAGGCCGTCGCCGAGGCCTACCGGCGCGGCGAGACAGATGAGTTCATCGAGCCGACGCTCGTCGGCTCAGAGGCGCGCATCCGCCCCACCGACAGCGTGATCGCGTTCAACTTCCGCCCCGACCGCATGCGCCAGCTCACGCGCGCGCTGGCCGAGGAGAGCTTCGGCGAGCGCGGGGAGGATCTCCCCGGCTGGCGCGGTCGCGACGGCGCGGCGCCCGTGGCGCGCTACGCGACGCTCACGAGCTACGAGGAGGACTGGTCATATCCGGTGGTGTTCTCGCCCGAGCGCCCCGCCACGACGCTCTCGCGCGTGCTCGAGCACGCCGGAGCCTCGCAGCTGCACGTCGCCGAGACCGAGAAGTACCCGCACGTCACCTACTTCTTCAACGGCGGCGATGAGGCGCCGCTGGAGGGTGAGCGCCGCGAGATGGTGGCCTCCCCGCGCGACGTGCCGACCTACGACCACAAGCCGCAGATGAGCGCGCACGAGGCGGCGGGCGCGTTCGTCGGCGCCTGGCGCCAGGACGAGCCGCGCTTCGGGATCATCAACTTCGCCAACGCCGACATGGTCGGGCACACCGGCGTGATCCCCGCGGCCGTCGCGGCGATCGAAACTGTCGACGGCTGCCTGGGGGAGGTCGTCGCAGCCGTGCACGAGAGCGGCGGCGTATGCGTGATCACAGCCGATCACGGCAACGCCGACCACATGCTCGAGCCCGACGGCAGCCCCAACACGGCGCACTCGATGAACCCGGTGCCGCTGATCCTCACGAGTCCCGGGCTTGAGCTGCGCGCCCGCGAGGGCATCCTCGCCGACGTCGCGCCGACGGTGCTCGAGCTGCTCGGGATCGAGCAGCCGGGCGCGATGACGGGGCGCTCGCTGATCCGCGAGCGCTAGATTGGGCAGCGTGGACCCAGACGTGGAGGTCGAGGTGGAGCAGCCGAGAGGGCGGACTCGCTCGCGCGTGCTGCTCGCCGCGTTCTTCATCGCGTCAGGGGTCAATCACTTCCGCAGCCCGCGGGCCTACGAGAAGATCATGCCGCCGAGCCTGAAGGGCGAGGCCAAGCGCCTGGTCGAGATCAGCGGTGTGGCCGAGGTCGCGGGCGGCGCCGGTGTCCTTTTGCCGTGGACGCGGCGCCTGTCCGGATTCGGATTGATCGCGCTGCTGGCCGCGGTGTTCCCGGCGAACGTCTACATGGCGCGCGAGCCCGAGCGCTTTCGCAAGATCCCGGCGTGGGCGCTCTACGCACGCCTGCCGCTGCAGCCGCTGATGATGCTGTGGGCCTGGAGGGCCACTCGCCGCTGAGCGCGAATGCCCCGAATCGCGCTGTGACACTGCTATGTTCGCTTGAGAAGACGTTTAGATTCGGACCGCCATGTCGACCCTGACCGCCGTCAAGATCTCACCCTCCGAGCAGGAGGAACTCACCTTCGGGGAGCTGCGCGCGTGGCGCGGTCTGCTTCGAGCGCACGCCTGTCTTGCGAAGCGCCTCGACGCCGAGCTCGAGCGCGCACACCGGCTGCCGATGACCTCCTACGAGGTCCTCCAGCATCTTCAGGAGGCAAGCGACGGTCGCATGCGCATGTGCGACCTCGCCGAGCAGGCGCAGCTCTCGCGCAGCGGCCTGACGCGCATGGTCGACCGCCTCGAGCGCGAGGGCCTGCTCGGACGCTGCTCCTGCGAACACGACGCGCGCGGCTCCTACGCGTGCCTCACAGCGAGCGGCCGCGAGCGCCTCGAAGAAGCGCAGGTGACCCACCTGGCGGTCGTGCGCGAGCACTTCCTCTCGCACTTCTCTGAGCACGAGCTGGGCGAGCTCGCGCAGATGTGGGAGCGCATCGCGCCCTGCAGCGGCGCCACCGGGCGGACCCCGGCGGCGACCGACAGCGCCGCGGCCTGACGGCCGCCGGACGTCAGTCCCCCTCGAGCAGCTCGATCCCGAGCGCGGCGGCCCAGACGTCCGCCAGCGCGACGATCGTCTGCGCTTCCATCGCCACGCCACGCAGGCTCGCGATGCCTTGCAGGCCGCCCAGCTCGCAGCGGCGGATCTCACAGCGGCTGAGCTTCGCGCCGCGAAAGTCACATTCGCTCATGTCGCAGCCCTCGAAGCGCACGCCGTCGAGACGGGCGTCGAGGAAGCCGCTCTGCGCAAGCAGGCAATCCTCGAAGCTGACGCGCTCAAGCCGCGAGAAGCTGAATGAGGCGAGGTCGATGCGGCATTCGCTGAAGCTCACATCCGCCAGCACCCCCTCGCTCAGCTCGACGCCGGTCACGCGGCTGGCGCTGAGCGCGACCCTCGTCAGGTGAGCGCCGCGAGCCTCGAGGTTGGCGAGATTGCAGCGCGCCATCGCAGCGTCTGTGACGCGCAGGTGCTCGAGCTGCGAGCGCGCCAGCTCGACGCCGGCTAGGCGCACGGCCTGCATCGTGACGCCGCGGGCGCGCTGATCGATAAGCGCGAGATCGCGCAGCTCGCACTCGGCAAGCGTCGCGTCGTGCTCGAGCGCGGAGGGCGCCGCCGGCGTGAGGCTCGGCGCCACGGAGGGCGGTTGCGGCAGTGGAGCGCGGCGATCCGGGGGCACGCCGTTCAGCCTAGAGTCGCCAATGCTCGGATGCTCAGCCGCGCGGCAGCCGCTCGCCGGGCCCGGGTTGATGCCCGGTGTCCGTAGCGT
>JACDGG010000047.1 GCA_013815355.1 Solirubrobacterales bacterium
GTGCCCCCGCCCGCGCTATGGCGCCGGCGGCCGCGGCCGGGCTTCTGGCGGCGAGCGTGGCGGCGCCTGCGCGGCAGCTGAGCGGCACTTCGCAACGCTGTGGGAGTTGCCCGGCGGGCCTGGGGGCCGCTCGAATGACCCACGCCGCCCGTGTGCCGATCAGCGCTACTCAGTACCCATCAGCGCGCTCACCACCGCCTCATAGACTCCCGTGCCGTTGGAGCCCTCGGCGACGCACACGTTCTCGTGGGCGGCCATCGCCTCGCGGATCGACGGGTCGTGCGCGACGGCGTTTGCGACGAGCCAGAATGCGCCTACCTCGGCGGCGCAGGCGAGATCCTCGCGCGAGTCTCCGACCGCGAAGGTCTCCTCGCGGGCGTAGTCGCGCATCCGGCGGTGCTTGGCGACGGCGGCCGCCTTCGAGGCACCGACCGGGACGAGGTGGTAGCCGCGAACGTGCGGCAGCGCCGCGAGCGCCTGCGAGCGGCGATTGACGACTCCGTTGTCCACCAGGCGCAGATCGTGATGGCCGCGCTCGGCGAGCAGGCGGTCGACCTCAGCCGCTTCGACGAGCCCGCGAAAGAGATGTGAGACCTCGCGCTCGACGTGCCAGGGCTCGTGGTACTCGAGTCGCCCCTCGTATTGCTCGAGCAGGAAGGCCGGGGCGCCGGAGCGCTCGATCTGCTCAGCGATGCTCTGCTCGCCGGGCATCAGATCGCCGGTGAGCCAGTGCTCCTCGCCGTCGAGCACGACGCAGGCGCCGGCCTCGAAGATGAAGGAGCGCTGGCCCAGGAGCCGCGCGTCCTCGAAGACCTGGACGCGGCGGCGGCCGGACATCAGCACGACCTCGACGTCGGCCCGCAGGCAGGCCTGAACCGCACGGATGCCGTCGATGTTGACGTTGCCCTGGCCGTCGTGCAGCAGCGAGGCGCCGCGGCCGAGCAGGGTGCCGTCGAGATCGACGTACACGCAGCGCATGCGCGCGGGTCCGCTCACGCGACCGAGACCGTCGCGAGCGGCGGACGTTCGAGCGGCGCGCCGCCTACGGCCTGAAGGCGCCCGTCCTGCTCCAGGCGCCGGGCGATCGTGGCGAGCACGGTGGCCGCCATCGGCGAGAGCGCCGCGAGCGACTGGTGCGGGTTGCGATGCTCCTCGAGGTCGACCTGCGCGATGCCCTCGAGGCCGACCTTGCGCCACGCGTCGATCAGCATCGCCGTCTCCACGCCGTAGCCGGTGGCGAACGGCAGCGACTCGAGCAAATCACGGCGCGCTGCGACCTCGCCCGCGAGCGGCTGTCGCACCTCGGCGAGCTCCGGGAAGAAGAGCGCAAGCGCCGGTCGCGCCATCAGATGGTTCACGCGCCCGCCGCCCTCAGCGTCCTCGACGCCGCCCTGCGTGAAGGGCCGTCTGTAGTGGCCCTTAACGAATGAGACCCCGCGCTCGCACACAAGCGGGCCGAGCAGCCCGGCGGCGAAGTGCGCGGAGAAGTCCTCCGTATCGGCGTCCAGGAAGCACACGAGCTCCCCCTCGAGCGCAGACAGCGCCCTCCACATCGCATCGCCCTTGCCGAGCACGGGCCCGTGAGAGGCCAGAAGATCGCCCTCCTGCAGAACGCGAGCGCCCGCGCGCTCGGCGATCGCGGCGGTGCCGTCCTTCGAGGCGGCGTCGACGACCACGATCTCATCGATCGCACCGGTCTCGCGCAGCTCCTGCAGGGCCGTCACGATCGTCGCGACGGTCGCGGCGCACTCGCGGGCGGGTAGGCAAACCGAGACGCTCTGCTCTCGCTCCGCCGCGATCCGCGCGGGCGGATAGGAGGAATGATGGAAGGAGCGGGCTCGCGCCCAGCTCTCGGCAGCCGTCGGGGACATCGCCTCTACTATCTCAAGTCCTTGGCGATCGATCGTAGAACCGAGCCGTGGAGCGCGCTTCTGGACGCGGGACTCGAGGACGGGCGGCTGGTGCGCGAGGCCAGCGAAGGCCCGGGACGAGCACGCTTGTCGCCGATCCCCTCCGAGCTGCACCCGGAGCTCGCCGCGGCGCTCGCAGGGATGGGGGTCGAGAGCCTCTACTCCCATCAGGCCGAAGCGCTTCTGGCGGCGGTCGAGTCGCCGACGATGGTCACGACGGGCACGGCGTCTGGCAAGTCGATGTGCTTCAACCTGCCGACGCTGCACATCCTCTGCGAGCAGACCCGCGCACGGGCGCTCTACCTCTATCCGACGAAGGCGCTCGCGCAGGACCAGGCGCGCGCGCTTGCGCGCTTCGGGCTGACCAAGCGCGTGCGACCCGCGATCTACGACGGCGACACCCCGCGCGAGGCGCGGGCTCAGATCCGCAAGAGCGCGAACGTCGTGCTCACCAACCCAGACATGCTGCACGTCGGCATCCTCCCCAACCACGGCGCCTGGGCGGAGATGTTCGCGAACCTCGCCGTGGTCGTGATCGACGAGGCGCATGTCTACCGCGGCGTGTTCGGCTCGCACGTGGCCAACGTGCTGCGCCGGCTGCGGCGGATCGCAGCCGCCTACGGCACCGAGCCGCGCTTCCTGTTGACCTCGGCGACGATCGCCAACCCGCTGGAGCTGGCCGAGCGCCTGACGGGCCTGGAGGACGTGCGCCTGATCGACGAGGACGGCTCGCCGGCGCCACAGCGGCGTATCGCCGTCTGGAATCCGCCGCTGACCGATGAGGTGCTCGGCACCCGCCGCTCGCCGCTCGGCGAGGCCGCGGAGCTGCTCGCCCGCCTCGCGCGCGACGGGGCGCGCACGATCTGCTTCATGAAGTCGCGCAAGGGAGTCGAGGTGCTCAGCCGGCTCGTCAAGGAGGACCTCGGGGCGAGCGACCCCGAGCTGGCGGAGCTCGTCGTGCCCTATCGCGCCGGCTACACCGCCCAGCAGCGGCGGGAGCTCGAGGCGCGCCTGATCGGCGGCGAGCTGCGCGCGGTGATTACGACCGACGCGCTCGAGCTGGGCATCGACATCGGCGAGCTCGACGCGGCCGTCGTGGTGACATTCCCCGGCACGGTCGCCTCGCTGCGCCAGATGTGGGGACGCGCGGGACGGCGGGGGCGCGGTCTGGCCGTGTACGTCGCAGGCGAGGACGCGCTCGACCAGTTCTTCTGCCGCCACCCCGACGAGTTCCTCGACCGGCCCGTGGAGGCTGCGATCCTCGATCATGAGAGCGCGCTGATCTACCGCGCGCACCTGCTGTGCGCCGCGCACGAGGGTCCGCTCGACGGCGCCGACGCTGAGTTCCTCGGGCCTCGCTGGGAGGCCCACGCCGAGCACCTGGAGAGCGCCGGTGAGCTGCGCCGCCGGGCGCTCCCCGCGGGCGCGTTCGTGCCGCGGCGCCCCGGCGGCTACCCCGCCGGTGAGGTTTCGCTGCGCTCGGCCTCCGCGGAGAGCTTTGCGATCGTCGACGTCTCCTCGGGCGAGCTGCTCGGATCGACGGAGGCGGCGCGAGCCCACTCCACCGTGCACGAGGGCGCGATCTACATGCACATGGGCCGCTCATACGAGGTGCGCGAACTGGACCTCGAGCGCCGCCGCGCGCTCGTGGCGCCCTTCGGCGAGGACTGGTACACGCAACCGAAGTCCGAGACCGACACCGAGATCATGCGCCTGCTCGATCGCCGCGAGACGCTCGGCGTGACGCTCTCCTTCGGCGAGGTCAGCGTCACCGACACGGTGCTCGCCTACCAGCGCCGGCGCCTCTCAGACCACGCGCAGATCGACATCGTCGGACTCGACCTGCCACCCACGAGCTTCGCCACGCAGGCACTGTGGTTCGAGCTCGACGCGGGTGCGCTCAGCGAGACCGTTCCGCTCGAGATCCTGCTGGGCGCGCTGCACGCCACCGAGCACGCGCAGATCGCGGTGCTGCCGCTGATCGCGATGTGCGATCGCTGGGACATCGGCGGGCTCTCGACGAACTACCACCCGCAGACGGGCACGGCCACGATCTTCCTCTACGACGGTCACCCCGGCGGCATCGGCATCACGCGAACCGCCTTCCAGCGCTTCGAGGAGCTCTGCCGCGACGCACACCGCCTGATCGCCGAGTGCCCGTGCGCGAGCGGCTGCCCCTCATGCGTGCAGTCGCCGAAGTGCGGCAACCTCAACGAGCCGCTGCACAAGGCCGGAGCGCAGGCGCTGCTGGAGTGGCTGCAGAGCGCCGCGAGCGAGCCGGCGCTGCCGGTAGCGCTCTGAACGCTCCCACGGGTTGTTCACAACCTCAGAGACCGCCTGCCGCGTAAGAATGCTGCGCCCCCCTCCACCGGCCCGACCATGCTCAACACCATCAAGAGATCCACATTCGCGCTGCTGACGGCCTGCGCCCTGCTCGCCGGCGGCGCCGCCGCGGCCGAAGCTCCCTCACCCCAGTCGCTGATCTTCGAAGGGCCCGGCGGGCGGATGGCGCTCGTGCGCTGGACGCTGCGCGCCGACCCCGCCAATCGCGGCCTCGCCGACGGCTGGGCACGCGGTGGCTTCAGCGGCCGGCAGGTGAGCGTGCCCAACGACGTCAACCCGACCGCCTACAGCGGTCGGGCGGGCCAGCGCAACTACGAAGGCTCGCTGGCCTGGTATCGCACGAGCTTCACCGCGGCGAGCGCCGGCTCCTACGCGCTCGACTTCCAGTCGGCAAACTTCCAGGCGACCATCTGGGTCGATGGCCACGCGCTGGGCAGCCACCGGGGCTCCTACCTGCCCTTCGAGCTGCGCTCCCGCCTGGCGGCCGGCGCCCACACGGTCGTCGTGCGGATCGACTGGCGCGACCCCGCAGCGCAGTCGCGGGCCGGCTTTCACCGCACGTGGTTCAACTGGGGCGGGCTCAACGGTGAGGTCGCCGTGCGTGCGATCGGGCAGAGCGAGCTTTCCGCACCGACGGTGCAAAGCACGCTCGCGACCGGTGCGAGCGCGGGTGAGGTCAGCGTGAAGCTGAGCGTCGAAGTCCACAACTCCGGCCCTGCGCGCGTGCTGGTGCCCGAAGGCTCGCTCGTGCACGAAAGCCAATCGATTCCGCTGAGCTTCCCGGCGATCACGCTCGCCCACGGTGAAGCGAGCACCGTCAAGACGACCGTCAGCGTGCCGGAAGCGGCGCTGTGGTCGCCGGGCAGCCCGAGCCTCTACCAGCTGAATCTTGCGATTCCAGGCGAGAGCAGCTACTCGGCGCGTGTCGGCCTGCGCGAGCTCAGCTGGCGCAGTGGCCGCCTGCTCCTCAACGGCCGGCGCCTGCTGCTGCACGGCGCCTCGATCCAGGAGGATGTGCACGGGCAGGGCGACGCGCTGACTCCGGCCAGCCAGGAGGAGATCGTCGGGCGGCTGAAGGCGATCGGCGCGAACGCGGTGCGCGCGCAGCACCCGCTCGATCCGGCTCTGCTGGAACGGCTCGACGCCGCCGGAATACTCGTTTGGCAGGGCATCGGCCCCGTCGAAGGAGCCGGCAACTGGTACTCACGCACGCCCCGGCTGCTCGCCGAAGCCGAACGGCAGGCGCGCACGGCGGTGCTAGCGGCGGAGCTTCACCCCTCGATCTTCGCGTGGAACCTCGCGGATGAGATCGCCGACAACGGTCACGACTCAAGCGAGGTGCGCTACGTGCGCGCGACGGCGCACTGGCTGCACGCCCAGGACCCGACGCGGATGGTGGCGGTCGATGTGTGGGGAGATCATCCGCCGCACAACGCCGGCGCGATCTACGCCGACGTGGACGCGGTCGCCGAGACGGACTACACCGGTTGGTATGACGCACCCAAGGACACTCCCGCACAGCTGGCCGACCAGATGCGCGGGCGCCTGGCGGCGATGGAGCAGACGTTCGCGGGCAAGGCCCTCGTGATCAGCGAGTTCGGCGCCGAATCGAACCACCTCAACGGGCAGGGCAGCCCCGGCAGCTATGCCTTCCAGTCACGACTGCTGGCGGCGCACGTGTCCGTCTACAGGGCCGACCCGCGTCTCACCGCGATGTTCGTGTGGCTGCTCAGCGACTATCCGCTGACGCCCACGTTCACGGGCGGCTCGATCCACAACGTGCTCCCCCACGTCAGGCTGATCGAAGGCCTGAACCAGAAGGGCCTCTTCACCTACGGCGGTCAGCCGAAGGCGGCGGCGGGCGTGATCGCGCGCCTGTTCAAGGCGCTCCCAGGCGGCTGACCGGAGCCCGCGACCCGAATGGGCCGATCCGGCAGCGCTCCGGTCCTGCTGTCAATCAGCCCGCGTCAACACGTACACGCGGACCTGCCCGACCGAGCTCGGCGCCGTGAACGAGCTGACCTCATAGCTCCTGCCCGCGAAGCTCACCGGCCCGGCGGTGGGGAGCGTGGGGGGGCTCGGCCGCGTGCTCCCGGCCAGCTCATGCGAGCCGGCGCGAATGTAGAGAAGCCCGTCGGTGAGCGTCCTTACGAGTTTGACGTAGACGGGGAAGCCGGCCGGGGAGAGCTGAAAGCGCCGCGAGATCAACAGCGCCGCGTGCCCGGCCTCGGCGCTGTTGATCTGGCTGCAGCTCCTGCTCGCAAGCGCGCTCGGCACGGGCACGAGCAGCGAGATTCGCAGCGGCCCGCCCGGGAAGGAGCGCGCAGAAAAGGAGATCGCCTCGTACGTCGCGCCGCGGTAGCTGACCGGGCCGAGATCGGGAATGTTTGCCGGCCCCGGCACGAGTCCTTCAACCGCCACCCCGTGGGAGCCCGCACGCATCACGAGCGGCACGCCGAGGAAGCGCGTCACGAGCTTGACGTAGCCGAGGTCGTCCTGGACGGAGAACACGTAGCGGGCGATCGTGCGCCCGTGCAGGCGCAGCGCGCCGCCTACGGGAGCGATGATGTAGGGACCGCCGATGTCGGACAGCACGCTCGCGCCACGCGTGATGCGCAGGCGCACGATGTGGGTATGGGAGTAGACGAGCCTGTGGACCGCGGCGTCGATCGCGCTGCTGTTGCCGCCGGCGATGGCGTTCAGCAGCGGCGCATCGCCCTCGACCTGGCGCTGGTCGCTACGCGTCTCAGAGCCCGTGAGCTCACCGGCGTAAATGCGCTTGGCGACCGTGCCGGCGGCTTCGGCCAGGACTCTGGGCCCAGCAGCGCCGCACGCTTGGGTGAGCGGCGCGGCGGCCGATGTGGCGAGCGTCGGCCGGGCCGGCGGCCGGACGAGCGGGCTCCCGTCATCGGTCCCCTCAGCGGAGGCCCCGCAGGCGCTCAGGGCGAGCGCGACCAGCGCCGCCGCAACTGCGAGTGCGTGGAGACGAGCTGCGCGCAGCCTCACCTCAGTCGCTCTACCCCTGATTGCCGCGCGCGATTCTCCGCAGGTCGATCGTGGCGTCGTAGAGCTTGGCGTCGACACCCTCCTCGAGCGCGACCTCGCGCAGCGGGCGGCCGCTTGCGGTGGCCTTTTTGACGATCACGGTGGCCTTGTCGTAGCCGATCGCGCCGTTCAGCGCGGTCGCGACGGCGAGCGTAGCTCCCGCGGAGGCGGCGGCGCCGGCCTTGTTGACCTCGATCCCGTCGATGCACTTCTCGGCGAAGGCGCGCGAGGCGCTGCTCAGCAGCTGCAGGGACTGCAGCAGGTTGCGCGCGATCAGCGGGATGCGCACGTTCAGCTCGAACTGGCCCTGCAGGCCGCCTACGGTGATCGCCGTGTCGTTGCCGATCACCTGTGCTGAGACCTGCAGCACGACCTCGGGCAGCACGGGGTTGACCTTGCCGGGCATGATCGAGGAGCCCTTCTGCAGCTCGGGCAGGAACAGCTCGCCGATACCCGCGCGCGGACCGGAGCCCATCAGGGCGAGATCGCCGGCGATCTTCGTGAGCGAGACCGCGACGACCTTCAGCGCGCCGGAGAGCTCGACGAGCGCATCGCGGGTGGCCTGTGCCTCGAAGGGATCGAGCGGCGCCGCGATCTGCTTCAGCCCGGATTCGCGCTTCAGGCGCGCGCGCACCTTCTCGGCGAACTTCGCATGCGTGTTCAGGCCCGTTCCCGTGGCGGTGCCGCCGAGCGGGATCTGCCCGACGTGGACGAGCGCGGCCTGCACGCGCTCCTGGCCGAGCGCCATCTGCGCGGCGTAGCCGGCGAACTCCTGGCCGAGCGTGACGGGCACGGCGTCCATCAGGTGGGTGCGCCCGGCCTTGACGACGTTCTGAAAGCTCTTGGCCTTCTTCGCAAAGGAGCGCTCGAGTGCTTTGAGCGCGGGCAGCAGCTCGTTCTGGGCGACATCGAGTGCGGCGAGGTGCACGGCCGAGGGGAACACGTCGTTTGAGGACTGGCCCATGTTGACGTGGTCGTTGGGATGCACGCCATCGCCCGCGAGCGCGCCGAGAACCTCGTTGGCGTTCGTGTTCGTGGAGGTGCCCGAGCCTGTCTGGAAGACATCGATCGGGAACTGCGCGTCGTGCTTGCCCGCGGCGATCTCCTTGGCGGCTTTCTCGATGCGCGTGGCGTTGCGCTTGGAGAGCAGGCCGAGCTCGCCGTTGACGGCCGCGGCGGCGCCCTTCAGACGGGCCAGCCAGTGGATCACGGAGATCGGGACCGTCTCACCGGAGATCGGGAAGTTTTCCACGGCCTTGGTGGTCTCTGCGCCCCACAACTGCTCCTCCGGCATCTGCTCTCCTTGGTCGTTCGGTGCTTTGAACCCTATCCGCAGAAGGCCGCCAGCTCGCGGGCGAGACCCACCGGATCGTCGTAGGCCATCAGAAAGCCCGTGCTCTCGAGCACGCGCAGCTGCCCGTGTGGGAGCGCGCGCAGGGCCTCTTCGGCGATGCTCAGCGGATACAGCGGGTCGCGGTCTGCCCACAGCAGCAGCACGGGCATCTCCAGACGCGGGTACAGCTCTGCCAGCTGTGTTTGGGCGCCGCGGGGCCAGCTGCGCGCGCAGCGCCCCCACGAGCGAGCGAGGCTCGAGTTGCCGGGCACATCGGCGAACGCGTGGCGGACGAGGTCTGCGGCGGCGGGGTTGGCGCGCAGCGACAGCCGCTTGCCTCGCTCGGGCGTGAAGATCAGACGGGTGGCGTAGGAGAGCGGGCTGTCGAGGCCGGGCATGGAGGCCGCCTGCGTGCACAACTGCCAGGCCGCCCGCACCCGCGCGTGGCGGGGGGCGGCGTGGAGGCGGTTGGGCATCAGCACGAGGCGCGAGGGATGAACCAATCCTCGCGCGACGGCTCCCAGCAGGATCTCCGCGCCGGCGTCATGGCCGGCCACGCGCGGTTTGGGGCCAAGCACCTCGTCGCAGAAGCCGCCGAGCACCTCGGCGAACCAGTCGAGCGTGTAGGGGTGGCGCGGACGATCCTCGGAGTCTCCGTGCAGCGGCAGGTCCGGCAGCACGACACGGAAGCGGTCGCAGAGATGCTCGACGACCGGTTCCCACTCCTTGTGTGAGAGAAACCCGGAGTGCAGAAGCGCCAGCGGCGGCCCGGCGCCGAACTCGCGGTAGGCGACGCGAGCGCCGTCTGAGTGGTGGTAGAGGCGCAGCCGCATGACGCCATCGTAGGATCGAAGCGAGTCCGCGTGTCACTCTCCCGCCCCCCGCAACCACTCGACGCAGCGCCCAACCGCCTGTTTGCGGCGTGCGTGCTGACACTCGCGCTCGCGCTGCTCGCGGGCTGCGGCAAGGCGAGCCCGGGACGCGCGCTGGCGCTCGGCCCGCCCGCGGCGCTTCCGGCCTCGCGGCACTCGCACGTGGTGGTGATCGTGATGGAGAACGCGGAGTACAGAGATGTGATCGGCGGCTCGAGCGCGCCGTATGTCAACGCGCTCGCGCGCCGCTATGCGCTGCTGCGCCAGAGCTTCGCGATCACCCACCCGTCGCTGCCGAACTACCTCGCGCTGACGAGCGGCTCGACGCAGGGCATCGACTCCGATTGCACCGACTGCGCTGTACACGCGAGGAACATCGTCGATCAGCTGGAGACGGCGGGCATCGGCTGGGGGGCCTACCTCGAGGGAGTGCCCGGCCCGTGCTTCGACGGCGGGCAGGCCGGGGGCTATGCCAAGAAGCACAACCCGTTCGCCTACTACACCGACATCGCCGGCTCGCCCTCGCGCTGCCGTCACCTTCTCGGCTTCGATCGTCTCGCGAGCGATCTCCACAGGGGCAGCCTGCCGACGTACACGTGGATCTCGCCGAACCTCTGCGACGACGGGCACGACTGCGGCGTGGCGGCCGGAGACCGCTTCCTCGCGCATACGGTGCCGGCGCTGCTGCGCGAGCTGGGGCCAGAGGGCTTTCTGCTCCTCACCTGGGATGAGGGCAGCTCTGACGCGCGCTGCTGCGCGGCGGCCGCGGGAGGTCACATCGCGACGGTCGTGGCGGGCCCACTGGTACGTCGCGGATTTCGGATGAGCAAGCCGATCGATCACTACGGGGTGCTCGCCAGCATCGAGGAAGCGCTCGGCCTGGCGCCGCTGGGCGGGGCAGCCAATCCGCAGAGCGGACGGCTGGGCGCCGTGTTCACGCACAGGCCGCGCATCCGCTGAGCCCGATCACACACCTACAATGGGCCGCCCCGTGAGCGAGCCCGAGCGACATCACCTGATACCGCGCCGCGAGGTCGACCCGCGCCGCGAGCTGCCGGAGCTCGAGCTCGAGGTGCTGGAGCGCTGGCGCGAGCGCGACGTGTTCGCGGAGTCGCTGCGCCTGCGCTCCGAGGCGCAACAGTGGGTCTTCTACGAGGGGCCGCCGACGGCGAACGGGCCGCCGGGCTCCCACCACGTGCTCTCGCGTGTGTTCAAGGACATCTACCCGCGCTTTCAGACGATGCGCGGCTACCGCGTGGAGCGCAAGGGCGGCTGGGACTGCCACGGGCTGCCCGTGGAGATCGCCGTCGAAAAGAAGCTCGGCATCTCGCACAAGTCCGAGATCGAGGAGACGGTCGGCATCGAGCGCTTCAACGCCGAGTGCCGCGAGTCGGTGTTCACGTTCCTCGAGGAGTGGAACCGGCTGACCGAACGCATCGGTTTCTGGCTGGACCTCGATCACGCCTACAGGACGCTCGATGAGAGCTACATCGAGTCGGTCTGGTGGGCGCTCGCGCAGATCGATGAGCGTGGCCTTCTGTATGAGGGCAACAAGGTCGTGCCCTACTGCCCGCGCTGTGAGACGACGCTGTCCTCGCACGAGGTCGCGCTCGGCTACCGCGACGTGTTCGACCCGAGCGTCTATTTGAAGCTTCCGACGCAGAGCGGCGACCGGCTGCTCGTGTGGACAACAACGCCGTGGACCCTGCCGGGCAACGTCGCGGTGGCGGTTTCGCCGACGGCGAGCTATGCCCGGGTGCGGGTAGAGGATGAGATATTCGTGATTGCCGAGGCCCGCGTGGGGCCGGTGCTGGGTGAGGGTTCAGAGGTGCTTGAGCGCCTCAGCGGAGTTGAGCTGGTGGAGCGCTACGGCTCATATGCGGGACCGATCTTCGCCGCCCGTGACCGTGTGCCGGGCGGTCTGCCGATCCTCGCCGACGGGTTCGTCACGACAGAGGACGGCACGGGCATCGTGCATCTCGCGCCGGCCTTTGGCGAGGACGATTACCGGGTGGCGGCGGGAGCGCCGGAGGTGCCGTTCGACCCGACTCAGCGCGGCACTCTCTACAACCCCGTCCGGGTGGACGGCACCTACGACGAGCGCACGCTCAGCAGCGAGGGGACCTCGTATGAGGGCCGCTTCGTCAAGGACCCGGAGCTGACACAGGAGCTGATCGCGGACCTGAAGCAGCGCGGCCTGCTGCTGGAAGTGAGGGAGTACGAGCACTCCTACCCGCACTGCTGGCGCTGCGGCACGCCGCTGCTCTACTACGCAAAACCGTCCTGGTACATCGCCACCTCAAACGTGCGCGAGGAGCTGCTCGCGGCGAATGAGACAGTCGACTGGTACCCGCCGCACGTCAAGCATGGGCGCTTCGGCGACTGGCTCGAGCACAACGTCGACTGGGCGCTCTCGCGCGAGCGCTACTGGGGCACGCCGCTGCCGGCGTGGCGCTGCCCGGGCGGGCACGTGCACGTGATCGGCTCCTTCGCCGAGCTCACCGAGCGCTCGGGCAAGACGCTCGCCGACCACCATCGCCCCTACGTCGATGAGATCGACTTCCCCTGCCCGCACCTCGAGCACGGCGAGCCATGCAACGAGTCGATGACGCGCGTGGCGGAGGTGATCGACGTGTGGTTCGACTCCGGCGCGATGCCATTCGCGCAGCACCACTTCCCGTTCGAGAACGAGGAGGTCTTCGAGCAGAGCTTCCCTGCCGACTTCATCTGCGAGGCGCAGGACCAGACGCGCGGCTGGTTCTACTCGCTGCTGGCGGTGGCGACGCTGTTGGAGAAACCGGCGCCGTATCGCAACGTGGTGTGCCTCGGGCTGATCCTCGACGAGGACGGTCAGAAGATGTCGAAGTCCAAAGGCAACACGGTGGAGCCCTGGCAGGTGCTCGACACCTACGGCGCCGATGCGTTTCGCTGGTACTTCTTCACCTCCAAGCGGCCCTGGGACGGCTACCGATTCTCAGCCGAGACGATCGGCGAAGGCGTGCGGCTGTTCCTCAAGCAGCTGTGGTCGACCTATTACTTCTACACGCTCTACGCGCGCGCCTCAGAGGCGGATTTGAGCGCCGCGGCGACAGAGCGTGCGCCGGAGCAGGCCGGCGCGGATCGTGCCCTGGACCGCTGGGCGCTATCGCGCACGGCGGGCACCGTCGCGCTCGTGACCGAGCGCCTGGACGCCTACGACGCGACCAGCGCGGGGCGCGCGATCGCGAGCCTCGTCGATGAGCTCTCCAACTGGTACGTGCGCCGTTCGCGGCGACGCTTCTGGGATGGCGAGGAGCAGGCCTTCACGACGCTGCGCACATGCCTGCTGACGGTCTCCAAGCTGCTCGCGCCGCTGTGCCCGTTCATCGCCGATGAGATCTACGACAACCTCGACGGAGAGCTCGCGAGCGTGCACCTCTGCGACTTCCCGACGCCCGAGCAGTTGGGTCCGCGTGACGAGGAACTCGAGCGGGCGATGGCGCTGGCGCGTGAGACGGTGCGCCTGGGACTGGGTGCGCGCGGCAAGGCCAAGATCAAGGTGCGCCAGCCGCTCGGCGAGGCGGTCGTCGTGGCCGACGGTCGCGAGCGCGAGGCGATCGAACGGCTCGTGGACGTGGTGCGCGAGGAGCTGAACGTACGTGAGATTCGCTTCGTCGCCGCCGCCGAGGAGCTGGGCAGCTATGAGCTGAAGGCCAACTACCGCACGCTAGGGCCGCTGTTTGGCAAGGAGATGCCGCTGGCGGCGCAGGCGATCGCCGCGCTCGACCCGGCGCACGTCGCCGCATCGCTGCGCGAGGGCGCCGCGCTTCCTATCTCGGTGGGCGAGCGCGAGCACACCCTGACGGCCGAGGACGTGCTGCTCACTATGCGCGCGCCTGAGGGCTACAGCGTCGAGCGCGAGGGCGCACACGCGGTGGCCCTGGACCTGGAGATCGACGGAGACCTCCGCCGCGAGGGTCGTGCGCGCGAGATCGTGCACGCGGTGCAGAACGCGCGCAAGACCGCGGGCCTGCAGGTCGAGGATCGCATCGAGCTGGCGCTCGACGGCGCCCCCGAGCTGCTCGACGCTGCGGCGACATACAGCGACTACATCACGGGTGAGACGCTCGCCCACGACCTCGATCTCTCCGATCGGGCAGCGCAGGAGGCCGCGCGGATGGACTACTCAGAGCAGACCGAGGTGGACGGCTTGGCGCTGAGCATCTCGCTCAGCCGAGCGCAGCGGCCCGGCTGAGCAGCCTGCTCGCCTATGCCGCGGTGAGCGAGGGCTCGAGCTCCAGCTCGAGCTTCTTCTTGGGGTAGGCGCCGATGACCGTCTTGACGGGCTGGCCGCCCTTGAAGAGGATCATCGTCGGAATCGAGAGCACCTGGAAACGCGCAGCCGTCTGCGGGTTCTCGTCGATGTCGAGCTTGACGATCCGCAGCTCGGGTCGCTCGGAGGCGATCTCCTCGAGCACGGGCGCCACTACGCGGCAGGGGCCGCACCAGGGTGCCCAGAAGTCGACGAGCACGGGACCCTCGGCCTCGAGGACCTCGGCGTCGAAGTTGTTGTCGGTGATCTGCGTGAGGCTGCCTGCCATCAGGGTCTCCTTGGTGGTCGCTTACCCATCACTATACAAAGTGAAGGGGCCTCTCGGGGAGGTGGCGGTGAGCTGAGCGTCGAGCGCACCTCAGCTCAGTTCGGGACTGAGCCGACCCCTCGCCAGATCGAAGGGGTCGCTGGTCTCCTTGGGGGCACGTCCCGCCTGGATCCGACGACGCTCCGCGATGAGATGCGCTTCCCCGAGGTAGTAGCGACCCCTTGTCTGACCAATCGGTCGCAGCAACTTGGCGTCCACCAAGGCGCGGAGATCGCGGCTCGTGGTCAGGGTCGAAACTGTCTCCCCTGCGGTCAACTCAACAATGATCTTGTAGGTCGAGTGGGTGAGGCGAAAGCCGTATGCAGCCTCCACGAGTGCGCCCGTAGTGCGGTCCGGGAGGCCGTGTTGCTCTGCGATCTCTGCACATGCCGCATAGAGCCGCTCGGTCTCCTCGATCCGCCGAAGCTGGGTCCTAGCCTGGTGGTAGTGGGCCGTGAGGCAGAACCGGAGCCACGGACGAGCATCATGCGCCGGGTTCCAACGACCCTGGCCGACCTCGCCCAGCACGGCGTAGTAGCGGTCGGTGTTCCTTCCGAGGTACTCCTCGATGCTCGAGAACACCGGCGCCATGATCTGCTCTCGGGCGAGGACCAACGTCTGGAGGGCACGCGCCATGCGACCATTGCCGTCTCTGAAGGGGTGCACCATGACAAGATTGAGGTGCGCCATGGCCGCGCGGACCAAGATCGGCGCATCGCCTGCTTCGAGCTCGGTAATCGTGCTTGCGATCAGCTCGGGAACCTGGCCAAACGGCGGGCCCTCGTATACGCGCTCGCCGGTGGACCCTCGAACCACGTAGATCTCGCCCGGCCGCCAGCGCCCCGGGCTCTTATCGAGTCGATGCTTGAGCATCATGAAGTGAAGAGACTTGAGGAGCCCCTCGTCTACCGTCGCCGCCTGATCGTGGGCGACCTGGAGCACGTAGGTCATGGCATCGCGATATCCAGCCAGCGCGAGCCGCGTCTCCTCGTCTGCCGTCAGCGTCGGCTCGTCATCGACGGCGGCGAGGACGTCATCGAGGCTGGCGTCGTAGCCCTCGATGCTGTTGGACGCTTGCACGGCGCGAGCGAATGACATCCGCCGAAGCGTGCCGGACCACCGACGCGGCTCAGGATCGACGTGGTGGCGCAACTGCCCGCGCAGCTCGTCGATCATGCCGAGCACCTCGACATCGATGGCTTCCAACTCGGGAGTTCGGTGAACCGAAAGTATGATAAAAACATTCTATCAATCGTCCGGCGAGCCAGACGCCCAGGGCAATGACAGAGTATATTTATCATTCATCGACGTGTCTGCGAGTACCCTTGACAACGATGCTCGTCCCTCTCGCCGTCGGCGGCACCACCGTGATCGGAGCGCTCGTGGGAGCCTCCTTCCTGCTGATCTGGCTGCTGATGAAAGCCGAGAATCGCGACGAGGCCGAGGAACAGGCTCAGCGGGCCGCCGATAACGCCGAGGAGCCTCAGTGAACGGTGACGAGCCAGCCTTCTGAGTTGCGCACGATCGGCGGGTGGATGTGCGTCAGGGCCGCGAAGAGGTGCGGTGAGACGTAGACCTCGACGAACGCTGCCGCCACGAGAATCGGGACGGCCAGCGCAACCGTGACAACGGTGGCCGCGAGCAGCTGCTCCCACTCGCCACGGCGGCTGGCGATGATCCAGGCCGCCAGCGGTAGGAACAGGGCGATCAGCTCGGGGATCGCGTGCGGCAGCACGCCGAGCACGAGCAGCGCCGGTGAGACCTGCAGGAAGTCGGCGACCCCGGAGAGCGTGTGGCCGATCAGATAGGCCTGCGCGCTCAGCGAGAAGGTGGTGGCGAGCAGCACGAACATGATCGCCAGGCGACCGCCGTGTTCGTGCACCCAGCGCGAGACGCCGCTGTGGTGCTCGGCCTGCAGGGGCAACGAGCTACCCGCGATGAAGCCCGCCACGCATGCCATCGCGTGCAGGGCGAGCACGAGCGAGTTGCTACGCAGCACGTGCAGCACATCGCCGAGATCGCCGACGGCGAACGGCGGCTGCAGCGTGATCACCTGCTGATAGCCGTGGTCCAAGTAGGCGACGACGAGGACCGCGCTGAGCAGGCCTGCGGCGGCCGCGGCCGAGCCGGCGAACCAGCGCCCGACCACGGTTCCCGGCGCACTGTGCCACGTGCGCAACGTCGCGCGCGTGTGGCGCACGCCGTGAGCGAACGCATAGGCCGACGCATCCATCGCCAAACCATCGGCCCCGCGGCGAATTACCTGAAGCGCAGCAGCGGCACCAGCCACATGGCCTCGGCCGCGATCCGCCAGGACATCTTGCTCTGCCCCTGCTGGCGATCGCGAAACACGATCGGCACCTCCACGACCTTGAAGCCCGCCTGCACCGCGCGGTAGGTCAGCTCGACCTGGAACGCATAGCCCTGCGAGCGCACCCCGTCGAACTGGATCTCCTCGAGCACCTCGCGGCGAAAGCACTTGAAGCCCCCCGTCAGATCCTTCACGCGCAGGCCCAGCATCAGCCGCGCGTAGGTCGAGCCGCCCTGGCTGATGAAGCGCCTCAGCATGCCCCAGTCGCTGACTCCCCCGCCCGGCACGTAGCGCGAGCCGAGCGCCAGGTCCGCGCCCTGCTGCACGGCCGCGAGCAGCCTCGCCAGATCGGCCGGGTCGTGGGAGAAGTCCGAGTCCATCTCCATCACGTAGCCCGCCCCTCGCTCGAGTGCGTGACGAAAGCCCGCCAGGTACGCTGGGCCGATGCCGTTCTTCTCCGTGCGGTGCAGCACTTCGACCCACGGTTTCTCGCCGGCCAGCGCGTCGGCGATACCTCCGGTGCCGTCGGGTGAGCCGTCGTCCACGACCAGCACCCGGAAGCCGTCGGGCGCCGCCGTCGCGAGCACCTCACCGGCGGCCTTGACGATCGCCTTCACGTTCTCCGCCTCGTTGTAGGTCGGGAGTATCAGCCAGGGCTCGCCGGACATGGGTCGGCGTACCCTAGAGCGTGGGGCGCCTCGGCGGCGCGGCCATCGCCGCCTCCTGGGCGCGCTCGCCCTACCCTGGTGGCCGTGGCCGAGCCCGAGCTATCGAACATCGCGATCGCCGAAGCCTTCGATGAGCTCGGCGACCTCTACGAGCTCGACGGCGCGATCGTGCACCGGGTGCTCGCCTACCGCTCCGCCGCGAAGGCCGTGCGCGAGGCCTCCGTGTCGATCGCCGCACTCGCGCGCGATGGGCGTGCGACCGAGATCGCCGGCATCGGCAAGACACTCCAGGAGAAGACCCTCGCCCTGCTCGACACCGGATCGATCCCCGCCGCGGAGAAGCTGCGCGCGAAGTTCCCCCCGGGACTCGTCGCCATCACCCGCCTCCCCGGCCTCGGCGCCAAGCGCGCGCGCCTCCTGCACTCCGAGCTGGGCATCGACTCCCCCGAGGCCTTGCGCGAGGCTGCCCAGGCAGAACGCCTGCGCACCGTGCGCGGCCTCGGCGCGAAGTTCGAGACGAGCGTCCTCGCCTCGCTGGACGCGCTCGCCGCCCAGCCAGACGGCGGCGCCGCGCCGCGCCTTTTGCTCACGCGCGCCCTCGAGC
>JACDGG010000237.1 GCA_013815355.1 Solirubrobacterales bacterium
CGCCGCCACTGAGCGGCGGGATCAGCGCCAGCTCATCCTGCTGGCGAAGCACGGTCTCGGCGGTGGCGTAGTCGCGATTCACCGCCATGCGCACGGGCATCCGCGCGAGCAGCTCGCGCAGCGGCTCGAGCGCGGCGAGGCTGCGCAACGCGTCGGCGACCGTCGCCCCGGCCGGAAGCTCGAGCTCGACGCGCTCGCGCCCGACACACTCGCGCAGCATCGCGAACAGCCGCACCTCAACGACGATCGCAGCGCCGTCTGCCGCGCCGGCGCTCACGTCGCACCGCCGTTTTCGTCGCAGCGCTCACGTCTTGTACCGCCGCGTGCAGTGCCAGCGCTCACCTCAGACCGCCCGCCGTCGCAGCACTCACGCCAGCCCCTCCACCCACATCCGCAGTGGCTCGATCTCGACGCGCTCGCCCGCTTGGACCACTTCGACATCGGCGCCGATGATCGCGAGCGCATCGGCGCCGAGCATCGAGCTGAGCACGTGCGAGCCCTGCGCGCCAGTGGGCCGCACGTGCCAGCCATCCTCGCCGGCGCTGACGCTGCAGCGCACTGCGTGGGCGCGGCCGGGGGGCTTCTCATAGGCGCTGTCCATCACCGCTGAGAGGCGCGGCGGGTCCTCGCCGAGCCCGAGCAGCGCGCGCAGCGCCGGTCGCACGAGCAGCGCGAAAGTGACCATCGCCGAGACGGGGTTGCCGGGCAGGCCGAAGATCAACGTCTGCCCAAGCGTCCCGAACCATGTCGGGCGGCCAGGCTTCAGCGCGATCCCCCACAGCTCTTCGAGCGCACCGAGCTCGGAGAGGCTGCTGCGCACGTGATCGTGCTCGCCGACGGAGACGCCGCCGCAGATCACCGCGACGTCCACGTCCTGCAGCGCAGCCCCGATCGCAGCGGTGGTGGCCTCGGGATCATCGCCCACGGATGCCACGCGCACCACCTCGCCACCGGCCCGAGCGGTGAGCGCGGCGATCGTCAGTGAGTTGGTGTCGCGCACGGCCCCCGGGCGCGCCTCCTCGCCCGCAGCGAGCAGCTCATCGCCGCTGACGAGCACGGACACGCGCGGGCGGCGCGTGCAGCGCACCGCGACGCGTCCGAGCGAGGCGAGCACGCCGAGCTCGGCGGGTCCGATGAGCGCTCCACGCTCGAGTACGAGCTCGCCCGCGCGGAGGTCCTCACCGGCGCGCCTGACGTTCTGCTCCGGGGCGACGGGCACAAACACCTCGACGCGCGTTGGGGCACTCTTGCTCGTGTCCTCGACGCGCACGACCCCATCGGCGCCTTCGGGGATCACCGCGCCGGTGGAGATCGCGATCGCCTGCCCGGCGCCGAGCTGCTCTGCCGCGGGTGTCCCCGCGCGCGACTCGCCGACGATCTCCAGAGCGACCGGCGCCTGCTCGCCGGCGCGCGCGAGATCCTCGGAGCGCACGGCGAAGCCGTCCATCGCGGAGCTGTCGAAGGCGGGTACCTGCGTCTCGGCGCTCGCGCTCTCGGCGAGCACGCGTCCGAGCGAATCCTCGAGTGCGACCTCCTCGCCCGCCAGCGGCCTGACGGCGTTCAGAACGAGCGCGCGCGCCTGCTCGAGGTCGAGCAGGCCGGCGCCCTTCTCCCTCCCATCGTGTGCGATCGCGGCCATCGCCACGGACTGTAGTGCGACACTCAGGCGATGTCCGAGCCACAGGCGATCGTCGCAGTCCTCGCCGGCGGCGGCGCGAAGCGCATGGGCGGCGCGAAGGCGACGGCGCTCTTGGCCGGGCGCCCGCTGATCTGCGGCCCGCTGCAGGCCGCACGCGAGGCGGGCCTGGAGGCGGTCGTAGTGGCAAAGGCCTCGACGGTGCTCCCGCCGCTGGCCGAGCAGGTGGTGCACGAGCCCGAGCTTCCGTTGCACCCGCTCTGCGGCGTGCTCGCGGCGCTCGAGCTCGCGGGCGCACGCTCGCCCGCGCCGGCCGTGCTCGTGATCGCCTGCGACATGCCGTTCCTGACCGGGGAGCTGCTCGACTGGCTCGCGCACCTGCGCGGAGCCGTCACCGCCTGCGTCGATGGGCGTCCGCAGCCGCTGCTGTCACGCTGTCACCCGCTGCAGCGCGCGATCCTCCGCGCGGCGCTGGCCGAGCAGAGCTCGCTGGCGGCGGCGATCGCAACGCTCGAGCCGCGGGTCATCGACGAGCGCGAGCTGAGCCGCTTCGGCGACCCCGAGCGACTGTGCTTCAACGTCAACGACGCCGAGGATCTCGCCCGCGCAGAGAGCTGGCCCGCGTGAGCAGGCGACTAGGCCAAGGCGTCGCCGGGCGCGGCGCTCTGCTCACCGGCGGCGATCGTCTCTGCCGCAGTGCGCAGCTGCGCCAGCGAGAGCTCAGAGCGCCCCGCGATCCAGCACGCCAGCGGCGCGGCGGTTCGTTCGGAGGCGTGCGCCGCGGTTGCGGCGAGCTCGAGCAGTTCGCGGATCTCCTGCAGCGAGGGCTCCGCCACACCGGCCTCGGCGGCAAAAGCGGCGATCCATTGATCCCTCGTCATGGCTCGCAGCTTAGCCGCGCACGCGCACGGGGTAGTGCAGTCAGATGAGCACCCTCGACAGCCTCGGGCGACCCCTGCGAGACCTGCGCATCTCGGTGACCGACCGCTGCAACATGCGCTGTCGCTACTGCATGCCGCGCGAGGCTTTCGGCCCCGGTCACGCCTTCATGGCGCGCGCGGAGCTGCTCAGCTTCGAGGAGATCGCGCGCGTGAGCGAGGCGCTTGCGGCCCAGGGTGTGAGCAAGCTCAGACTCACCGGCGGGGAGCCGCTGCTGCGAGGAGGCCTCGAGCGGCTCGTCGAGATGCTCGCTTCGATCGAGGGAATCGAGGATCTCGCGCTGACCACGAACGGACTGCTGCTCGCCGCGCGCGCCCGCTCGCTGGCCGCGGCCGGCCTCAGTCGCGTCACCGTCAGCCTCGACTCGCTGGATGAGGCGACGCTGCGCGAGATGAGCGACACACCGGTCGCGCCCGCGCGCATCCTCGCGGGAATCGACGCTGCCGGCGCGGCGGGTCTCGCGCCCGTCAAGGTCAACATGGTCGTGCGGCGCGGCGTCAACGATCGCTCGGTGCTGGAGATGGCCGAGCACTTCCGCGGGCGCTCCGAGACGCTGCGCTTCATCGAGTACATGGACGTCGGCTCGACCAACGGCTGGCGCATGCAGGAGGTGGTTCCGGGAGAGGAGATCCTCGCCACGATCGCCTCGCGCTGGCCGCTGGAGCGCCTGCCTGTGGCACGCGCCGGAGACGTCGCCACGCGCTATCGCTACCTCGACGGCGCCGGTGAGATCGGCCTGATCGGATCCGTCAGCGAGCCGTTCTGCGGCGGCTGCACGCGCGCGCGGCTCTCAGCCGACGGGCGGCTGTTCACATGCCTGTTCGCGCGCTCAGGCCACGACCTGCGCGCGCTGCTGCGCTCGGGCGCGCCCGATGCCGAGATCGAGGCGCGCCTGCGTGGCATCTGGAGCGCGCGCAGCGACCGCTACTCGGCCGAGCGCTCCGCCGCGACGAGCGACCGCGCGGACGGTGCACCGGCGAAGGTGGAGATGTCCTATATCGGCGGCTGAGGCGCGCCGCCGAGCAGCTTGATGCTCGCCAGCAGCGCCGCCGCGACGATCACGAGGATCGCCGAGAGGGCCAGCGCGGCGGGGAAGTTCGAGGCGAACTGGTCATAGATCGCCAGCGGCACCGTCTGCGTGACGCCCTGGTAGGAGCCGGCGAACATCAGCGTGGCGCCGA
>JACDGG010000048.1 GCA_013815355.1 Solirubrobacterales bacterium
GTCGACAAGGGTGGCGTCGAGAGCCCCCCGCGAGAGCGCTTCGATGGCCATCGCACCCGATCCCGCGAACAGATCCAGCACCCGCGCCCCCTCCACGAAGGGCCCGAGCATTGCGAAGAGCGCCTCGCGCACGCGATCTGAGGTCGGGCGCGTGACACGCCCGGGCGGGGCCTTCAGGCGTCGGCCGCCGAGGCTGCCCGCGATCACCCGCATGGCGCGTTAGACCGCGATCGGTCCGAGCTCCTGCGTCCCCAGCCGGCGCTCGAGCTCGACGGCGAGCAGCGCGTGCTCGGGCGCGCTCAGCTCGGGGTCCTCGCCGACGATCGCCTCCGCCTGCGCGCGCGCCTGCTCGAGCAGCTCGGCGTCCTGCGGCAGGCGCGCCACCTCGAAGTGGCCGAAGCCCGACTGGCGCGTGCCCGCGAGGTCCCCCTCGCTGCGCAGCTCGAGATCGATCTCGGCGAGGCGAAAGCCGTCGGAGTGCGTGACGAGCGCGCGCAGGCGCGTGCCGGCCCGCACCCCCGGCGCCCCCACGAGCAGGCAGCTCGAGCGGTGCTCGCCACGCCCGACCCTCCCGCGCAGCTGATGCAGCTGGGAGATGCCGAAGCGCTCGGCGTTCTCGATCAGCATCACGGTCGCGTTGGGCACATCGATGCCGACCTCGATCACGGTCGTCGCGACGAGCACCTGCGCACGCCCGGAGGCGAACGCCGCCATCGCCGCCTGCTTCTCGGCGGGGCGCATGCCGCCGTGCAGGAGCGCGAGCTCATAGCCCTCGAGCTCGTGCTTGGAGAGACGCTCGAGCTCGGCCGTCGCGGCGCGCAGCTCGACCTGCGCAGCTCCGGCGAGGGCCGCGATCTCGCCCGCGGCTGGCGCCTCGGCCTCCTCTATGAGAGGGCAGACGACGTAGGCCTGGCGGCCCGCGTCGAGCTCGGCGCGCAGCAGCTCATATGCCGCGGCGCGCTCGGCCTCGCCGCTGATCAGGCGCGTGTCGATTGCCTGCCTGCCGACGGGCAGCTCGCGCAGCTTGCTGGTGTCGAGGTCCGGGTAACGGGCGAGCGCGAGCGTGCGCGGGATCGGCGTGGCGGTCATGTGCAGCGTGTGCGGCTCCTGCGCGCCGTCCTGGCGCCCGAGCGCCGCGCGCTGGCGCACCCCGAAGCGGTGCTGCTCGTCGATCACGGCGACCGCCAGCTCGTGGAAGCGCACGTCGGGCTCGATCAGCGCGTGCGTGCCGACGATCAGCGACAGCTCGCCGCTTGCGAGCTTGGCGAGCGTGTCGCGCCGCCGCGCGGCGGGCGTCGAGCCGCTGAGCAGCGCCGCCGAGACCGGCTCGGCGCCGAGCAGGCTCTGAATCGTTGCGAAGTGCTGCTCGGCGAGCGTCTCCGTCGGGGCCATCAGAGCCGCCTGATGGCCGTGCTCGACCGCGCGCAGCATCGCGTAGAGCGCGACGACGGTCTTGCCGCTGCCGACCTCCCCCATCAGCAGTCTCTGCATCGGGGAGCCCTGCGCGAGATCCTCGTCGATCTCGGCGATCGCACGGCGCTGATCGCCGGTCGGCTCGAACGGCAGGCCGCGAGAGAGCCAGCGTCCGCTCAGCTGCGGCGGGCGCTCGAGCACCCTCGCCCCGCTCTGCGCGCGGCGCCGGCGGCGGCGTCTGAGAAACAAGAGCTGCGTGAGCAACAGCTCCTCGAAGGCGAGCCTCTGCCTGCCCGTCTCGAGATCCTCCGCCGCGCGCGGGAAGTGCATCGCGGCGAGCGCTCCGGCACGGTCGGGCAGACCCTGCTCGACGCGCGTGGCAGCCGGCAGAGCCTCGACCACCTCACTCAGCGCCGAGCGCAACCCCTGCACGAGCGTGAGGATCTGGGTCGAGCTGACGCCCTCCGCGGCGGGGTAGTGGGCGACCGCGCTCTCCGACTCCGGCGCTGAAGCATCGCCCGCAGCGCCCGTCACGGGAGCGTGGTGAGAGACGCCGAAGCCACCGCGCCCGTCGGCCTTGCCATGCAGCAGCAGGCGCGTCCCGGGCGGGTAGCGCTCGGCCAACCAGGGCTGGTTGAAGAACGTCGCGCGCATCGTGCCGCTGGCGTCGAACACAGCCGCCTCGACGAGCGGGCGCATGCCGCGCCTGCGCACAGCGCGCGCGCTGATGCGGCGCACCTCGACGGCCACGGTCGCCTGCTCGCCTGCCTTCAGTGCCGCCACCGTGCGTGCCTGGCGGCTGTCGCTCGGCAGGTGCTCGAGCAGCTCGCCGACCGTGCTCAGCCCGAGCGCGCGCATCCCGCTCGCCATCTTCTTCGCGGGCAGCTCGAGCGCCAGCTCCAGCAGCGAGGGCCGTGGCCAGCGCAGCGGCGCCTGCAGGAGCTCCTCGCGACTCAGCGCCCGCGTCGAGGCGAAGGCGCGCGCCGGGGGGCGAATTCTCAGCTCGGAGCCGGCGACGCTCCCCGCCGGCGGATCTGTCGTGCTTGCCGCCATCGCGCGCCCATCATGATCGCGCGGGCGGTCGTATCGCGCCGCGATGCGCGCTCGCCACCCTCACTCGGCCGAGACGAGCCACCAGTAGGCCGCCTGGCCGCCGTGGCGCAGCTCGAGCTCGATCGGGCCCTCGACCATCTCCTGCACCTCGCCGAGCGGGAGCGGTGCGTCCTCGCCGGCGAGCACGCTGATCAGCTCGGGCGCCTCGGAGTCCTCGGCGCCCGCGACGAGCGCTTCCAGGACAGCGGCGAGCGTCTCGCGGGGATCTCCCCACGCGAGCACCTCCTCCTCGACGAAGCCGACGGCCTCCCCGCACGCGAAGCGCCCCTGGGCGTCGTCTCTCGCGGCCGGCGCGACCGCACCCGTGCGCACCCGCGCGAGCGCCTCGCTCAGCGCCTGCCCGTTCTCCTCCAGCGAGCGCTCGAGCGACAGCGCCACGGCGGCGGCGAGGCCGGCCTGCTGGCTCGTGGTCGGCGCGACGAGCACCTGCTTGTCCGACAGGCGCGCGGCGTGCTCGGCCGCCATGATCACGTTGGCGCTGTTGGTCAGCAGCACGACCTCCTCGGCCGGGACGTCGTGGATGCCCGCCAGCAGGTCATACGTGGATGGGTTCAGCGTGGGACCCCCGTCGATCGTCTGCACGCCCAGCTCGTGGAACATCTCGCGCAGGCCCTCGCCGTTGATCACCGCGACGGCGCCGCAGCGCAGATCCTCGCGCAGCGCCGGCGAGCCGTGCACCGGCGAGGCGAGCACAGGCGAGCCGAGCGCGGAGGCGCCCGCGTGCACTGGCCCCGCGCTCACCGCAGCGAGCTCCACGGTCGCGCCCAGGCGCGTCTCGCGCTCGGCCACCTGGGCGTGCATGTCGGCGACGTCGAGGTGGGAGACCTCGCCGGCATCGCCGAACACCGCGGTGGCGAGCGCCGGCTCGTCGGTGTGCAGGTGGACCTTCAGCGTGCTCGCGTCGCCGACCACGAGCACCGAGTCGCCGAGCTGCTCGAGCGGGCCGATGAAGCGGGCCGCGCCCAGCCCGCTGCCGGTGACGGCGAAGTTCGTGCAGAATCGGTAGGTGCTCGAGCTGTGCTGAGGGTGACTGATGCGCGCGGGCGCGTAGTGGTCGAGCTGCGGCGGATCTTCCCCGCGCAGCGCGGCCACGACGCCCGCGAACATGATCGTCAGCCCGTAGCCGCCGGCGTCGACGACGCCGGCGTCGCGCAGCGCGGCGAGCATCTCGGGTCCGCGCTTGACGGAGTCCTGCCCGGCATGGACGGCGCTCTCGAGTGCAGCGGCGATCGCCTTGTCCTGCTCCTGCGGCTCGGTAGCGGGTCCGAGGCGGGGATTCTCGGGGCTGTGCGCGACGTCGGTGACGATCCTGTGGGCCATCTCGCGCGCGACCGTGAGGATCGTGCCCTCGGCGGGCTCGCGCACCGAGGAGTAGGCGCGGTCGGCCGCGTTGGCCAGGGCCGCGCCGATCAGCGTCGCGTCGATCAGCTGGCCGGGGCGGCTGACGAGCTCCTCGGCTGCGCCGCGGATCAGCTGCGAGAGGATCACCCCGGAGTTGCCGCGGGCGCCGAGCAGCGCCGCGCGCGCGACCGACTGGACGATCTCCTCGCGACCGATCTCGTCGATCGTGCGCTGCTCGTCGCTGCCCTGAAGGCGGTCGAGCTCGCTCAGAACGGCGCGCAGCGTGAGCGCCATGTTGTCGCCCGTGTCTCCGTCGGCGACGGGGAACACGTTGAGGTCGTTGACCTCCTGCCGGCGCGATTCGAGGTGCGCGAGCGCTCCGGCGACGGCGGCGCGGAAACGGAGGAGATTGGTATCGGTCACGGCGACACCTCTATCAGCTTGCGCGGCCGGTACGCGGTGCGCTGGGCGAATTGACGGCTCCTGCGGTTCCTGCGATCTGAGCAGCGGGCGCCGGGTAGGAGCGCGCGTGCGGCTCAGAGCGCCTTGGTGACCTTCCCGGCCTTCAGACAGCGGGTGCAGACGTAGACGCGCTTGGGCGCCTTGCCCACGAGAATTCGCACCTTCTGCAGGTTCGGGTCGAAGCGCCGCTTGGTCGCGACCATCGAGTGGCTGCGGCTCTGGCCGAACGCCGGCCCCTTCCCGCAGCTGTGACATACCTTTGCCATCCGCGCCAGTCTAGCCGCTTGAAAGCTCTGTGCGCAGCGCCGCCATGCGCACGACCGCCTCGGCAGCGTGTGCGCCCTGGTCGCGCTTGCCGCCGCCGGTGCGCGCGAGCGCCTGCTCCATCGTCTCGCAGGTGAGCAGCCCGAACGCGCACGGCACCCCGGTGGCGAGCTGCACGCTCATGATCCCCTCCGCGGCTCCGGCGCAGACGAAGTCGTAGTGGTCGGTCTCGCCGCGGATCACGGCGCCGAGGCAGGCGACGCCGGCGAAGCGCCCGCTGCGCGCGGCATAATTCGCCGCCAGCGGCAGCTCGAACGCGCCCGGGACGTCGAACACCGCGACGTCGTCGTGACCGGCCTCGGCGAAGGCCCGGCGCGCGCCGTCGATCAGACGCTCGGCGAGATCCTCATAGAAGCGGGCGACCGCGATCGCAAAGCCGTCGCTCACCGCTCGGGAGGCTCCTCGCGGTTGCGCTCTGCGCGCAGCAGCTCCTCGTCGAGGTTCAGGCCTTGATGATGCAGCGTGTGACCCATCCGCTGCGCCTTCGTGCGCAGGTAGGCCTGGTTGTGCTCGTTGGGCGCATGCTCGATCGGGATCTGTCCGCTGACGGACAGCCCGTAGCCCTCCAGGCCCCTGATCTTCTTGGGGTTGTTCGTGAGGATGCGAATCGAGCCGAGGCCGAGGTCGACGAGGATCTGCGCGCCGATGCCGTAGTCGCGCAGATCGGCCGGCAGGCCCAGACGCTCGTTGGCTTCGACGGTGTCGAGGCCGTCCTCCTGCAGCCTGTAGGCGCGCAGCTTGTTGAGCAGGCCGATGCCGCGCCCCTCCTGGGAGAGGTAGAGGAGCACGCCCTGTCCCTCGCGCTCGATCATCGACAGCGCCGATTCGAGCTGCTCTCCGCAATCGCAGCGCAGCGAGTGAAAGACGTCGCCGGTGAGGCACTCCGAGTGCACCCGCACGAGCACGTCCGCGCGCCCGGCGACCTCGCCCTTGACGAGCGCGACGTGGTGCTTGTCATCGACCAGCGAGCGGTAGCCGACGGCCTCGAAGTCGCCGAAGGTGGTCGGCAGGCGCGTGGCGACGACGCGCTCGACGAGCTTGTCGTGACGGCGGCGGTAGGCGATCAGGTCCGCGACGGTGACCATGCTCAGCTTGTGACGCGCGCAATACTCGACGAGTTCGGGCACGCGCGCCATCGTGCCGTCGTCGTTCATCACCTCGCAGATAACGCCCGCCGGGTTCAAGCCCGCGAGGCGGGCCAGATCGACGGCGGCCTCGGTCTGCCCGGCGCGCTCGAGCACGCCGCCGGCGCGGCTCTTCAGCGGGAACACGTGACCGGGCTGGACGAGGTCGCGGGGCGCGCTCTCGGGGTCGATCGCGACCTGGACCGTGTGTGCGCGGTCGTGCGCGGAGATGCCCGTGGTGACGCCCTCGCGGGCCTCGATCGACACTGTGAACGGCGTTTCGAAGGAGGACTCGTTCTTGGCGGCCATCAGATCGAGGCCGAGCTCGTCGCAGCGCTCGGGGCTCAGCGACAGGCAGATCAACCCGCGCCCCTCCTTGGCCATGAAGTTGATCGCCTCCGGTGTCGCGAACTGCGCCGCGAGCGTCAGGTCGCCCTCGTTCTCGCGGTCCTCGTCGTCGCAGACGACGACCATCCGGCCCTCGCGGATGTCCTCGATCGCCTGCTCGATCGTCGCGAACGGCGTCGTCGTCGCAGGGTTGCTCATGCCGGCACCCGCAGCAGCCGCTCGACGTGCTTGGCGAGGATGTCGAGCTCGATGTTCACAGGCGAACCCTCGCCGATCCGGCCGAGATTTGTCCGCTCGAGCGTCTCGGGGATCAGCGAGACGGCGAATCCGTCCTCCTCCAGCGAGCTCACCGTGAGGCTCACGCCATCGACCGCGACCGAGCCCTTCTCGACGAGGTAGCGCGTCAGGCCGGGGTCGATCTCGATCTCGATCACGCGCGCGAAGCCGTCCTCGCGCACGCGGCGCACGCTGCCGGTCCCGTCGACGTGGCCCTGCACGACGTGGCCTCCGAGCCGGTCCCCGGCGCGGAGCGCGAGCTCGAGGTTGACGGCGGCGCCGAGCTCGAGCGCACCGAGCGAGCTGCGCGCGAGCGTCTCGTGCATCGCCTGGGCGCTGAAGCCGTCCCCATCGACCTCGGTTGCCGTCAGGCAGACGCCATTGACGGCGATCGAGTCGCCCTCCTTCAGATCCGCGGCCAGGGAGGTCTCGATGCGCAGCGTCGCCCCCTCCCCGTCGAGCTCGAGCTCGCGCACGGCGCCGAGGTCGGCGATCAGCCCGGTGAACATCAGCGGCGCCCCATCTCGCTCACCACTCCCGCAGCCGCGCGTTTATAAGCAGGTCCTCGCCGACGCTCTCACAGCTCATCGTCAGAGCGCGCAGCGCCTCGGAGATGCGCTCGACGCCTTCGCCCTCGAGCGGGTCGCGCGCGGCGCTGCCGCCGAGCAGAAGCGGCGCGAGAAACAGCCGAATCTCATCGATCTCGCCCGCGTCCAGGAACGCGCCGGCGAGATGCGGACCGCCCTCCAGGAGGACCGAGGAGACGCCCAGCGCACCGAGCTGGTCGAGCCCCGAGCGCACCCGCGCGGGCTCGTTTTCGCCGGTCGCCACGAGCACCTGCACGCCCGCGGCTTCGAGCGCGTCGGTGTCAGCGCGGGCGGCCGCACGCGAGACCACGACGGTCAGCGGTATCTCCGCGGCCGCCGCCACCAGCTGCGATGCGGGCGGGATGCGCGCGAGCGAGTCGAACACCACGCGCCGCGGCTGGTCGCCGGGCTCGGCCGGCTCGCCGTCGGGTCGCGCGGTCAGCTGCGGGTCATCGGCCAGCGCCGTGCCGATCCCGACCACGATCGCATCGACCGAGGCGCGCCAGCGGTGGGCCATCCCGCGGCTGTCCTCGCCGCTGATCCACTGCGAGTCCCCCGTGCGTGTGGCGACCTTGCCGTCGAGCGTCATCGCGGACTTGAACAGCACCCACGGGCGCCCGACACGAGCGTGCTTTCGGAACGCCTGGTTGAGCAGCCGCGCGCTGGCGGCCACCTCGCCGCCGGCGACGACGACCTCGACGCCCTCGTCGCGCAGTATCCCGAGACCGCGCCCGGAGGCCTTCTCGGTGGGATCGTCGGAGGCCACGACCACGCGACGGATGCCGGCCTGCAGGATCGCCTCGGTGCATGGCGGCGTCTTGCCCTCGTGGCAGCAGGGCTCGAGCGAGACGTAGAGGGTGGCTCCCGCGAGATCCTCCATGCCGCAGGCCTCGATCGCGTTGACCTCGGCGTGCGCGCCGCCGTATTCCCGATGCCAGCCCTCCCCGAGGATCTCCCCGTCGCGCGCGATCACGGCGCCGACGACGGGGTTTGGCCTGACCGCGCCCGAGCCCCGGCGCGCGAGCTCCACGGCGCGCGAGAGGTGCAGGTTGTCGGTGTCGGTGCAGCTGGCCATCTGCCATCCAGGATAACCCTGCACGACTCGCGGCCCGGCGCCGCGCGAGGGCGCCGGAGGATCAGCCGCCGCAGCGTCCGCCGTGCAGGCGATAGATCGTGATGTCCGGTCCCGGCCGGCGGTAGGCGAGCGGGTAGTAGTCAAAGCTCCAGTCGAAGTTGAACGCCACGGGGCCGGCTCCGTGAGCGTAGGGCGAGGCGCGGTAGACGACCTCGCCCTGCTGGGAGAGGTCGCGGTAGTAGGCCGCGGCGAGCGGGACGGCGCGTGGTTCGGAGAGTGCGCGCGCGGACTGCGTCGAGCCGCTCAGGACCCAGCAGAAGCCGTGGCGCTCGTAGTAGCCGATCAGCGCCGGGGCGAGCGTGCGCACGTAGTTCTCGATGCTGACCGATGTCGTTTCGCTGCTCAGTGCGCCCGTCGGCGAGATGCGCGAGAGCATCGAGGGGTACTTGTTCCACAACCTCGCCGCCGGGAGCGCGGTGCCCGCGCGCGGCAGCTCGCGCGCCCACGCATCGGGCGAGATGGGCTCGGCCACGATCGCCGCGCCGCGCGGGATGTGCGCGAGCATCCACCTCCTCGCCAGGTTGCGCGTGTCCGCGCGGGCCAGCACCAGCCCGGAGTGGACGCTGTAGATCGTCCCCTGTGCCAGCAGCGCGAGCACGATCGCCGTACCGGCCGCGATCCTCCACGCCCGGGCCTTCAGCGCGCGCGCGGCGAGCGCGATCACCTGCACCGCCGCGAAGGCTGCGAGCAGGCACACGATCGGGAAGACCGGCAGGAGCCAGCGCCCGAAGTAGCGGCCCTGCAGGCCCATGAACGCGAGGAACGCCAGCGGCGCAGGCACGAGCATCCACGCCAGGCGCGGGCGCGATCGCCAGATGCCGATGGCCCCGGCGAGCGCGGCCAGCGCGGGGACCCAGCCGAGCCCCCAGCTCAGCGACCACAGGTAGTAGAGGAGACCGCCGTCTCTGGGCGCGCCGAGCTTGCCCTGGGCTTCGGCGGAGAGGCTCGACTGGTGCACGAGGTCGCGGTGAAAGCTCGCGTAGTCCAGCAGCGCGTAGGGGTTGGCCACCGCGAAGGACGCAACCGCCGCGACGGCGGCGATCGCCAGGCCGAGCAGGCTGCGCAGCGCGGGCTCCGATCCACGGTCGAGATAGCGCACGGCGAGCGCCGCGAGCAGTGGAAGCAGGACGATCCCGGCCGTGTACTTGCTTGCGCAGGCGAGGCCGAGACCGGCGCCCGCGATCGCGTACTCGCGCAGGCGTCCGCTGCGCAGAACCCCGGCGCTGCCGAGCAGCGAGAGCGTCAGCGGCGCGAGCGTGGGCACGTCGTTGAGCGCGAGGTGCGCATAGAAGACGGGCAGGAAGGCGACCGCCTCGATCGCGGCCGCGAGCAGCCCGACGGCGCGGCCGAACAGGCGCGCGCCGGTCGCGTAGAGCAGCCACACCGCGCCCGCGCCGAGCAGCGCCGCGGTCACCCGCGCGAGCGTGTAGACGCGCTCGGGGTGCAGCTCGAGCGCCCTGACAGTGCCCGAGCCGCCGCCGAGCCACAGGCCGAAGAGGAAGTGCAGCAGATAGGTGAAGGCCGGCGGGTTGGCGAAGTAGTGCGGGTTCAGCGTGCCGTGCCGGAACATTTCGACGGCGTGCGAGACGAAGTGTGAGCCCTCGTCGGTGTTGAACACGAACGGCAGGCCCTGTCCCACCCCCCACAGCCGCAGGGCGAGGCCGCCGCAAAGCACGAGCGCCAGTGCCGGCCACGCCCAGCGACGAGAGAGCTCCGCGGGGCGCTCGCTCGCCGGGCCGGCGCTAAGCGGGGGCTCAGCAGTTGCCATACACCGCGTAGTAGCGGCTGGTGTAGATGCGCCGGAAGCCGGGCGGCGGGACCTGGTCGCGGGTGTCGTCGCCGACGTCGACGACCGCCTCCAGGAACACCGCACTGCCGAGGGGGTACACGGCGACGCTGCCGCGGTTCAGGCGCTGCTGCAGCGTGTGATCTCCCTTGGCGACGTCGGCACGCGCCTGGCTACGGGCGATGATGTCGTGCTGGCCGACGCTGTCGAGTATCCAGCGGGCGTCGGGGATCAGCTTGTTGTTCGGCAGCGAGAGCAGCGGGCAGCGCTTCAGCTCGGCCTTCACGCCGGCGGCCGCGAGCGCACGGGCGAGGCCCTTGTGGAATTCCTCGTGGTAAGCGAGGGTCTGGCGCAGGCTCGAGAGGCTGAGCGTCGTCGCGGCCGCGGTCGCGCCGTAGGCGACCAGCGCGACGGCGCCGAGAATCCAGACCCGCCGCAGCCTGGAGCCAGCCAGCAGCATCGACCAACCGCCGATGAACACCGCGCAGAACAGCAGCGCCACGGTGGCGGCGCCGAGCAGGTAGCGGTCGATCACCGACGCTCCCGCGGCGCCCTCGGCGAGGAACACGAACACGAGCAGCACGAACGCCGCCAGTGGCATCAGCACCCGCCGCGGCGTCATCCAGATCGCCAGCGTTCCTCCGAGCAGCGCGCCAAGGATGACCGGGAGCTTGTCAATCCGTTCGGTGAACGTCCACAACGAGCCGACGACGCTCGCGAACCCCTGGGTGCGTCCGAGTTCCTGTGCCAGCCCCGCGGTCGCGGTCAGCGAGTAGAGAGGGTTGCCGGTCACGATCGCGTCGAGCGTGACCCACACGAGCGGCGCGGATGCCGCGATCGCCAGGTACTTCAGGCGTGTGGCCGTCGATCGCCGGGCGCCATCGCCGACCCAGCAGCACCACAGCCAGTACACCCCGCTGAGCACCCACGCGTCGGGGCGAAGCAGACCGGCGAGAGCCAGCAGCGCGAGCACCGGCGCACCGCGCCGGCGCTGCCCGGCCTCCAGCACGATCGCCCACACGACGAGCGCCAGATATGAGATGTCCAGGTAGCCCTGTGCGGCGAGGTTCTCCAGGAAGAAGCGGCTCAGCAACAGCAGCGCGGCGATCAGCCCGACGACCGGGCCGAAGCACAGGCGCCCGAGCCGGTACATGCCGGCGACGGCGGCCACGAAGGAGGCGATCGAGCCGAGCACCATCAGACGCGCACCGCCGTCGCCGAAGATCGAGCAGAACATGCCGAAGGCGATCGCCAGCGGATGCTCGGTCGGCCCGCGGTAGACGCGGAAGTCGGGCAGGTGCAGGTGCAGCAGGTCGCGCCCCCACAGAAGCGCGTAGAAGGAATCGTAGGTCGGATAGGTCGGAAAGGCGAAGTAGCCGATCAGCGCGCCGAGGCACATCGCCGCGAAGGCGATCCGCGCCCACGTCGAGACGGGCAGGGCACGCAGCCGTGCCAGCCGGGTCGAGCCCGGGCTCAGCCGGGTGAGCGTCGCGCTTTCCATCTAGCCTTGGCGGTCTTGGACCCCACCCGCAACCGGCACGGGGCGGCTGGGTCCGAACCCTTGGCGCCAAGACCGTGACCTGCGCTTTGGGATACTGCCGGGAGCCAAGTCTAGGCAATCGACGCCCATGAAGCTCATCATCCAGATCCCCTGCTTCAACGAGGCCGCGCAGCTGCCGCAGACGCTCGCCGATCTGCCGCGTGCCCTCGACGGCTTCGACGTGGTCGAGTGGCTCGTGATCGACGACGGCTCGACCGATGAGACGATCGCGGTCGCGCGCTCGCTCGGTGTCGATCATCTCGTGCGCCTGACGAACAACAAGGGCCTCGCGGCGGGCTTCCAGGCGGGGATCGACACGGCGCTGAAGCTGGGCGCCGACGTGATCGTCAACACCGACGCCGACAACCAGTACTACGGGCCGGACATCGCCAAGCTCGTGCGCCCGATCCTCGAGGGCCGCGCGGACATGGTGATCGGCGACCGCGAGGTCGGCGGCATCGAGCACTTCTCGCCGCTGAAGAAGGCGCTGCAGCGCCTCGGCTCGTGGGTCGTGCGCCAGGCCTCCTCGACGACGGTGCCGGACACGACCTCGGGCTTTCGCGCCTACAACCGCGAGGCCGCGATCCAGATCGTCGTCGTCTCGCGCTTCACTTACACGCTCGAGACGATCATTCAGGCGGGCAAGCTGCTCGTTGCGATCGACCACGTCGCGATCCGCACCAACCCGAAGACGCGCGAGTCGCGCCTGTTCCCCTCGATGGGCGCCTACGTGCGCCGCAACGCCGTATCGATCTTCCGCATCTACGCCCAGTACGAGCCGCTGCGCGTGTTCTGGAGCCTTGCGCTGCTGATCGGGCTCGTGTCCGTCGGCGTCTGGATCCGCTTCCTCCTCGCCTACATCGAAGGCGCGGGCAAGGGCCATGTGCAGTCGCTGATCCTCGGCGCCGTGCTGTTCATCGCCGCGGTCGTGCTGTGGGCGCTCGGCGTGATCGGCGATCTGCTCGCGGCGCAGCGCGTGATGACCCAGCGCAGTTTCGAGCGCATGCGCCGGATCGAGCTGAAGCTCGGCATCGAGCCCTCCCACTACGAACCGGGCGAGCGCCGCGAGCTCGAGCGCGCGCCCGGCGCGAGCGACATCGAGTCAGAGCTTCCCGAGGCGCCGAGGTCCGAGGCGGTGCGCCTGTGAGCGGCGTGACGGTCTCAAAGGACGGCGTCGTGACGGGCAACACCTACGACAAGTACGGCTCCGGCAACCCGGTCGTGCGGCGGCTGATGAGCGGTTTCGAGCGCACGCTCGACGAGCTCTTCGAGCTCGCCGCCCCCTCCTCGCTGCTCGACGTCGGCTGCGGCGAGGGGTTGCTCGTGCAGCGCTGGGCGCAGCGCGTCGACAGCGGGCGTGTGGTCGGGATCGACCTCGAGGAGGAGTCGATCCAGGCGGGCTGGGCCGAGCACGCGGCGCCGAACCTCGAATACCGCGTGATGGAGGCGCAGAACCTGCCGTTCGCCGGGGATGAGTTCGAGCTGGCGAGCGCGATCGAGGTGCTCGAGCACGTGCCCGACCCCGAGCACACCGTCGCCGAGATGGCGCGCTGCGCCTCGCGCCATCTGCTCGTCTCCGTGCCGCGCGAGCCGCTGTGGCGGATGCTGAACATGGCGCGCGGCGCCTACTGGCCGGCGCTCGGCAACACGCCGGGGCATCTCAACCATTTCTCGCGGCGCTCGTTCGTCGCGATGCTCTCGCGATACGGCGAGGTGGCCGAGGTCCGCTCGCCGTTCCCCTGGACGATGGTGCTTGTCCGCCTCTAGGCTCGCCCCGGCCGCTCCGACGCGCTCATATGGCAGCGGCGCCCGCATCCTCTCGATCGGGATCGCCTCGACCGGCCTCCTGACGTTCGCGTACTTCTCGATCGCGAGTCACGTGCTCGGGGAAAGCTCGGCGAAGCGCATCGACCTGTTGTGGTCGGTGATGTTCGTGATCATCTCGGTGATCTACAGGCCGATCGAACAGCTGCTCTCGCGCACGATCGCCGAACGCCGCGCACGCGGCCACGCCGAACACGCGATGCGAGTGCCGATGTCGATCCAGGCGGCCTTCGCAGCGATCTTCCTGGTGGTCGCGCTCGCGCTGCACGGCGAGCTGGTCAACCACCTCTTCGAACATCACGAGGCGCTCTATGACGTGCTCGTCGTCGGCACGCTCGCCTACGCCGCGAGTTACTTCGCGCGCGGCTGGCTCGCGGGGCATCAACGCTTCGGGCTGTTCGGCGCGCTCGTGCTGATGGAGTCGGTCTCGCGCATCAGCTTCGCGATCGCCGTGGCGATCGGCATCGCAAGCGGCCAGACCGCCGTTGCGATGGGTATCGCGGCGGCGCCGTTCGTGAGCCTCGTGGTCGTGCCGCTCGCCTTCGCGCGGGGCCGCGGCGAGCGGGGCGAGGTGAGCGCACAGCCGCACGGCCCTGACGCGCCGATCACCGCCGATGAGGCCGACGCGGCGCTCGCGGGACCGGGCACCGAGGGCGTGCAGGAGCTCGCGGCGCACGAGGAGATCTCGCTGCGCCGCGGCGGCGGCTTCGCGGTCTGGGTGTCGGGCATCATGCTCTCCGAGCAGACGCTCCTGAACGCCGCCGTGCTGACCGTCGATGCGACCTCGCGCAGCCGCACGCTCGCGGGTGTCGTCTTCAACGTGCTGCTGATCGCGCGCGCGCCGCTGCAGCTCTTCCAGGCGATCCAGACCTCACTTCTGCCGCATCTCACGGGCCTTGAGGCGACCGCCGGGCACGACGCCTTCGCGCGCGCGATCCGCACGACGATCCTTGCGATCGCCGCATTCGCGACCGCCGTCGCCGTCGGGCTGCTGCTCGTCGGCCCGTTCGCTCTGCGCCACGTCTTCTTCGGCCAGAACTACGACTACGGCCGCGTCGGGCTCGCGCTGATCGGCGTCGGCATGGGCCTGCATCTGAGCTCCGGCGCGCTGAACCAGGCGGCGCTCGCGCGCGACCGCGCACGCGCCGCGGCCGGCTGCTGGCTGCTGGCCGCCGTCGCGTTCGTTACCTGGATGCTGATCCCGGCGGTCTCCGATCAGCTGCTGCGCGCCGAGATCGGCTACGCCGGCGCGACCGCCGTGCTCACCGTCGCACTCACGCTGCTCTACCGCCAGGGCACGCGCGGGCGCACGCAGCTCTCGAGCTGAGGCATGCCCAAGCGGCGCGCGGCCGAGCCGCGCTACTCGGCACCGACGGCGCCGGCGATCGCCGCGTATGCGGCGGCCGGGTCCTCGGCGTGGAAGATCGCCGAGCCCGCAACGAAGACGTTCGCGCCGGCCTGCGCGCACTGCGGCGCTGTCTGCGGATCGATACCGCCGTCGACCTCGAGCGCCGCCCGATCGCCGAGCACGGCGCGCAGCCTTCCCAGCTTCTCGAGGGAGTGCGCGATGAACGGCTGCCCGCCCCAGCCGGGGTTGACGGTCATGCAGAGCGCCATGTCGAGCATCTCTGAGAGCTCAGCGAGCGCGCTCGGCGCGGTGCCGGGGTTGATCGCGACCCCCACAGAGGCCCCGCTCTCGCGGATCAGGTTCGCGGTGTAGGCGGCGTGCGGCGTGGCCTCCACGTGGAAAGTGATCGAGTGCGCGCCGGCCTTGATGAGCTCGCTTACGTGGCGCTCGGGATGCTCGATCATGAGATGCACGTCGAGCATCGCGCCCGCGTCGCGCACAACCTCAGACAGCGCCTCCACCACGAGCGGCCCGACCGTGATCGGTGGCACGAAGTGCCCGTCCATGATGTCGACGTGGATCACGCGCGCGCCCGCCGCGAGCACCTCGCCGACCTGCGAGCGCAGCGCCCCGAAGTCGGCCGAGAGGATCGACGGCGCGACCCGCACCCCGCGCAGCAGCTCCTGCGGCGCGCTCATCCTCGCGCGTCCCCCCCGCGCGCCGCGTATGAGCACGCAGACCAAGCTGGACAAGGACGCAGGGAGCGTGGCGTGCTTTGCACGCGAGCGACCGAGGACGCCGGCCCAGCGCAGGTATGCGTGCTCATACGGCTTGGAGCATTGAGTCGCCGCAGTTATTGCACTTGAGCACGGCCGTCGAGGACATCCGCACGATCGTGGAGTGCTCGCCGCAGTTGGGGCAGACCGAGGTCAGCTCGAAGCGGTGCAGGCAGTAGACGCAGCGGTAGCGACCCGGGAGATTGGTCGGGCGCAGCCAGGGCTCGCCGCAGTTCGGGCATTTCGGCCCGAGATCGATCGCCTTCGCCGGGGCCTCCGCTTCGCCGTCCATCGGCTCAGGACCGCCGCAGTCGTGCGATGAAGAAGCCGGCGGTGTGGTCGCGGTGGGGCAACGTCAGGAGCGCGCCGGGGAGCGCCGGCGCGGCGCCCGCACGCCCCGAGAGCGCAAGCGCGGGCAACTCAGCGGCGAGGTCGTCGAGGCGGAAATCGGGGTTGGATTCCAGGAATGCGGCGATCGGACGCTCGTTCTCGGTCGGGGAGATCGTGCAAGTAGAGTAGACAAGCACGCCACCCGGACGGAGCGCTTTGGCTCCCGCGGCGAGGATCGTGTCCTGCAGCCGGCGCATCTCCACGATCGCCTGCTCGGTCACGCGCCAGCGCAGATCGGGGCGCGCCTGGAGCACGCCGAGGCCCGAGCAGGGCGGGTCCACGAGCACGCGGTCGAACACCGCGCCCTCGGGGCGCCGCCGCGACGCATCGGCCACCTCCACGCGCACCGCGCTCGCGCCGAGACGCTCGGCGGTACGCACGAGACCGCCCGCCCGGCGTTTGTCGCGCTCGACGGCGAGCACCTCGCCCCGGTTCTCCATCAGCGCCGCAAGGTGCGTGGTCTTGCCACCTGGGGCCGCGCACAGGTCGAGCACGCGCTCGCCGGCCTGGGGGTCGAGCACGCGCGCGACGAGCATCGCCGCGCGCGACTGCGCGGTGAAGGCTCCCTGCTTCCAGAGCGGCGAGGCCTGGGCGTCGAAGGCCTCCTCGAGCACGAGCGCCTCGGGGATCTCCGAGTCGCGATGTGTGCGCACCGGGAGCGCCGCCGCGAGCGTGGCGGCGTCGGTGCGCAGCGCGTTGGCTCGTAGCGCGACCTCGCCCGGCTCGTTGTCGGCGGCCATCAGCGCCCGTGCCTGCTCGGCACCGAGCTCTCCCCACCACAGGCGCGCGATCCACTCGGGATGGGAGTGCATGATCGCGGCGGCCTGCGGCGTCTCGTCGTTCATGCCCGCGAGCAGGCCCGCCGCGCCCTCGCGCGCGGCGCGGCGCAGCACGGCGTTGACGAGCCCGTGACCGGCGCGCGCATGGGCCTTGGCGAGCTCGACAGCGTCGCCGACGACGGCGTAGTCCGGTGAGCCGGCGAGGTAGATGAGCTCATAGAGGCCGAGCCGAAGCGCCGCGAGCACGGGCGCGTCGAGGCGCTCCGCGGGGCGCTCGGCGAGCGCTTCGATCACGTGATCGAGCGTCGCACGGCGCTGCACGGTTCCGTAGAGGAGGCGCATCGCAAGCGCGCGGTCGCGCGGGTCGAGCGCCCGCGTCTCGGCCTGCAGCGCCTGGTCGGCGTAGGCGCCCTGCTCGAATACGCGCCGCAGCACCGCATAGGCGCAGCTGCGGGCAGCGGCGATCTTGGCGGGAGCACTCGGCATGCCTGCCATCATCGCTATCCGCTGCGGCTCGCGCCGCTCGGCGCGAGCGCCTCGGCCAGATCGCCGGCCAGTTGGGCCGCCTCATCCGCCTCGAGCGTCGCCGTCGTCACGCGCACGGCCGGCGCACCGCCGGCGAGGAGGTAAGGCGCGCCGGGGGCCAGAACCCAGCCGCGCTGGAGCAGCGCGCCGATCGTGGCGGCCTCCTCGGGGACCGCCACCCACACGTTCAACCCGGAGGCGCCGTGGGCGCTGACCCCGTGCCGCGCCAGCTGGGAGAGCAGCTGCTCGCGCCGCTGCACGTAGAGCTTCGACGCGCGCGCGACCTGACGGCGCACGTGCGGATCGCGCCACAGCTCGAGCACGAGCGCCTGCAGGATGTGGCTGACCCAGCCCGGGCCGCACTGCTGGCGGCCCTGCACGCGCGCGACCGTCTGGGAGTCGCCGCTCAACACCGCCAGGCGCAGGTCCGGCCCGAGCGCCTTGGCGACCGAGCGCGTCGCCGCCCAGCGCGTGCGCCCGCCGCTGAGGGTGTGCAGCTCGCTGC
>JACDGG010000238.1 GCA_013815355.1 Solirubrobacterales bacterium
GGCGCGGGCGCGGAGGCGCCGCCGGCGGACTCGGCGCCGCCGCGCGGGCCGCGCTCGCGGATCGTGGTGGAGGACGACGTCAAGATCGGCGCAAACTCTGTTTTGATCGCTCCGCGCGGCGGTGTCCTGCGCGTGGGGAAAGGGGCCCGGGTGGGTGCCGGCACGGTCGTCACCGAGGACGTGCCCGCGGGGGCGATCGTGGTCGGGCCACCCGCGCGCATCCTGACCAAGGACGCGCCCGCCGCCGGCGGCGATGCTCCCACCGAGCCGCGAGGATCGGATCTGTAGGCGACCCGAAGGCCCGCTCTCGGCTAGGTTCAGGTGCCGACGGCGCCCGGCAGTTGCCAACGCGCAAGAACATCTGCAAGGAGAACCGTGAACACAGAGGCAGCTCAGCAGCTACCGGAGCGCAACCTCGCGCTCGAGCTGGTGCGGGTCACCGAGGCCGCGGCGCTCGCAGCGGCTCCGCTGGTCGGCTCCGGCGAGAAGGAGGCCGCAGACCAGGCGGCGGTGGACGGCATGCGCTACATGCTCCAGTCGGTGCAGATGGATGGCCTGGTCGTGATCGGCGAGGGTGAGAAGGACGAGGCGCCGATGCTCTACAACGGCGAGGTGATCGGCGACGGCTCGCCGCCGCAGGTGGACATCGCGGTCGATCCGCTCGAGGGCACGACGCTCGCTGCGCACGGGATGCCGAGCGCGCTCGCGGTGATCGCGCTGTCGAGCCGCGGCACGATGTTCGACCCGGGCCCGTGCGTCTACATGGAGAAGATCGCCGGAGCGCCGGAGATCGCCGACCTGCTCGACCTCGACCGCCCGCTTGGAGAGACGGTCGAGCTGGTGGCCAAGCGCAAGGGCTGCCCGGTCAGCGACGTGATGGTGGTCGTGCTCGACCGTCCGCGCCACGAGCAGGGCATCGCCGCGATCCGCGAGGCGGGCGCGCGGGTGCGCCTGATCGCTCACGGCGACGTCTCCGCGGCGCTGCTGGCGGTCACCGAGCGCTCGCCCGTCGATTTGCTGTGGGGCATCGGCGGCACGCCCGAGGGCGTGATCTCGGCAGCCGCGGTGAAGTGTCTCGGTGGTCAGCTGCTGGGCCGGCTGTGGCCGCGCGACGATGACGAGCGCACGGCGGCGTGCGAGGCCGGCTATGACCTCGAGCGGGTGCTGAGCCGCGACGATCTCGTTTCGGGGGAGGACGTGTTCTTCTCGGCCACGGGCATCACCGACGGCGACGTGCTGCAGGGCGTGCGCTACCCGAGCGCCGGTGGGGCAACGACCGAATCGCTCGTCACGCGTTCGCGCTCGGGGACGATCCGGCGGATTCGCGCGACGCATGACCGCGCGAAGCTGCGCGCGGTCGGCGGCGAGCGGTTCTAGCGGAGCAGGCGAAATGAGCCCGGAACGACTGTGGCTGCTCTCGATCGCGCTGCGCAATCGCGGCCACCGGCGCGCGGCGCTGTGGGTCAAGAAACTGAACTCGGTGATCTACCACAACTCGCTCGCTCCGGGTGCTTCTGTCAGCCCCGATGTGCGCTTCGGCCATCACGGTTTCGGGACGATGGTGCACTCGAACGTCGTGATCGGCAAGCGCGTGAAGATCTGGCACAACGTCACGATCGCCGTGCGCGCACGCTCGGGATGGAACTCCGAGCACGGCCGCATCGTGATCGAGGACGACGTCAAGATCGGAGCGAGCTCGGTCGTGATCAGCCCGCTGGAGGGCTCTCTGCGGATCGGCCGCGGCGCGCGCATCGGCGCGGGGGCCGTCGTCACGCGCGACGTGCCGGCCGGCGCGACCGTCGTCAGCCAGCCGGCGCGGGTGCTCGAGCGAGCGCGCGCAGAAGCCGAGGCGGACGAGGTCGAAGAGAGCTAGCTGCTAGCCCTGGTCCGGTGCCTGGAAGCGCCCGACCTTGGACTCGGCCAGGTCCAGGCGCGCCAGCGAGCGCAGGAAGCCGTAGGTGACGACCACGTGCAGGCGCGACTGGGTCGCGTTGTACAGCCGCTGACCGAGCCGGCTGGAGATAGACGGATAGAAGTTCGCGACCTCGACCTCGATGTGCAGGCGCGCATGATCGGGGGCCTCGCTCTCGCTGCGGTGCACGTCGATCTGCAGATGCCCGTTGCCGCCGTGCCCGCGGCGCGAGACCAGCAGCCCGCGCTCGATCCGCCAGCGCACGAGCCCGTGTGAGGCGTCCATCTCGTATTCGGGCGCCTGGAAGGTGAGCAGCCGCAGCGGCAGCGCCAGCAGCACGACCGAGCGCTCGCCGGCGGTGTAGTGCACGCGGATCAGCCCGAGCGTCACGCGGGTCAGAAAACGCCAGTAGGTGCGGGCCAGGCGCTCGAGATTGACGGGCGTCCAGATCTCGCTCAGCGTCGCTTCCTCCATCATCAGGTCGGCCTTCTGCACCGAGCGCACCGCTCCCGTCTCAGGGTCCAGGGAGGTCGTGTCCTCCAGGTCGGTGATCCTGACCAGCTCGGGCCGGTCGCCGCGCGGGCGCCGGTTGAGCACGAGCCACGCGACGAGCGCCGCGGAGAGCACGACGAGGGCGGCGAGCGCGAGCCAGGCGAGGGTCATTTCGTTCTCTGCTCGAGCAAGGAGGATGCCAGGCTATCCGCGCCGGGCGCCGAAGCCGGCGGCGTCCCCCGTTGCTGATATCCAACAGGTGTGAGCGCACAGCCTCCCAGCGACGAAAGCCTCCGCCCCCGCCCGCTGGCCGAGCTGGGCCTCGAGGCGCTCGTGGCCCGCGCGGAGGAGATGGCCAAGGAGTGGGCGATCGCGTTGATCGCGGCGCGTCCGCTGCAGGACATCGCCGAGATACCGCTGGCGGGTCTCGCGCAAGAGGCGCCGGCGCTGATGGCCCAGGCGATCAGGGCCGTGGGCTCCGACCGCGAGCTAGATCGCCTGCTCGCAAGGACTCCCAGCAGTGGCCGCGACCAGCCCGGGGCAGCGCACGCGCTCGCCGCGATGAGCGGCGCCGCCGGCGCCCCGGCGCTCGTGCGAGCGGTTGAGAGGCTGCGCAGCGTGCTCTGGCAGGCGCTGCTCGTGGAACTGCACTCCCAGCGGCCGGGAGGCGCCGAGATGCAACAGGTGTCGGATCTCTCCGAGCGTCTGTCCTGTATCTGCGCGGGGATGCTCGCGGTCGCGCTCGAGGATGAGCCCGCGCTCCCGCCGGGGGCGCTCTCGACGGAGATTCCCGGCTCCAGCCGGGGCGCGCAGGCGTCTCGAGACGAGGTCATCCGCGCGGGGGCGATCCTCGTCGATGAGCGTGTGGATGCCGCGCCTGCTTCGCCGAGCGAGGCAGAGCGGCCCGCGTCCTGGGATGACTCCCCGCCGCGAGCCCTGCAGCCGCGCTCCGAGCGGGCGAGCGTATGGCAGGCGCCGGCGGGCGCTCATTCGGGCAGCGATGAGATAGCGATTCACGATGCTCGCGGCGAGGAGGGCCCGGCGGCATGGATCGGGTTGATCGGCCGCCAGCTGCAGCTCTCCCGCGAGGACGGACGCCCGTTTGCAGTGCTGCTCGTGGAACCGCGCGAGCTCGAGATGCTGGGCAGCGGGGAGCCTCGCGCGGAGCTACTGAGCCTGAGCGATGAGCTCGAAGACGCGCTTGCGGTTGCCTTCGGCTCTGCGCCTCCCGGCGAGCCGGCGGCGCGTTCGCTGGGGCGTGGCTCGCTGACGCGCGAGCGGCCGGGGCGCTACTGGCTGCTGGCCCCCGAGACCGACCGCTCGGGCGCGAGC
>JACDGG010000239.1 GCA_013815355.1 Solirubrobacterales bacterium
CCTCCAGCGCGCGCACGCCGCCGCTCATCGCCTCGCCCATCAAGAAGCGGGCTCTCGCCGGCTCGGCGCACGCGTACTGAACGAGCGCGGCGACGGCTGCTGTGATCGCGGCCTCGCTCGTCTCGCCGATCGCCTGCTCGACCGAGCTGAGCAGCTGCCCCTGCACGTCCTCGATCGCGGCGCTGAAGCAGTCCTCGCGATCCTCGAAGTAGTCGTAGAACGTCGGGCGTGAGACGCCGGCCTCCTCGATCACGGCCGAGACGTTGGCGCCCGCGTAGCCACGCCGGCTGGCGACGGCGATCATGCCGTTCAGCAGTCGCTCTCGCTGGGTTCGCTTTCTCGCCTGTGGGGCCATGGGTATGCGGGTCTGAGCCGCATCCGGCGGCGTGCCCGGCGAGAACCGTACCCGAGTTGACATCCCGCCCGCCTAGTCGCTCGTTGTGTCCATCAGTGTTCTCTCCGCCCTGGTTCCGAGACGCGCTGTCAACCCAAGCTATAAACTACACAAGAGTCGTTTACGAGGGTTCTCGATAGCTCGTATTGACAGCGCAAGGACCGATTCGTTAGGGTCCTCGCCTATGTTTATGATCGCCCTGCCCTCCGCGTTTCACGCCGCCCTCGCCGGGATCGCGCCAGACGTGCGCCGCTAGGGCCTGAGGTGCCCTCGCAGCGCATCGACTCCCGCGAGCGGCCCCTGCGCCATCTGCGTCGCGAAGGCTCCAGCGGAGCCCAGGTGGCGGCGTTCCAGCGCTCGCGGATGCTCGCCGCGACGCTCAGGGCGGTGGAAAGCGAGGGCTACGCGCAGCTCACGGTTTCCGCGATCATCGCGGGCGCGCACGTCTCACGCAAGACGTTCTACGAGTTGTTCGAGAGCACCGAACACTGCTTCCTCGAGGCGCTTGAGCAGACGCTCGAGCGCGCGGTCGAGCTCACGCGCGCGGCTTTCGAGGCAGAGCCCGAGTGGCGTGAGGCGATGCGCGCGGCGTTACTGGCGCTGCTGGGAGCGATGGAAGAGGAGCGTGGGCTGGCGCATGTGTGCGTGGTGGAGGCACTGCGGGCCCAGGAGGCGGTGCTCGCGTGTCGTGCGGCCGTGCTCGCGCGCGCGGCGAAGGCGATCGAGCAGGGCCAGCGCGCCGGCGACGGACGCTATCCACGTCAGCCGCTCGCCGCGATAGCGGTCGCGGGCGCAATCGCGGAGTTGCTCCACGCGAGGCTGATCGACGGCGAGCATCAGCTGAGCGACCTGATGGGGCCCTCAATGAGCATGATCGTGATGCCCTATCTGGGACGCGCCGCCGCCCAGGAGGAGCTCGAAGTCCCCGCGCTCCTTCCGGGCCCCGCATGTGCTCCGGCGCCACGGCCGCGCGCCCCGAAGCAGCGCGAGGATCTGAACATGCGCCTCACCTACCGCACGGCGCGCGCCCTGGCCGCAGTCGCCGAGAGCCCCGGAGCGAGCAATCGCAGCATTGCCGCGCGCGCGGGCATCACCGACGCGGGCCAGGTCTCAAAGTTGATGCGCCGCCTCGAGCGGCTCGAGCTCGTGCGCAACGACGGTGAGGGCCAGCCGCGCGGCGCGGCCAACGCGTGGCGTCTGACCCCGCGCGGCGAGCGCATCCAGCGCGTCGCGCAATCGCTGAGCACGTCATGTCCATGAACGTGTGTCTGTTTGTTCCCTGATTGCGATCGTGTTGACCGCCGCTACGGAGAGGCCGCGGGCAGGTGAGCGATACCGAGGCAGAGGGCTTCTCGGCGCAGTTCGAGCGGGCCCTCGAGATCGTCAGGGAGCGGGTGCTGCCTGCCTATGCGGCGCAGAGCGACTGGGTCGAGCAGCTGCGGGCGGGGCTATGGGCGCTGCTGATGCTGTTCGACGAGCAGCCCGAGCTGGCGAGGCTGTGCGTCGTGCGCGCGCCGGCGGCCGGCCCCGAGGCGATGGCGCGCTGCCGCGAGGTGATGCAGCGCCTCGCGCGCGAGGTCGAACGCGAGGGCAGTGAGCTCGCGCGCGCAGAGGTGCGGGCGGGTAGCGGCGTGCAGGCTGTGGGCGAGGCGCTGGGCGTGATCCACGCGCGCCTGCTGGAGTCAGAGTCCGCGCGGCTGGAGCCGCTGTGCAACGGGCTCGTGGCGATGATCGTGCGCCCGTATCTCGGTACCCAGGCGGCGCGCAGGCAGCTGGGGCGCCCGCTGGGGCCGGGAGGATGAGATCAAGTGCTGGTGTGCTCGCGCTGCTGTTCATCCCTCGAGCTAGCTTCGTGCCGGCGGATCTTGCTGAAGGAGCTCGATGAGCGAGCTCAGCCGGGCAGCGGTGAGCCGGCAAGCAGGAAGAACCAGATGACGAAGGCGATGACGGCGAGGTAGACACTGGCCATCACAATCCGCTCGAGTGCGCTGAGCTCAGCGCCCTGGCTGACGGTTTCGCGTGCTTGGGTGTTCATGCTGCGCAGCCAGGTGAGGCGACGTTCGCCCGTGGGGCGCCCGGTGAGGCGGTCATAGGCGGAGTTGAGCTGCGCCAGGGCGAGTGTCATGGCGAGCAGCAGGATCGCAAGGACGGCTACGACGACGAAGACGGCTCCCATGCTCAGCGTCTTTTCGCCGACCCCCTGCGAGCCGATCCACAGCGCGAGCAGCGGCGCTCCGGTCCAAAGATTGGCGGCGATCAAGGCCGTGGCGGCGGCCATCAAAACGCGCTTGGCCACGAGCGACCGGGATGAGTTCGCGATCGTTGGCCTCGGCTCGCTCACCTTGCCGCCTAGAGGTTGATCTGTCCGGCTACAAGCGCGGCGAGCAGCATGGTGGTGCCGAGCCCCACGTTGAGCGAGACGGTGATGCGCCGGACCTGCCGGGACCCAAGGGTCGCCCGGTCTGGCTGCCGCGGCCCTCTCACTGTCCGACGACGAGTCGCCAGGCCGATGTGCACGAAGTTGGTGACGCCGGGCCGATGGCTGTCCATCGGGAGACGAGCAGCTGGCTGATCGAGAACGCCGCGCCCTGTGGGTCAGACAGGCGCGCCGCGAAAGGCCGTGCACTGCGGGTCTTCCGCTTCCTGGCCCCAGTTGGCCTCAAACTGGCAGACCAACGGCTGCGCAGGCGAACCCGTTGCGTCGTGGTGCCTCCCGCCCGCGACTAGAGGCTAACCTGCGTTGGAGCCGCTCAGACTGGGATCGTCAGACCCGGCAGGGTCTCGGGGACGAGAGCCACGCCCACGGCAAGCGCGAGGAGCACCGTCGCGGCGGTGCGGCTGGTCAGCGCGGGGCGCGGTAGGAGCTTCTCCATCGCGACGAGGGCGGCGATCACGGCCATCCAGGTGATGTTCATGACGCCCAGCGCGAAGAGTGCCGCCATCAAGGCCCACGAGCTACCGATGCAATGGGCGCCCTGCCCGAGGCCCATGCGCAGCGGGCCAAGCGGTCCTCCGTGCCAGTCGGCGACGAGCAACCCCCGGTCGCGGCAGTGCCTAAGTGAACGTGCCTTCATCGGTGTGAGCTCGTAGACGCCGGCCGCCGCGATTACTGCCCCGGCGACGTACCGCCCCCCTTCGCCCCAGGCGAGGAAGGCGATGTCGAACGACCGCACTTCCTTTATCACCGTCCAGGCTGCGAGACCCACGAGGACCCAGGCGAGGAGGTACCCGCCGACGAACAGGGTCGTCTGCATCAGCGACCGCGGCGCCCCCGTTTTCGACCCGGCCCGTGCC
>JACDGG010000049.1 GCA_013815355.1 Solirubrobacterales bacterium
GGACGTCGTGGCGCGCCCCGCCGCCAGCGGCATCGCCCACGCGCTGCGCGCGGGCGAGGGTGGGATGAGCTATCTCGCCTATGGCACGCGTGAGCCAAACGACATGTGCTTCTACCCGCAGTCCGGGCGCGTGTCGTTGCGCGGCCTCGGCATCGCGCTGCGCTCGCCGCAGATCGACGTCCTGCCGGGACCTGCCTGATGGGCTCCAAGCGCCCGACGCTGTATGTGATCTCGGGTTCGCACGCCTGCCGCACGGCGATGCTGATGCTCGAGCACAAGGGGGTCGACTACCGGCGCGTGGTGCTACCCACCGGTCCGCACGGTCTGCTCGTGCAGGTGCTCGGCTTCCCTGGCAACCGCACGCCGATCCGACAGGTCGACGGCGCCACGCACCGCATGCTCGCGATGCTCGATCGCGTGGGCACCGTGCCCGCGCTCCGCTATGGCGAGCACCGCGTTCAGCACAACCACGAGATCGCCCGCTTCCTCGACCGGGAGGTGCCCGAGTCGCCGCTCTTCCCCGCGGACTCCAAGCGTCGCGCGGCCGTGGAGGAGGCCGAGGCATGGGGCGATGAGGTATTCCAGATGGCCGCGCGGCGGATTGTGTTGGCGGCCTCGCTGCACGGTCTGGATGCGCTGCGCAACCGCGGCGGCAAGGGACGTCTTGGAGCGCTGCTGGCGCCGAGCGAGATGCTGCGAAGGTTCGCCTCTCGCGGCGCCCGTATGAGCTTTCGTGTCAATCCGGGCAACGAGACGCGCCTGCTCGGGGAGCTGGGGGGAATGCTCGAGCGGATCGATGCGTGGATCGAGGCGGGCGTGCTGAACGGCGATGAGTTGAACGCGGCCGACTACGTGATCGCCCCGAGCATCGCCCTGCTCAGCTACCGGCTCGACCTCCAGTCGCAGATCGGTGCGCGCGCGGCCGGTGCGCTCGTGGACCGCGTCGTGCCCGAACCGCGCGAGGACTGAGCTAGGAGACGCCGGCGCGGTCGGGCCCGCGTGGTCAGTCGGCCGCTGCGGCCTGGCCCCACAAGGTCGCGACCAGCGAGCGCGGCCCGCCGGCGTCGCGGTGCTCGCAGAGGTAGATCCCCTGCCAGGTGCCGAGCGTGAGGCGCCCGCCCGCGACAGGCAGTGAGAGCATGGGCCCGAGCAGCGATGCCTTGATGTGCGCGGGCATGTCGTCGGCGCCCTCGAGCGTGTGCGTCCAGTAGGGCGCGCCCTCGGGTACGGCGCGGTCGAAGTACGCGGCGAAGTCGCGCCGCACATCCGGGCTGGCGTTCTCGTTGAGTGTCAGCGACGCCGAGGTGTGGCGCAGGAAAAGGTGCGCGATCCCGATCTCCAGCTCGCCGATCTGCGGCAGAGCCTGCACGACCTCGCGCGTGATCAGGTGATAGCCGCGAGGGCGTGGATCGAGCGTGATCTCGCTCTGCGCCCACATGCCCCGCAACGGTAGCGCCACCGCCGCGACGACCGCCTCGCGCGTTCTCCTATCCGAGCTGCTCGACCGAGGCAGGGGAGCGCCGCGGATCCGTGCCGGCTGCGAGCAGCGCCGTGCCGAGCGCCGCCGCCGCGGCGAGGTAGAACACGGCGGGGTAGCCGGCGAGCGCGGCGGTGGCTCCGGCGAGCGGCGCGCCGAGGCCGACACCGATGTCGAAGAACATCGTGAAGGCGCCGAGCGCCGTGCCGCGCGTGTCCTCGCCGACCTCGCCCACCACCATCAGGGCGAGCGAGGGGAACAGCATCGAGAAGCCCACGCCGACGACGAGCGCGCCGGCTAGCGCGACCGGAAGCGAGTGAGCCGATGCGATCACGCCGAGCCCGAGCGCCTCGAGCAGAGCGGCGGCGGTCGCCGTGGGTCTTGCACCCGCACGATCGGGCACGCGGCTGAGCACGAGCCGGCTGGCGAAGACCGCAAGTGCGAACACGGTGAACACGCTCGCGCCACCGCCGATGTGGCGGGCGTGCAGGTGCAGCACGACAAAGCCCGCGAGCGCGGCATAGCCGACGTTTGCGAGCGCGAGCGCCGCACCGGGACGGCGTGCGGGACGCGGAAAGAGCGCACGGCGCGCGCCACCGGCCTGTGGTCTGAGTGCGCGCGCCGGTTCGGGCAGGCGCGAGGCGAGGGCGGCTCCCGCCAAGGGCGCCAGCGCTGTGAGCGCCCACACCGCGTCATATCCGGAGCTCGAGCGCAAGAGCTCGCCGGCGACCGGCCCGAGTGAGAGCCCTCCCCACACGGCCAGCCCGAAGAGCCCGAGTGCGAGGCCGCGGCGATCCTCGGGGGCGAGGTCGACGGCCCAGGTCGCGCCGGCGGTGTACACCGCGCCCTCGCCGGCGCCGACGACGAGGCGGGCGAGCACGACCGTGGCGACGCTGTCGCTGAGCAGGTAGAGCGCACCGCCGAGTGCCATCGCCAGCGAGCCGCAGACGAGCACGATCCGCCGGCCGCGCAGGTCGGCCTGGCGTCCCGCCAGCGGCCGGCAGACGATCGAAGTGAGCGCGAAGGCGCCGACCACGACACCCACGGCGAGGTCGCTCGCGTGCAGGGGCCCGCGCACGAACGGCGGCAGGACCGGCAGCGTCGCGCCGATCGCAACGAACGCGAGCAGCGCGCTGAGGATCAGCCCGGCGGTGGCGCCTGCGCCGGGCGTCCTTTGCTGCACGCGGCGCGGCGGCTGTCCGCCCTCCAGATTGCGAGGGCGGACAGCCAACGCCTTCAGCTACTTGGTGACTGTGACGGTGCCGTCCATGCTTTCGTGGACGACACACTCGAAGTCGTAGACACCCGGCTTCGTGAACTTGATCTTCGCGCTGGAGGGCAGCGGACCGCCTCCGGCGGCAAGGATCCCGGTGCCCTCGAAGCCGTTGCCGTGATTCGTGCCCGTGTAGGGCGGCAGCGGCGGCGGGTCGCTCGGGTAGGCGCCGAGCGGGTTGACGAGCAGCGTCGGCGGCCCGCCCGGGTTTTCCTTGGGAGTCGTGAATGTCGCCTCGATCGCCGAGGTGTAGGCGGCGGGGCCGAACGTGATCGTGTGGATCTCACGCTGGGTAGCGAGCTTGAAGTTGACCGTCGTGCCGACTTTGACCTTGATGTGTTCGGGGAAGAACCGCAGCCAGGCCACCGAGCCGTCGCCGTCGTTGCCGGCGAGCACGGTCCGCCTGGGCACCTTGACTTTGACGAGCTTGCGCGCGACGCGCAGGCCCGTCTTCTCCTCGGCCAGGGCCTTCGCCTGATCCTGAGCGGCCGTGGGAACGCTCTTGCCCGTGGGCAGGACCTTGACGGTCCCTTTCATGCCCGGGTGCACGAGACAGTTGAACGTGAACGTGCCGGCTTTGGTGAATTTGACGACGAACGGTTTCGGCGGACCTTCGGGCGAGGGCGTGCCGCTGCTGAGGAAGCCTTCGCCGCTGTAGGTGTTGCCGCCGCTCGGGAAGGCCACGGTCGGGTTGATGATCTGCTGCGGCTGTCCGTTGAACCAGAAGGGCGCTTTGGCCGCGTCGAGCTGGCCGCTCAGTACGAGCGTGGCCGACGGCAGGATCGGCGGCGGCGGCGCCTGGCCGGCGGCCAGGAAGCTGACGGTGTGAAAGCCGTTGATCGACCAGCTGACCGAATCGCCGACGTTGATCTTCGTGATCGTCGGGAAGAAGCCGTTGAAGTCGAGGTGATTCAGGTGCGGTCGCTGCGGAGGGCCCGCCGAGGCCGGTGCGACGAGTTCAGCGGCGCCGGCGCTTCCGGCGAACACCCCTACGAACACGGCGGCTGCCGCCGCCACGATGCCTGACATCCAACGTCTGGTCTGCATGCTTCGCGATACCCCCCGGTCGAGACGATTTGAGGCCTGACCGTATCGGATCGTGCGGCTCGGCGGTCTGGAGCTCTAGCCTGCGCTGCGCATCTGCTTCCGCTCTGCCTTGTGAGCGCGCTTGGCTGCCTGGTAGTCGACTAGCGCCTGCGGGGAGTCGACGTCTCCGAGGGTGGGGTGCGGCGGTACGAGTCCCTTGGCCACGGCCACGCCGTAGCGCTTGGCGAGCACGGCGCCGAGCGCCTTGATCTTCATCTCGCCAAAGCCCGGCAGCCCCGCGATGTTGGAGCGCAGCGTCGCGGCATCGCTCGCATTGCTCCAGACGCGCGCCGCATCGCCGTCGTATTCGTCGCGCACGTGGACCGCGAGCTCGTGCACACGCTTGGCCATCGCGCCGGGGAAACGATGGACCGCGGGTTTCTCGCGGAACACGGGCTCGAGGTCGGCAGCGGCGAGCGCGCCGGGATCGAGCGAGCCGAGCCGCTCTCGCACGGCGAGGGGGCCGGAGAAGGCCTTCTGGACCGATACCTGCTGATCGAGCGCGAAGCCGATCAGCAGCGCCATCGGATCGGCGGCGATCAGCGCGTTGGCCTCGTCGGAGTCAGTGAAGTGGAGGCGGTCGGGCACTCGAGGGAATGCTATCTCTAGCGTGGCACCAGCTGGAAGATCGGGATGACTCGCCCGGCCCTGCCTGCCTGGTCGCGGTAGCCGGCGTACTCCGGGAAGACACGGTCGGCGAGCTCCCACAGCCTTTTTCGCTCGGACTCGTCCTCCACGAGCTCAGCACGGAACGGCAGGCCGCCGTAGAGGACGTCGGGATGGGCGCGGAGGTTGTAGTACCAGGCGGGGTGCTGGGGCCAGCCGCGCTTGGAGGCGACGATCGTAACCCACTCGCCGTCGTGGAAGTACAGCGTGGCGTTGCGACGCGGCTGGCCGGTGCGGGCGCCACGTGACTCCAGCAGCGCGACGGCTAGGGGTCCCGCGCTGCTGAAGCGTCCGCGCGTGAGCCTCAGCAGGTGCGGGTCGAGCTTCCAGGCGACGTTGACCGAGAACCACTCGCCGGCCTTCGTCGCTGAGAGCCGCGCCACCGCGTAGTAGAGGCGGCCTCGCGGCCTGTGCGGGTCCACGTAGGTCAGCGTCCGGTGTCCGGCCATGTCGCGATCAGCCCGCCGGGAGCGCATCGGCCTCGGCCGCGGCAAGGAAGAGGATCGCCTGTACGCGAGCCACGGCTGCGATCGCCTCGTCGGGGATGAGCAGCTCGGGATGGTGCAGCGGGCGGCGCTTGAAGCCGGGTGCTCCGTCGAGCCCGACGAAGCTCATCGCAAGCGGCGCGAGCTCGCCGAAGAACGCGAAGTCATCCGAGCCGCACGAGCGCCAGCGCGGCGCGGCGTCCAGGCCGGCTTCACTGAGCAGGGCACGCGCGCGGGCGACGATCTGGGCGTCGTTGCAGAGCGCCGGCTCGCCGCCCGCCAAAGCGACGGCGCCGCGACAGCCGTATGCGGCGGCGACCCCGGCGACGACCTGCTCCACCATCTCGGCAAGCGCGCGACGGTCCTCGGGGCGGTAGGCGCGTAGCGCTCCACGCGCGCGGGCCTCGGCAGGGATCACGTTCTCGGCGCTGCCCGCCTGCAGCTCTCCGATCGTGAGCACGGCGGGGTGAAGGGGATCGATCCTTCTCGACAGCTGCGCGTGCAGCGAGACGACGACCTCGGCGAGCGCGAGCACGGGGTCGCGTCCGTGGTGGGGGTAGGCGCCGTGCGTTGGCTCACCCTCGATCACGATCTCGATCAGATCGCAGGAGGCGTTGACGACGCCCGCGTCGAGCCCGACGGTCCCCCAGGGCAGCTCGGGGTGCACGTGGGCGCCGACGACGGCGCGGGGAGCGAAGTCCGCGAGCCCGCCTCGGGCTAGCGCCTCGGCGCCCGATGGATAGGCCTCCTCGCTCGGTTGGAAGATCGCGAGCAGGGGCGCGGGCAGGGCGTCGGCGAGTGCGTGCGCGGCACGAGAGAGAGCGACGAGGGCGGCCATGTGCACGTCGTGGCCGCAGGCGTGCATCGCCTCGCCCCTCGCACTGAAGGGGCTGGAAGTGCGCTCGCGGATCGGCAGCCCGTCGAGCTCCGCCCGCACCGCGACCGGTGCGGCCGCGGAGTCTGAGATCAGCGCCACCAGCCCCGTTCCCGCGACGGTCGTGCTCGAAACTGGCAGCTCGGCGGCGATGCTCGCGGCGCTCTTCGTCTCGGCGTGAGCGAGCTCGGGCTCTGCGTGCAGGCGATGGCGCAACTCGACGGCGCGCGGCAGCTCGCGCGCGATGCCCTCGAGCAGCTGCGCGAGCGGGTCAGTAGATCGCGGCATAACGCCGGCAGGTCTCCTCGAGCGCCTGACGCTCGGCCGCCCTAACCTCGGCCTGCTTGACGCTCATGTATGCCTCGAACATCAGCGGGCTCAGCCAGCCGCGGGCCTGGCCATCCTCGCTCAGCGCCTCCAGTGCCTCTTCGAGCGAGGCCGGCAGTGCGCCGACGCCGTAGCGCTCCCGATCCGCCGCGGCGAGCTCGGCGGGGTCGCGGTCGAGGATTGGCGGCGCGGGAAGATGCTCGCGAACTCCTTCAAGACCGGCCCGGAGGATCGCGGCGAGCGCGAGATGCGGGTTGGCGCTCGCGTCGGCGCCGCGGTACTCGAGGCGCATCTGGCGCTCTGGCTCGCCGCCGCCGAGTGAGAAGAGCGGTGGGATGCGCAGCAGCGCCTCGCGGTTCTGCGTTGCCAGGCACACGGCTCCGGCGCTCCAGCGGTGCGGCGCCAGGCGCGCGGCGGACACGGGGCTCGGCGCGGTCAGAGCGCTGAGCGCGCATGCGTGTCGCAGGACCCCGGCGGCGAAGCGCTCGCCCAGCTCGCTCAGGCAGCCGGGTCGCGAGGCGTCGTAGAGCAGCGGGTGCCCGCCGGCGTCGAGCAGGCTGATGTGGATGTGCAGACCGTTGCCGGCCTCGGACGGGTTGAGCAACGGCACGAAGCTCGCGCGCCGTCCAAGCCGGCGGGCGATCTCCCGCACGACCTCTCTGAACACCACGGCGCGGTCCGCGCCGGTGAGCCCCTCGGCCGCCGCCAGCGGGATCTCGAACTGGTGCGCGGCGTACTCCGGGAAGAACCGTTCGGGCTCGGCCCCGGCTTCCACGAGGGCATTCATGACGCGCCTGGCGAACGGCTCGCTGCTCCGCTGCGCTTCCAGCGAGAAAGGCAGTCCCGCTATGGGCTGGTCGGCGAGCGGCCAGGCAAGCACCTGGAACTCGTGCTCGAAGCTCGTGATCGCGCGCGCGCCGAGCTCGCGCTCGAGCAGCGTCAGGGTCTCGCGCAGGAAGCCGCGCGGGCAGCACTCCCACGGCGAGCCGTCGGTCTCGACGATGTCGCAGAGCATGAAGTCCAGTGCGCCCGCGCGCGGCTCGGACGCCGCGTCGGCCTCGACGCGAACGCGCGTCGCGGGATCGGGCATGAGTCGCAGATCGCCGGTGGAGCCGAACGGGTTGGGCTCGGCCACCGGCCCGAGTGGGGTGAGGGCGTGGTTTGCCGGCACCCAACCGACACCCTGCGCGAGCTGCTGATCGATGCTCGAGGCGAAGCAGGAGCGGCCGCGCACGATCGAGCCGAGATCGCAGCAGACGAGCGCGATCAGCTCCTCGTCGTTCACGCGGGCGGCTCCTGGGCGATCGTGCCGTTGTCCCACAGCTCTTCTCGCAGTCCTGCCGCGAGCGCCGCCGCGCGCAGCGCGCCGGCGTCCTGCGCGTGGATGACGGCGAGCATGCCGCCCGCCGGCATGTCGGCGCGCTCGAGCGCCGCCGCGAGGCACTCGGCGGGTTGCATGTGCACGCCACGATCGCCGAGCGCCGGATACGTGTCGGCAACCGCGTAGAGGCTCCCTCGCGGTCCCGCGACGCGGCCCACGACGCATGCAAAGTGCCCGACGCGCCAGTCGGGCGGCGGACCTGCCAGTCGGCCGTCGAGCAGATAGGCGAGCAGCTGAGGGACGCTGGCGTGCGAGCCCCACAGGTGCTGGGTGGCGAAATTCGCGATCAACGCAACGGGGCGCTCCCGCGTCACGGCGGCGTCGAACAGGCTTCCGAGCGTCTCTGCGCTCCATGGTCCGGCGAGCGGAATCGAGCTGAGCGCGCCCGCCGAGAGCGTCTCGACGGCCTCGTGCACCCCGGCGGCGGTGGTTCCGGAGAGATCGGAGTCCTCTATCTGAGGAATCCGCAGGCGGTAGTCGCGCCTACCTGTTTCCCCATGGGGGAGGACCCCGTCCTCGCGCGTCCCGGAGATGACGCTGCCGGCTGCGAGCGCCACGGCGTCCTGGTCAAGGGGCTCGCCGTCATGCTCGTCGAGGCCGGCCGCCCCCAGAGCCAGGGCGCCGCAGAAGGCTCCGCAGAGGTCGTCGCGCTGAGGCAACTCGCGCGCGTGGATCTCGAGCAGCCGGCGCGCGCCTGCCAGCAGCGTCAGATCCATTGATGCGGCCTGCGCCATCGACCCAATATACGGGCGCTGTGGGCTTGTGGGTCAGGCCTGCGGGGGTCCGCGGCGCGCATCGGCGGTGGAGCACAGCGCGTTGCCGTCGGGGTCTGCGAAGAAGGCGATGTGGCAGACGCTTGTGTCGAGCGTGTCGGCGGCGAAGCTCACACCACGCAATTCCCGCGTGGCGCGAGCCTGTTCGATGTCCTCGACACGCACCGCGATCGTGTTGGCGTTGAATCGCAGGCCCATCTTCTCGGAGTCGATCGGGCTGAGGGTCAGGTTGCCGCCCTCGAACTCGGCAAAGCCGCGGTCCGGGCGGTAGGGCTTGCGGCCAACCTGCCGAGCAGAGCGCGGCGTAGCATGTGCGGGCAGAAGCTGGCCGCGCCAGTGCAGATCACGAGCCAGAGCGGCGTGGTGCTCAATCAGCGGGTCAAGATCGCGGTTTCCGGGTGTCCGAAGGCGAGGGCGATCAAGGTGCGTACAAAGGTCGGAGGAGCACGCGCAAGCGCCACAGCTAGCCGGTAGGACTTCCGCGGTTTGGACGTACGCAAAGCGCATCCAACTGCCCGCAGCGCGTAGGCTTGCCCCCGACGTCGACGCGTGTTCCCGACCGAAAGGACGCGAAGCGATGAGCTGGGACTTCTCCACGGACCACGACTACCAGGAGCAGCTCGACTGGATGCGCGAGTTTGTGCGCGCTGAGATCTGGCCGCTGGAGTCGATCTGGCACGAGCTCGGGCTCGACGGGCTGAAGGCCGCGATGGCACCGCTGCAGGAGCAGGTCAAGGCTCGCGGGCTGTGGGCCACACACCTGCCGCCCGAGCTGGGGGGGCAGGGCATGGGCCAGGTCAAGCTCGGCCTGATGCACGAGATCCTCGGTACCTCCCCGATCGCCCCGCTCGCCTTCGGCAACGCCGCGCCGGACTCGGGCAACTCCGAGATCCTTGCGATGGCCGGCACGCCTGAACAGAAGGACCGCTGGCTGCATCCGCTGCTCGCCGGCGATCTGCGCAGCGCCTTCAGCATGACCGAGCCGAACTCGCCCGGCTCAGACCCCACGCAGCTGCGCACGCGCGCCGTGCGCGATGGCGATGGCTGGGTGATCGACGGCCTGAAGTGGTTCACCTCCAACGGCTCGATTGCCGACTTCCTGATCGTGATGGCAGTCACTAGCCCCGAGGCGCGACCGTCTCAGCGCGCGTCGATGTTCATCGTGCCCGTCGACACGCCAGGCGTTGAGATCGTCAGGGACGTGCCGACGATGGAGCACCCCGCGGAGCACTTCGGCGGCTACGGCGGTCATTCCGAAGTGGTGTATGAGGGCGTGCGCGTCCCCGGTGAGGCGCTGCTCGGCGCCGAGGGTGAGGGCTTCGTGCTCGCCCAGCAGCGCCTTGGCCCGGGTCGCATCCACCACTGCATGCGCTGGCTGGGCGTCGCCAGGCGCGCCTTCGACATGATGTGCGAGCGCGCCACCTACCGCCAGGCGCACGGCTCGCTGCTGGCTCAGAAGCAGACCGTGCAGAACTGGATCGCCGACAGCGCCGCCGAGATGCAGGCGGCGCGGCTGATGACGCTGCACGCCGCCTGGGTGATGGACACCGAGGGCCACCGCGCCGCACGCACCGATGTCGCATTGATCAAGTTCTACGGCGCGAAGGTACTCCACGACGTCGTCGACCGGGCGGTGCAGGCGCACGGTTCGCTCGGCTACTCGACCGATCTGCCGCTCGAGCAGATGTATCGCTTCGCGCGCGCCGCGCGCATCTACGACGGGCCCGATGAGGTTCACCGCCAGTCCGTGGCGCGCCACATTCTCGCGGGTTACTCGCCTCCGATCGATGAGGTCCCAAGCGAGCATCTGCCGACGCGTCGCGAGCAGGCACGCGAGCGCTTCGCGCACCTGCTGGAGGCTGTCACCGCCAACGATTGACGGCATCTCGCCGAGGCCCGCGCGCGGATCGCCTCGTCGATCCGGGCAGCGTAGTTGGCGGGTGCCGCGACTGGTCACGTCGCGTCCGTGCTCTAGTGCCCTCGCGCCTTCTAGGCTTGTGACGATGGTGGCCGACGCCAAGCTGCGCAGCGCCTTCGATCCCACCGCGTTTTCGAGCTTCCGCTTCCTCTCACGCGAGCTCGACGCCGGCGGGCGCGTCACGCTCCGCTACGCGCTCGACGGGGAGCTCGAGCTGATCGAGGAATTCGACCTGCCGATCGCACGCGAGCTGAGCGACTCCGATCGCGTGCGGGTCGAGGGCCTGCTCTCGCTGCTGCACTGGGTTGCGGGCGTCAGCTACTTCAAGCTCGCCGCGCCCGCGCACGTACGCTGTGAGACCCCTCCCCCCACGCCCGCGGTGGCCGAGCTGCTCGAGGCGCTCTACTCGGAGGGCCTCGGCGAGTTCGCATACACCAACGCGCTGTCCGAGCTTCCCCGCCCGCGCTTCCCGCGCGTTGAAATCGAGCGCTCGGGCTCGCCCGTTCTCCCGAACGCCCTCGCGCGCGTCCTCGTGCCCGTCGGCGGGGGCAAGGACTCCGCGGTGGCACTCGAGATCGTGCGGCGCTCGGGTGCCGAGATCGCCCTCTTCTCGATCGGCGATGCGCCGCCGATCGCGCGCACCGTCACCGCGGCCGAGCTGCCCCACCTGCTCGTGCGCAGGCGCCTCGACCCAAAGCTGGCTGAGCTCAACGCGGCCGGTGCGCTCAACGGGCACATCCCGATCACCGCGATCGTCTCCTGCGTGGCCGTGCTGACCGCGGCGCTAAACGGCTTCGACGCCGTGGCGATGGCCAACGAGCGCTCTGCCTCGGCCGGCAACCTACGCTGGGATGGAATCGAGGTCAACCACCAGTTCAGCAAGGGGCTGCGCGCCGAGCGGCTGCTGGCGGCGGCGCTCGCCGAGATCGGCGCCGGCGTGGAGCTCTTCTCGGTCCTGCGGCCGGCCTCCGAGCTCGCGATCGCGCGCGCCTTCGCGCGCCTGGAGCGCTACCACGCCGCCTTCACGAGCTGCAACGCGCTCTTCCGTCTCGATCCCGCGCTGCGGGCTGCCTCGTGGTGCTGCGATTGCCCCAAGTGCCGCTTCGTGTTCCTCGCGCTCGCGCCCTTCAGCTCGCCCGAGCAGCTGCGCGGGATCTTCGGCGCCGACCTGCTCGATGACGAGAGCCAGTTCGAGGGCTTCGCGCTGCTGAGTGCCACCGGTGGGCACAAGCCATTTGAGTGCGTGGGGGAGGAGCAGGAGAGCCTCGCCGCGATGCGCCTGATCGCCGCCGACCCACGCTGGGCCCAGCACCGCGTCGTGCGCCGCCTCACGGCCCAGGTCCTGCCGCAACATCCCGCCGCCGCCGGCGATCCGGCCGAGGTGCTCGCGCTCAGCGATGAGCATCGCGTGCCTGGCGCCCTGATGTCGGACGTCCGTGCGCTTCTCGGAGCTTGACGGCGCGAGCATCGGCGTGTGGGGCGCCGGGCGGGAGATCGGCTCCTTCGCCCGCCAGCTCGCGCGGCGGCTGCCAAGCGCCCAAATCGTCGCCGCCGCCTTCGACTCGCCTCCGGGCCCCGCCGAGCTCAAGATGCTCGGCTCGCCCGCGCCGCGCATCGTAGGAGCGGCCGAGGCGGTCGAGGCGATGTCGGGCTGTGCGCTGGTCGTGCGCTCCCCGGGGGTATCGAGCTACAGACCCGAGCTACAGGCGCTGGGCGCGGCCGGTGTCCCCGTCACGACGGCCACCGCGCTGTGGCTCGCCGAGCGCGGCGGAGCGCGCGTGATCGGGATCACCGGCACGAAGGGCAAGAGCACGACCGCCGCACTCGCCTTCCACCTCGCGCGCGCGGCCGGCTGCGACGTGCGCCTGGCGGGCAACATCGGCGTGCCGGCGCTCGACCTGCTCGACGAGCAGCCCACAGAGGTCGTGGTGCTCGAGCTCTCCAGCTACCAGATCGCCGATCTCAAGCAGGGACCCGAGGTCGCGCTGCTCACGAACCTGTTTCGCGAGCACACCGACTGGCACGGATCCGAGGAGCGCTACCGCGCCGACAAGCTGCGCCTGCTCGGGCTCCCCGGCGTGCATGCGGCTGTCCTGAACGCGCGCGACGCGCGCCTGGCGGAGCTCACACCCGCAACCCCCGAGCTGCACCGCTACGGCCTGCGCGAGGGCTGGGACCTCGCCGATGACGGGGGTCTCGCGCGGCGCGAAGAGGCGGCGCTGGCGGCAACAGAGCTGCCGCTGCGAGGAGAGCACAACGCGCTGAACCTGTGCGGTGCGCTCACCGCCCTGGAAGCGATCGGCGTCGAGCTTCCCCCGCTCGCACCGGCGCTCGCGGACTTCGCGGCACTGCCCCACCGCCTGCAGCCGATCCTCGAGCGCGACGGGGTGAGCTGGGTCGATGACAGCATCTCGACCACACCCGAGTCGAGCGTCGCGGCGCTTACGAGCTTCGCCGACAGTGACGTCGTGCTGATCGCAGGAGGGCAGGATCGCGGGCAGGAGTACGGCGACCTTGCAAGGGCGCTCCAGGAGAGCGGCGCAACCGTGATCGGCGTCCCCTCGACGGGAACGAGCATCGTCGAAGCCGCGCTCGCGGCGGGTGTCGCGCCGGCGTGTGCACGCGAGGCAGGCGATCTCGCGGCGGCGGTCGCACTGGCCGGCGAGCTCGTCGCGGCCGGGGGCGTCGTGCTGCTCTCACCTGCCGCCCCGAGCTATGACCACTACCGCGACTTCGAGCAGCGCGGCGAGCGCTTCCGCGAGTTGGCCGAAGGCGCCTGAACCCAGCTCGAACGCGAGCCGCCGCCCCACGAGGGGCGGCGGCGGTGCGTCAGATCATGCTGCTCGCGAGAGTTGAGGCCTCACGGACACAGCGTTGTTTTAGGCACTCCTTCGCACGGGCTCGGCATCGTCGTCTGTGGTCCGGGGACCGGCTGGCCGACCGATTCGCGCGCTTCTGATTCGGCCTGCAGCTGGATCAGGTATTCGATCGCGCCGAAGCCGTTGTTCGGGTTCGGGGTGGTCGCGTTCTGGCAACCCCACGTTTCTTCGATGTTCGCCGGGTAGGTCGCTGCGGTGAACGAGTTGCCGCTCACGCAGTTGTTCGTCGACTGCGATCTGCCGGAGCTGAAGATGCCACCCTGCAGCGTCACGTCACCTGCATATGACGCTTTGGTGTAGCCGTTGTTCGTGAACGTGTTGTTCGCGATCTTGTTCCCGGCCAGCTGGAAGTAGATCGTCTGTGCGGTCGGCGGGAACGGGTTGGGGTACTCGAAGCCGAGCACGCCGTTGTTCGGGTTGTTGGTGATCGTGTTCCCTTCGAGGAGATCGGCGTAGTCGCCCGGCAGCAGCACGCCGACGCCCCAAGGGGCGGCGTTCGTGGACGGGTTGCCCGGCGCCGAGAGGTTGTCGTTTTCGGTGATTTCGTTGCCTCTCAGGATCGTGCAGCGCGCGACGGCAGTCGAGGCGATGTGCGGTGTCGGGTTCGGGTGCTGCAGATTCTTGCGGTTGCATTCACCATCCTGCGGCGGCGGACCGTCACCGGGGTTTTCCGAGTTGGGCACAATGCCGTCGGTGTTGTGCGCAAAACGCGAGTCTTCGATCGTGAGTTCGCCGCCCGAGTTCGAGCCCGAGTAGCCGACCGCGTTGTATTCCATCGTCGCGTCGGAGATGTGCGCGCGACATTCCTGACAGGCGCCGAGGTAGATGCCGGCGTCGTTGAAGCCCGAGGCATAGATGTCATACCAAGAGCCGATCGTCTCGTTGTTGGTGAAGATGCCGTAGCCGCCGTTGAGACCGTCGTCATAGGCGGTCAGGTAGGCGCCGTACCATTCGCGCGCATTGACCGTGCCGGAGTTCTCGCCGCCGTTCCACCAGATCTCGTTGCCACCCGGTCCGTCGGCTTCGGCGCGGTCGAAGTTGCGCGCCGTGAGGTTTTCGATCCAGACCTTGCTCGTTTCGCGCACCTCGATGCCGTTGCTGCCGCCCGGGAGCGGTTTGTGCTGGCCGTCGAGGATCACCCCGTTGCGGTCAAGGCCGCGGATGTGAATGTTCGAATGCGGTTTTTCGACGAGCACTTCTTCGTCGTAGACACCCGGTTCGATCAGCACCCAGTCGCCGTGGCCGGTCGCGTTGACGGCTGCCTGGATCGTCGTGAAGTAGTGCGTGTTGGCGGGAATCGGGCCGGGCGGCGGACCGCTCTGGCTGACGATCTCCACACGGCCTTTGGCCATCGCGCTTGCGGTCATGGCGCCGAACGCCACGGCCACGAGCGCTGCCACGAGGACATGGCGCAAGTGCACCGGCATGCCCCTCCTACAACGTTGCATCGATGACATACGACTCGCTCCCTCGCTCGTTGGAACGCGGTAGGCGATCCGAGGAGAGGTGACGGGGCTCGGGAGCGCAATCGTGTGCAGAGCCCCATCCGCCTCGCCAACGAGGCGCACTGCCGCCGGCCCAAGGGTTGACCCCAGGGTCGCTGCGAGTCTATCGGAGCGCCTGCGCCCGCGTCCGCTCGCGCGGTGCCGCCTGCCCGAGAGTCAGGCGGGTGTCTGGCCTTCCTTGCTCTCGCCCGGCTCGGAAGGATCGGTGGGGGGCTCTCCGGCGGCCTTGGCGGCGGAGGCAGGCTCCTGCGGCGGCACGTTCGCCAGCGCGTCGGGGGCTGCCTCGGCAGCGGCCCGGCGTCGTGCCGAAGCCGGGCGATCTGATCGTCGTCGGCGGCGAGCACGTCGAAATCGTCAGGGCGTCACGCCGAGCGGTCAGATCGAGACGATCGAGGGCAACCTCCAGAACCAGGTCTCGGCGAACGTGCGCAGTGCCGGCGAAGCGACAGGTTATGTCAGCATGAGCTGATGCGGGCGAAGCTGGCGGCGTCACTGATCGCGCTGCTCGTCGTTGCGGCGCTGATCGGCCTGCTGGCTTTCAAAGGCTCGAGCGACAGAACACCGCTGCCGGGCGGCGCACGCGAGGCCGCCGCAGGCAGCGGCCTCTACGGAACGCTCACGCTGCCCGCCAGGCAGGCCCCGGCTATCGCGTTGCGCAACGACCGCGGCGAACGCGTCACCTTGGCCCAATACCGAGGCCGCGCCGTACTCGTCACGTTCCTCTACGCACACTGTCCCGACGTCTGCCCGCTGATCGCTGCGAACCTGCGTGTAGCGCTGAAGCTGCTCGGGCCACGCGCCGCGAAAGCGCAGCTGATCGCAGTGTCGGTAGACCCTCGCGGTGATACCGCGCGGAGCGTCCGCCACTTCCTAGGCGCGCACGAGCTGCTCGGCAGGATGCAATATCTGATCGGCTCAGGAGGCGAATTGTCGCGTACGTGGAAGGCGTGGAGCGTTGGCTCCACGCGTGACGTCGGCCAGCCGGAGCTGGTTGCGCACTCGGCGCTCGTCTACGGGATCTCAGCCAGCGGGCGGCTGACCGACGTCTACCCGTCCAGCTTCGAACCGAGCGAGATCGTGCACGACGTGCCGAGGTTGGCGGCGCGTTAGCCCCAGCGGCCCAGCTCGCGGACGAGGCGTGCCTGGCGCTGCTGCCACCAGCGCACCAGAGCGTCCAGGTCGAGAGGGAGCGCGTCGTCCTGCTCCACGTCGTCGAGGTAGCCGAGCGCGGCGATCAGGTGCGGTAGCGCGTCGCTCGATGGCGAGAGCCCGTAGCGCTCGAGAAACAGAGCGATACCGTCCTCGAGCGTCACGACGCCACGCTCGTCGATGCTCATGACGTCGAAGTAATCGCGCGCCTCGCCACGGTCCCCGATCACCTTCAGCTTCATCGCCATCAGGTCCTCGAGCGCGGCGACGCGCAGTCCTGCGATCCGGGTGGGCTCGCGAAGCAGTATCTGCGGACGCACCTGGTCGGCGTGCAGGAACTCAACCTTGATACCCGCGAACAGGCCGCGCAGCGTGCCAGGTGCGTGGCGGGTGGCAGCGAACGTACCGAGATCGGAGAGCTGGTTGGAGAGCGCGTCCAGATCAACCGAGGAGCCGTGGTAGAAGAAGTCGAGGTCGGCGCTCCAGCGATGGCGCAGGTGCACCGCAACTGCTGTCCCGCCACCGAGGTAGAGGGTGCCCGGCAGATGCGGCGCAAGCGTCTGCCAAACCTCGGCGGTCCCGGGAGCGAGCGCCGCCCGGAGCCCGGCGGAGAGCGGCTCGGTGCGGCCTCCCGGGGTGCTCGTCATCTGTCAGCCGCCGCGGCCAGGTTGCGCGCGAGCGCGCGAACGGGGGCAGCGAGGCCGCGCGCTCTCTGGGCCTCCAGCCAGTCCGTGCGAGTCAGATTGGCGGCTCCCCACGCAAGCCCGTCGATGTCCATCGTTCGCAGCAGTCGGCGTGCGATGTAGGGGCCGGCAACGCGGCGCTCCAGCTGGGTGGGAGCGGTGTTCCAGAAGAGATGCCGAAGGCGCGTCGGTACGCGCTCGTCGCGAGCTGCGTCGTGGCGGGCGGGGGGTTGCACGGATCGCAGCGCCGGAGCTATCGCCCTCCAGCGCGGCGAGCGGCGATCGAGGTGCACCACCGTCGCCGAGCGTGCAATGCCCGCGGCGAGCACCGTGTGCTCACCGCTGAGGAGCCCGATCTCCTGAAGTGCGACCACAGCACGGGAGGCGGCGGTGGGCGAGACTCCGGCTCGCCGCGCGATGGCGCGAATCGAAGCGAGCCCGAGTGGGGCGCTGCGCAGAGCTGCCAGGACATTCGCCTGGACCGGCGTCAGGTCGGGGACCTCCGCGCTCACGCCGAGCTCGGCGCGCAAGCGGGCGACGTCCTGTCTGCGCAAGCGCATGCGGCCGTTACGTTGACGAGCGTCGATTCCGAGCCGCTCGATCGCACGGACGACTCGCGGCACGCTCGTGCCGAGCTGGTGCGCGGCGGCTGTCGCGGAGTGAAACTCGCTGTCCATATCGTTATTATATCCTTCCCCCAGCCAACTCTCAGCGTTTCCCAGCGAGATCTCAGTTTTACCGAAAGCCCTGTAAATAGGCTGGTTTTGGTAACCGTTCAGTTGGTCTGGGGGACATAATCGGGCCGCGTCGAATTGGGGGGCGTGGAGCGCGTGGAGGCGGAGGCGATCTATGACGCCGGCCGGGAGGCGGTTGTTGGGGTGTTGCTGCGGATGG
>JACDGG010000240.1 GCA_013815355.1 Solirubrobacterales bacterium
GCGCACGACCACGGCGCCCGGCGGCTTCACCGGCGCCGAGGCGATCGTGTTCACGGGCGACACGCTCTTCAAGAACTCCGTCGGTGGCGTCAAAGCGCCGGGCCACACCACCTACACCGACCTGCGCGACTCGATCATGGGCACGCTGATGGAGCTCCCGCCCGACACGGTCATCTATCCGGGCCACGCCGAGCAGACCACGGTCCGCCGCGAGTGGGAGGACAACTCGTTCATCCGGGTGTGGCGTGGCCTCGACGCCGAGGGCGCGGAGCGCTGCACCGCGCTGGGCGAGCCCGCCACGCTGATTCTGCTCGGCGCCGACTACGACGGCGGCACGAAGGCCTGGGTGCGCTGGCCCGACGGCTCCGACGACATCGTTCCCGGTTCGAAAATCGAGCGAACGTCCTGAGCTCGGGCCCGTGGCGCCCCCGGGCGACGCGGGTGAGCATGCCGGAGGGCCCCATGTCGGGCCCGCGTCCCAGAAGCTCCGTCCAGCACGAACACCCCGACGCCCTGCTGCTCGTAGCATGCATGTAATGGCGCGTGAGAACGAGAAGATCCCAACCTCGCGCGTGCGCCGCACCGCCACGGTAGCCACGCTCGCGGCGAGCGAGGCCGTCAAGCAGTTCGGCACCCGCGCAGCCAACGTCACGCGCGGCGAGGAGGCCTCAGAAGAGGCGATGGCCCGCCGCCAGCTGGAGACCGCGAAGCAGATCGTGGCGGTGCTGGGCACGATGAAGGGCGCGGCCATGAAGCTCGGCCAGGTGATGTCCTTCCTCGACGTCGGGCTCGTCGCCGAGGAGCACCGCGACGAGTTCCAGCGCGAGCTGGCCAAGCTGCGCGATGCCGCGCCGACGGTCTCCTTCAAGCAGATGAAGCGCGTGATCGAGGAGGACCTGGAAGCGCCGATCTCCGAGGTGTTCGCCACCTTCGAGGAGGAGCCGATCGCGGCCGCTTCGATCGGTCAGGTCTACCGCGCCACGCTGCAGCGCGACGGGCGCGAGGTCGCCGTAAAGGTCCAATACCCCGGCGTCGCCGGAGCCGTGCGCGCCGATCTACAGAACCTCGACATGATCATGCGCCTGCTCAAGCGGATGACGCCCGGCATGAACGTCAAGGCGATCACCCAGGAGATCCGCGAGCGCATCGTCGAGGAGCTCGACTACGAGCTCGAGGCGCAGAACCAGCGCTCACTGGCGCGCATCTTCGCGGGCCACCCCTTCATCGTCGTGCCCGACGTGATCAGCTCGCTTTCGCGCGAGCGCGTGATGGTCAGCGAGTTCGTCGCGGGCGTCGGCTTCGAGGAGCTCAAGGGCCGCTCGCAGGCCGAGCGCGATCGCATCGGCGAGATCGTCTTCCGCTTCTTCCTCGGCTGCCTCTACCGTCATCGCCAGTTCTCCGGCGACCCGCATCCGGGCAACTTCATGCTGCTCGAGGACGGCCGCATCGCGTTCCTGGACTTCGGCCTGTTCAAGCGCATGGAGCTCGAGCCCGTCGAGCTCGAGCTCGCTGCGCAGCGAGCCGTCAGCGAGCGCGACGCGGCGACGCTGCACCGGCTGATGGCCGCAAACGGCTTCCTGCCCGAACCCGAGCGTGTCGACCCCGACGACCTGCTGGCGTTTGTGACCGACGCGATCTGGTGGTACACGACCGCCGATGAGGAGGTGCGCCTGACCCCCGAGATCGCCACGCAGGTGATGATCGAGAGCTCCGACCCACGCTCGCGCCACTTCCGCCAGATGCGCCACCAGGACATGCGCCCCGAGCACCTCTTCGGGCGGCGCATGGAGATGCTCACGCTCGCCGTGCTCTCACAGCTCGGCGCCGGCGCGAACTGGCACCGGATCGCGCGTGAGTGGATGTACGGCGATGAGCCGGTCACCGCACTCGGTCGCGAGGAGGCCGATTTCTACCGGCGCAGCGGCGTGGGCGCAGCGGGTTAGACTGGGCGCATCGACGGTTGACGAGCAGCGGCCCGGGGTAGCCCTCATGACGGACCTGTCAACGACTTGCCTGTTCGTGGGTCCCTCCCGTGGCTGGCGAGCCCGCATTACCTAGGAGATCAAGCATGGCTGAACAAACCGCTGGCGAAGCAAAGCTCGTGCAGTACCTGAACGAGGCCTTCGGGACCGAGAAGCGCCTGGAGACGGCGCTCGAGGCGCACATTGCGATGACCGTGCGGCCCGAGTACAAGAAGCGCCTGAAGGAGCACCTCTCCGAGACCAAGCGCCACGCACGCGAGGTCAAAGCTGCGATCAAACGGCTCGGCGGCGTCGCCGAGACGATCTCCGCACCCGGCCCGCAGCCAATCGCCGGGGCGGCGCAGGCCGTCGTCGGCGCCGGCCAGAAGGCGGTCGCTCTGGCACAGGGCCCGCTGCACATGCTGCGCGGCACCGGCGAGGATGAGAAGCAGCTGAAGAACGCCAAGACCGAGTACGCAAGCGAGGCCGAGGAGATCGCCACCTATACGGCGATCGAGGTGCTCGCCGAGGCGCTCGGCGCGAAGGAGATCCAGCGCCTCGCGCGCACGATCCGTCGCGATGAGGAGCGCATGAGCGCGTTCCTGGAGAAGGAGATCCCGCGGCTCACGAAGGCCGTCGTTAGGTCTGAGATCCCGGCCGCGCAGCGCTCGCTGGCAAGCGGCTCCGGCGCCTCCGCCACGAAACGCAAAGCGACGAGCAAAACCGCGGCGCGCAAACCGGCAGGCGCGGCGAAAGCCACGGCGGCTCGCAAAGCCGCGGGCACGCGCAAAGCCGCGGGCAAACCCGCCAAAGCACGCAAAGGCACGGGCAGCGCGCGCACGCGCAAACCGGCTCGCGCCGCCTGAAGAGCGAATCTCCAGCAGGCCGGCGGCCGCCCGCCGCCGGCCTGCGCTAGACGACCTGGATCTGAAACAGGCTTGTCGTGCCGGGTCGCCCCGAGGGCAGCCCGGCGGTGATGCCGACGCGGTCACCGCGCTTGCACCAGCCCAGCTCCACGACACGGCGCGCGGCGTCTGCGATCAGCGCCTCGGTTGTCTCGTGGCGTGGGATCGAGGCGCCCTGCACGCCCCACATCAGCCCGCAGCGCCTGACGGTCTCTTTGCCGGGGGAGAGCGCGTAGATCGGCACGGTGGGCCGGTGTGCGGAGACCAGCCGCGCCGAGCGCCCCGAGAGCGTGGGGATCACGAGTGCGTCCAGCAACAGCTCGCGCGCGGCGTCGCAGAGGTTGTGCGCGATCGTGTGTGCGGGATCGGATTCGGTGCGCCGCACGCGCGTCTCGTTCCAACGCTCATACGGCGCGATCGACTCGGCCTGCACCGCGACGGCGGCCATCATCTCGACGGCGGCCACCGGGTAGGCGCCGACGGCCGTCTCCTGCGAGAGCATCACAGCGTCGGTGCCGTCGAGGATCGCGTTGGCCACGTCGGCGACCTCTGCGCGAGTCGGACGTGAGGAGCTGACCATCGAGTCCAGCATCTGCGTCGCGGTGATCGACGGCCGCGCCATCCAGCCGGCGAGCTCGAGCAGCTGCTTCTGCACGACCGGCACGCGCTCGATCGGTAGCTCGATGCCGAGGTCCCCGCGCGCGACCATCACGCAGTCGGCGGCTTTGACGATCTCCGCGGCGCGTTCCACGGCCTGCGGCTTCTCCATCTTCGCGATCAGCGGCAGACGCGTGTGGTCG
>JACDGG010000050.1 GCA_013815355.1 Solirubrobacterales bacterium
AGACCGAGCAGGGGCCCGTGCTGCCCGCCGAGCCACCCGTGGCCGCGGCTGCCCAGGCACCGCCGCCCGCCGACGCGCCGGCTGTCGCATCGCCCGCGGCGACGGCAAAGGACACCGCGCCACATCACGACTAGCGATCCGCGTCGCCCGCTAGGTTGCGCCGATGCGCCTGATCGTCGCCCGCTGCGAGGTCTCCTACGCCGGTCGTCTGAGCACGGTGCTCGGCGAGGCGGTGCGCCTGCTGATGGTGAAGGCCGACGGTACCTTCATGGTGTGGGCCGACGGGGGCGGCGCCGTCAAGCCGCTGAACTGGATGGTCCCGCCGACGGTGATCGAGGAGGATCGCGACGCGGCCGGCGCGCTCGAGCGTCTGATCGTGCGCAAGCAGCGCTCCGAGGAGCAGCTGGAGATCGCGATCGCGGAGGTCCTCTCAGACGTCGAGCACGAGCTGGACTCGCTGCAGGCGCTCGAGAAGGAGGGCGTCGAGCGCGAGCTGCAGGAGCTCCTCGCCGGTGCGCCGCAGTGGTGTGGTGAGGGCCTGCGCCTCGTTTGGCGCGAGTGGCCGACGGATATCGGTCCGGTGGACTTGATGTGCCGGGATGGGGAGGATGAGTGGATCGCGGTGGAGATCAAGCGAATCGCGACGATCGACGCGGTCGAGCAGCTCGCGCGCTATCTCGAGCGCATTCGCCTCGATCCGGCGATGGGCTCCTGCCGTGGCGTGCTGGCCGCTCAGGTGATCAAGCCGCAGGCGCGCGTGCTTGCGGCTTCGCGCGGGATCGAGTGCGTCGAGGTCGACCCGCTGATCCTGCGCGGCGAGCGCGAGCCCGAGCTGCGCCTGTTCGCAGCCTGAGCGCCGCCGCGCGGCCTCATGCGGCGCGGATAGGCTGGCGGGGTTCCCGAGCAAGGAGTCCCCGAGATGACCGATGACGCGCCTGTCCTCACCGAGCGCCGTGAGAACGTACTTCTGATCACGCTCAACCGCCCCGAGGTGCGCAACGCGGTCAACGCAGCGCTGGCCGAGGGCCTGGCGGCGGCGCTGGAGGAGCTGGACGCGGAGGAGGGCCTGTCCGTCGGTGTGCTCACGGGCGCCGGGGGATTCTTCTCGGCGGGCATGGACCTCGGCGCGTTCGTCAAGGGTGAGTCGGCCTGGTTCGGCGACCGCGGCTTTGCCGGCATCACCCAGCGCGCCGCGCGCAAGCCACTGATCGCCGCGATCGAGGGTTTCGCGCTCGCCGGTGGTATGGAGATCGCGCTGTCCTGCGATCTGATCGTCGCCGCGAGCGGCGCGAAGATGGGCATTCCGGAGACGAAGCGCTCGCTCGTCGCGGCGGGTGGAGCGCTCCTGCGGATGCCGCGCAGGATGCCCTACCACGTGGTCATGGAGCTGGCGCTGACGGGCGACTTCTTGCCGGCCGAGCGCTTCCACGAGCTCGGCCTCGTCAACCGCATCGCCGAGCCCGGAGGCGCGGTCGACGTGGCGCTCGAGCTCGCCGGTGCGCTCGCCAAGAACGGCCCACTCGCGCTGATGGCCACCAAGCAGGTGCTGCAGGAGCAGTTCGACTGGACGAGCGAGGAGATGTGGGAGAAGCAGGCCGCGATCACAGGGCCGGTGTTCGTCTCAGAGGACGCGAAGGAGGGCTCCTCAGCCTTTAAGGAGAAGCGAGAGCCGGTCTGGAAGGGCCGCTGAAGCGCATCCCGAATAGAGCGATCAAGCGATGAAGATCGTAGAGGTACAAGACGTGATCTCGGCAGGCGCCTTTCCGAGATCTCCGACATGGAAACGCGCATGTGCTGAGGTTGAGGATGCGATTGGATGTGTCGATTGGCCTCTTGGTTCCGGTACGTTTTCGATCAATCCAAAGAGGCACGGGAATGGTGTGAAGCCGATCAAGCGGCCGTGCACGGGCCGACTTGAGCAGCTCGGTTGGCGTGTTGAGGCTTTCCCTCCGCTGGCGTCGAACGTGTTGCGTCCTGGCGATTTGGATGCCCTAGTCGTGAGGGACGGTCACTACATAGCGTTCGAGTGGGAGACAGGTAACATCTCGTCAAGCCATCGTGCGCTCAATAAGCTCGTTCTTGGTCTTATCCATCGAGCGGTGACTGGCTGCTTTCTCGTTGTCCCCAGCCGCGCCCTGTATCCATATTTGACCGACCGAATTGGCAACATGGGCGAGCTGAAGCCTTACCTTCCGCTTTGGAACGCGGCGAGCGAGAAGGTCAAAGATGCGGCACTACGTATCTACGCAGTCGAGCATGACCTGACAGACGAGAAGGTGGCGACGATACCCAAGGGCACTGATGGCCGTGCTTTGCGCTAGGCGGCCAGTGCCTCGATGAAGTCATCACTGGTGTGATGGTGCAGTTCGTCGGATTGAAAGCGCTCAACGATCACATCGCAATTCTCTATCTCGGAGCCTATCCAATAGCGACCTAGTCGCTCGGCGACGGCAAATGTAGTACCGCTTCCCCCGAATGGATCCAGTACCAAGTCGTCGACCTGGGTCGAGAGATGTACGACCCGCTCCAAGAGCTTCGTTGATAGCTGGTTGGCAGTCCGTTTCTTGCTCTTGAACTTCCAGTGTCTGACAGGTGGGATATCGGTCCAAACATCTGTCAGGTTGACTCCGTTTGGGTTCATTGCGCCCCGGTGCCCACCGTAGTCCTTGATATCACCACCGCAGTGTCGGCAGATCTCGATTGGCGTGCGAACCTTGCCAAATGTCTTGGGCTTGCCCTTTGTATGGTACAGGAGGCTGTAGTGAGCCGGATATAGGCGGCCCGGGATAGGCAGCCCGAACTTCATGCTGATCGCGATCCAGTGCCGAAAGTCCATGCCAAGTTCAACCAGGTATGAGCTGAATATAACGTTCCACTTTGGGAGGTTGTAGAGAAAGAATGCTCCGCCGGGCTTGAGGATTCTCACGCACTCGCGTATCCACTCTTGTCCCCATTCGACATACTCACTCTCAAGCAGATTGTCGCTCACTTGATGGCCGTATTGCTTGCCGAGGTTGAACGGGGGATCGGCAAATACTGTGTCCACGCTCTCGCTCTTAAGCGCTCTCAAGAGATTGATGCAGTCATCATGAAACAAGACTCCTCGCGGGGTCTCCAAAGCGGGCACAAGATCGTCTCGCATGAGGACCGCTGTGGCATCGAAACCCTCATGGAGCATTGCGACATCTCGTTGTGACGGTGTGCGTGTAGACATTGGCCTCGGCTATCAGTTTGCTGACTAGAGCCGCAACGCTAGCCGACGGGTTGTGACGCATCAGGCATGAATGTGTCAATATTGTGACAAGGTTTCGTCAGGATAAGGACCGAACGGTATAGGGCGCATCGGACGATCGCGTCTTCCACTGCGGCCGCTAGAGAGCCGCTGGGCGGTGTCCTCGCTCGCTCATGTGCAGAGCACATTTCGCTCGCTGCGTCCTTGCCTGGCTTGCCCACCGACACTCTAGATATCTAGACGCCGCGGCGCTTGCGCTTGCGCTGGCGGCGGATCGCCAGGAAGCGTCGCCACAGGGCCCGCATCAGCGCTCACCCGGCGTCTTGCGGGGGTACTGGGAGATAGGCTGGCGCAGGTCGATGGCGGTCGTGACGATGCGGTTCTGTTCGTCGATGTGCGCCGCCGGGTAGCCCTCGCCGGGGCTCGCACGCTCGGGACGCCCGACGTAGCCGAAGTGCATCTCGTGGGGCATGATCTGCATCAGGCGCGGGAACATGTGCGCACGCGCGCCCATGTTGCGCGGCTCCTCCTGCACCCACAGGACCTCGCGCAGGTTCGGGTAGCGGCCCATCAGCTCCAGGATCTGACCTTCGGGGAAGGGGTAGAGCAGCTCGACACGCGCGACCGCGAGGCCCGTGTGGGAGGGGCGTTCGGGGTGCCCGACGAGGTCGTAGTAGATCTTGCCCGTGCAGAGCACGAGGCGCGTGACCTGCTCGTCGTGGACGCCGGGCTCGGCGAGCACGGTCTGAAAGCGCGTGCCCTCGGCCATGTCGGCGACCGCGCTTGCGGCCTGGGGCAGGCGCAGCAGCGACTTCGGCGTCATCACGATCAGCGGGCGCTGCTTGGCGACGCGCGCCTGGCGGCGCAGCAGGTGGAAGTACTGCGCCGGGGTCGTGGGACTGGCGACGCGGATGTTGCCCTCCGCGCCTGCGCGCAGGAACCGCTCCAGGCGCGCGGAGGAGTGCTCAGGACCGGAGCCCTCGTAGCCGTGGGGGAGCAGCAGCGTCAGTCTGGAGGTCTGTCCCCACTTGGCGAGGCCCGAGGTGATGAATTGATCGACGATCACCTGCGCGGAGTTGACGAAGTCGCCGAACTGGGCCTCCCACAGCACGAGCGTCTCGGGGGCCTCCTGGCTGTAGCCGTACTCGAAGCCCATACAGGCGAGCTCTGAAAGCGGGCTGTTGTGAAGCTCCAGCGGCGCGAGCGCGTCGGGAAGGCTCTGGATCGGGCACACGGTCTGGCCGGTCTTGGCGTCGTGCAGCACCATGTGGCGCTGAGAGAAGGTGCCGCGCTCGGTGTCCTGTCCGGTAAGGCGCAGCGGCACGCCATCGGTCAGCAGCGAGGCGAACGCGAGCGCCTCGGCGTGCGCCCAGTCGATTTTTGGCTCGGCTCCCTCGGCGAGCGCCTCTGCTCGGCGCTCGAGCTGTTTGACGAGCTTGGGGTGCACGATGAAGCCGTCGGGCACGCGCATCAGCTGATCGCCGAGCTCGCGCAGGCGCGCAGCCGGCACGGCCGTCTCGACCTCCGGGCTCGGCGAGCGATCGAGCTGGTACTCGCCCGTGCTGTGCTCGGCGCCGTGCTCGGCGGCCGCGGCGATCTTCGCCTTCAGACGCTGGTGCAGCAGTGTGAGGTTGTCCCACACCTCCTGTGCTTGGCGCTCGACCTCCTCGGGGGAGACGACTCCTTCGGCCTCGAGGCGATCGGACCAGAGTTCGGCGACGCGCTTCTTGCTCTTGATCTTCGCGTACATTTCCGGCTGCGTGTAGGCGGGCTCATCGGACTCGTTGTGGCCGAAGCGCCGGTAGCCGATCAGGTCGATCAACACGTCGTGGCCAAACTCCTGGCGGAAGGCGAATGCGAGCCGCACGGCGCTGATGCAGGCGGGCACGTCGTCGGCGTTGACGTGGATGATCGGCACGTCGAAGCCCTTGGCGAGGTCGGAGGCCCAGCGCGTCGAACGGGCGTCGTCGGGGTCGGTCGTGAAGCCCACCTGGTTGTTGGTGATGATGTGCACCGTGCCGCCGACCTTGTAGCCGTCGAGGGCCTGCAGGTTGAACGTCTCTGCGACGACGCCCTGCGCGGGGAAGGAGGCATCGCCGTGAATCACGATTGGCACCGCGGCGTTCGTGTCCTGGTGGGCGTGCGGTCCCTTGCGCGAGGTCTGCGCGGCGCGCGTGGCTCCCTCGACGACGGGCGAGACGTACTCCAGGTGACTGGGGTTGGACTCGAGGTTGACGCGAATCGTGCCGCCGCCGGGCAGCTGGTAGGTGCCCTGCGTGCCGTGGTGGTACTTCACATCGCCCGTGCCGCCCTGGGGGATCGTGGTGACTGCCTCAAGCGTGGAGGCGCCCTCGAACTCCGCGAAGATCGTGTCGTAGGCGCGGCCGAGGTTGTGCGCGAGCACGTTCAGGCGTCCGCGGTGGGCCATGCCCACGACGACCTCCTGGCCGCCGTGCGCGGCTGAGAGCTGGATCAGCTCGTCGAGCATCGGCACGGTCATGTCGAGGCCCTCGATCGAGAACTGATGCTGACCGAGATAGGCCTTGTGCATGAAGCGCTCGAGCGCGTCGACCTCGACCAGGCGCTTGAGCAGGGTGCGGCGCTCGTCGCTCGTGAGCTCCTGGCGGAATGCGCCCGACTCGATGTGCTCGCGCAGCCACACGCGCTGGCGGTGGGAGGCGATGTGCTCGATCTCGTAGGCGATCGTGCCGCAGTAGGTCTCGCGCAGGTGCGGCAGCGCATCGGCGAGCGTCGCGCCGGGCACGTACATCTGGAAGATCTTGGCGGGGATGCGCGCCTGGATCTCGGGCTTCAGCCCGAGCGCCTCGGGGTCAAGCCCGGGGTCGCCCTCGGGCTCTGTCCCGAGCGGATCAAGGCGTGCGGCGAGGTGCCCGTGGCTGCGCACGCGTCCGACGAACGTGCTCGCCGCCTGCACGGCCTGCAGCATCTCCTCGCCCACACCGACACCGCTGAGGGGGGCATCCGACGTGCCCGCCGAGGAGGCGGCGAGTGCAGCTGCGACGGGGGCGGGCAGCGGGGGCGGGGGTCCGAGCTCCATGCCGAACGAGGCGAAGACGCTGTCGTAGAAGCCGTGCTCGCCCTGCAGGTATTCCTCGATGCGGCCGAGGAAGCGTCCGGACTCGGCGCCCTGGATGATGCGGTGATCGTAGGTCGAGGTCATGCTCATGACCTTCTCCGCTCCGATCATCTCGCCGATGTTGGCGAGGCCCACCGGATAGCCGATCGAGCCCGTCGCGATGATCGTGCCCTGACCGTTCATCAGGCGCGGCACCGAGGCGCTCGTGCCGAGGCCGCCGGGGTTCGTGAGCGTGATGTTCGCGCCTACGAGGTCATCCGCGGTGAGCGTGTTGGTGCGCGCCTTCTCGACGAGCGCGTCATAGGCGTCGAGGAATCCGGCAAACGCCATGCGACCGGCGTCGGCGATCACCGGGACCATCAGCGTGCGCGAGCCGTCCTTCTTCTCGACGTCGACCGCGAGCCCGAGGTTCACCTGGCCGTCGATGACGCGATGGGGCTTGCCGTCGAGCACGTCGTAGTGGTTGACCATCACCGGCATGTCCTCTGCCGCGCGTGCGATCGCGTAGGCGATCAGGTGGGTGAAGGAGACCTTGCGCGCGCCCTGCTTGAGCTCGCGGCGGCGGGCATCGAGGATCGTGACGGTGAGTGTGCGGAAGCTCGTCGCGGTCGGGATCGAACGCGAGGACTCCATGTAGCGGGCGAGGGCTGCGGCGCCGCCCTTCATCAGCTGCGATTCGGCCACCGGCGCGGCTGCCGCTGCGCCGTTGCTGCTCGTGCCATTCTCCGCGGCCGAGAGCACGTCGGACTTGGTGATGCGTCCAGCGGGGCCGCTGCCGGCGAGCTGCGTCGGATCGACGCCCTCCGCGGCGGCTGCGCGCGCGGCGACGGGAGAGATCTTGAGGTTCTCGGGGACGGTGCCCGCGCTCGTCCCGGTGCCGTCCGGCGCCGGCTCGCCCCCGTTGTCGCTTGAAGGCTGGGTCGCGGCGTCGGCGGCGCCCACCGCGATGCGTGCGATCACCTGACCGACGGTCACCGTGTCGCCCTCGCTGACGAGCAGCTCGACAACGGTTCCAGCAGCCGGTGCGGGCAGCTCGACATCGACCTTGTCGGTCGAGATCTCGACGATCGTCGCGTCGCGCGCGATGTGCTCGCCGACCTGCACGTGCCATTCGAGGATCGTTCCCTCGGTCACCGACTCGCCGGCGGCGGGCGTCACCACATCGACGATCTGCTCGGTGGCGGGGGTCTCGCCTGCGCTCTGAGCCGGGGCGGGCGCTCGGGAAGCGCTGGCGTCATCCCCGGAAGCCGTGCCCGCCTCGGCCTGCGGCGCCTCCTCGGGAGCGGCGTCGGCGTCGGCCTGCGGTGTCTCAGGCGTAGCCGCCGCCGAACCGTTCTCGCCGTCGAGCGCGATGCGTGCGATCACCTGTCCGACCGTCACCGTGTCACCCTCCTCGACGAGGATCTCGGTCACCGTGCCGCGCGCGGGGGAGGGCAGCTCGACGTCGACCTTGTCGGTCGAGATCTCGACGATCGTCGCGTCGCGCTTGACGAAGTCCCCGACCTTGACATGCCATTCGAGGATTGTTCCCTCGGTTACCGACTCTCCCGCAGCAGGGGTTACGACGTCGATCATTTGCTGAGCCGTGGTGCCCGCTGCCATCGAGTCTAACTCTAGCGCGGTGGCTCGGCGAGCATCCCCGCCGGCAGTGAGCTTTCTCCCACCTGCAGGCCGAAGATCGCCCGCGAGGGCTCAGCTGCCGGCGCCGCTCTCGTGGCGCTCGCGGCGGCGCTGCTCGCGAATGAACTCATAGCTGCCGAAGAACGGGCCGATCCCGCCCAGCACCGCGACGGCGACCGCCAGGCGCAGCGAGACGACGTGCAGCCGGGCGGCGAGGATGCAGGCCAGAGACATGAAGATCCACAACAGCCCATGCGCGAGGCCGAGCGCGAAGGTCAGCGGCTCGGGCTTGCCCGCTGCGAAGGCGCAGATCAAGAGCGCGATGTAGACGCAGGAGTGCGTGAAGGAGACCCACTTCAGGCGCGTGAACATCAGCGGGGCAGCCGCTGCGCCCGCCGGGGCGCTCACTCCGAGAGCCAGCTGGCCATCCGTGGCAGCACCTCGCCGGCCTCCTTTGGCCACTGTCCGATGTCGGCAGGCCACCACGCGAACTCGTCGTGCTCGTGATCTGGCACGACCGTATCCTCGGCGCCCTCCGCCAGCCAGGCCTGCCCGACGAACATGATCATCTTGTGGGGCAGCCGCAGGAGCGCCTCGCCGCGAACTCGCTCCGGCGATACGGCCCACTCCTCGCGCAGCTCGCGCACCAGCGTCTCGGCCGGGCTCTCGCCAAGATCAACGGCGCCGCCGGCGCCGAGCGCCCAGCGCCCGGCCCACGACGCAGCCCACGAGGCGCGCCGCCCGGCGAGCCAGCGCCCATCGGCCGAACGCGTCACGCAGAGCGCCGCGACACTCTGGGAGGCGTCCTCGGGGACGAGGCGCAACGCCCAGCGCAGCGGCTGCAGCTCGATCGCGAGGCCGTTCTCCTGCTCGCGGAAGTCGACCAGGCGCGCCGCGACGCCGTCGTGACTGGGAGAGCCGCGATCCTGCAGGTCGCGGATCGCGGCGTCGGCCGCAAGCGCGTGGGCAGGCACGGGCTCGAAGTGCTCCTCGCGCCAGTGCGCGTGGATCTGCTCAAACGCCCACGGCCCGCGCGCGAGCACCTCCGGTGGCTCGGTGTTGGTCTCTGCTTGCGCGGCCATGCAGGCCAAGGCTAGTGAATGGCGCAGGCGCGTCGATGTGCAATCGCGCCCGGCGCCGTGCGCCGCATAGACTCGCCGGCGTGAGCATCCGTCGGCGCAAGCACTGGGGATGGGGCTATGAGGATCAGCAGCCCTCGCCGGAGCAGATTCGCGCGGCCGTGCCGGCGCTTGCCGCGCAGCTGGGGCTCGAGCTCGGCGAGGTGGAGGAGCCGGTGGCGCTCGAGCGTGTCGAGCTCCCCGCGCCGCGGATCGAGCCGCCCGCCGAGCTCGCGCAGATCAGCTTCGGCGACGTGCACGCACGCGCCTCGCACGCGCTCGGTAAGTCCTACGTGGACGTGGTGCGCGGCTTTCGCGGGCAGTTCGCGCATCCACCGGACTTCGTGCTGCGCCCGCGCGAGGAGTGCGAGCTCGAGCAGGCGCTCGAGTGGTGCTCGGCCGAGCGCGTCGCCGCGATCCCCTTCGGGGGGGGCACCTCCGTCGTCGGTGGCGTGACCCCCGACGTGGCCGATCGTTACAACGGGATCGTCTCCCTCGACCTCGCCGCGTTCGATCGCGTGCTTGAGCTCGACGACGTCTCCCGCTCGGCGCGCATCCAGGCGGGTGCCTTCGGGCCGGCGCTCGAGTCCCAGCTCGGCGAGCGGGGGATGACGCTGCGCCACTTTCCGCAGTCCTTCGAGTTCTCCACGCTCGGCGGCTGGATCGCGACGCGCGCGGCGGGACACTTCGCGACCGTGTGGACGCACATCGAGGATCTGCTCGAGTCCGCGCGTGCGATCACCCCGGCCGGCGTGTGGGAGTCGCGGCGCCTGCCCGGCTCGGGCGCCGGCATCAGCCCAGATCGGATGCTCGTCGGCTCAGAGGGCACGCTCGGCGTGATCACCGAGGCATGGATGCGCGTGCAGCCACGCCCCTCGCACCGCCGCGCGAGGGGCGTCCGCTTCGAGAGCTTCCACGCGGGTGCGCAGTGCGTGCGGGCGATCGCCCAGTCCGGCCTGCATCCGTCGAACTGCCGCCTGCTCGACCCCGGCGAGGCGGGGCTGACGATGGCCGCCGACGGCTCTCACGCACTGCTCGTGCTCGGCTTCGAGTCCACCGACCACGCCGTCGATGAGGCGATGCGGCGAGCGCTCGAGCTCTGCGAGGAGCACGGCGGCGAAGCGGCGGAGGCTCGCGGCGATGGAGGCGAGGCCGTACGCAGCTGGCGCGAGGCGTTTCTCGGCGCGCCCTACATTCGCGACATGCTCGTCGCGGTCGGCGTGCTCGGCGAGACGTTCGAGACGGCGATCACATGGGAGCGCTTCGAGGGTTTTCACGCGAGCGTGATCGCGGCCGCCGAGGAGGCGGTGCGGGAGGCCTGCGGCGAGGGACGTGTGTTCTGCCGCTTCACTCATGTGTATCCCGATGGACCGGCCCCCTACTTCACCGTGCTCGCGCCCGCGCGCCGCGGCGCGGAGGTCGAGCAGTGGTGGAGCGTCAAGCGTGCGGTCTCCGATGCGATCATCGCGGCCGGCGGCACGATCACCCACCACCACGCCGTCGGGCGCGATCACCGGCCCTGGTATGACCGCCAGCGCCCCGAGCCCTTCGCGCGCGCCCTCGCCGGCGCAAAGGCCGCCATCGACCCGCGAGGGATCATGAACCCGGGCGTCCTGATCGATCCGCTGCCATGAAGATCGCGGTGCTAGGTCCGGGAGGCGTGGGCGGGCTGCTGGCAGGCGTGCTCGAACGCGCCGGCAGCGAGATCGTGATCGTGGCGCGCGAGTCGACGACGGCGGTCATCGCCGAGCAGGGGCTGCACGTGCAGAGCGTGACCTTCGGCGAGCTTCACACCCAGCCGCGCGCGCTCGCGCGCCTGGAGGAGCCCCTCGACGCGCTGATCGTCGCGACCAAGGCCGCGGGCCTCGCCCCGGCGCTCGAACGGATCGCGACCGAGCCGCCGGTGGTGCTGCCGCTGCTCAACGGGCTCGACCACCTCGCCCTTCTGCGCGAGCGCTTCGCCCCCGAGTCCGTGCTCGCCGGCTCAATCCGCGTGGAGGCCGACCGGCCAAGCGCCGGCGTGGTGGTACATACGAGCCCCTTCCTGCTGATCAACATGGCGGCCCCCCCGGGGGCCGGCCCCGCGGTGATCTCCGCGATGGGCCGCCTCGAGGAGACGATTGCGGCCGCGGAGATACCCGTGCGCGTGCTCGACTCCGAGGCGCAGGTGATGTGGTCGAAGCTCGTGCGCCTGAACGCGCTCGCGTGCACGACGAGCGCCTACGACAAGCTGCTGGGCGAGATCCGCTCCACGCCTGGGCTGCGCGCCGACCTCGTGGGCGTCATCGAGGAGAGCTGTGCTGTGGGTCGGGCTGAGGGTGCAGCCGATGTGGACGCGAGTAGAGCGATGGGCGAGCTGGAGAAGGCGCACGCCACGCTCGGAAGCTCGATGCAGCGCGACATCGCCGCGGGGCGTGAACCCGAGCTCGACGCGATCCCAGGCTCGGTCCTGCGCGCGGCGGCGCGTCACGGCCTGCAGTGCCCCACGATCGAACGGCTGATGGCGACGATCCAGGCGCGTATCGATGCGCAGGGCGGGGCGGTGGGCAAGGCTCCGAGCTGAGCGCTGCGCCGTGATGACGCCGTGCGGTCGCGGACATGGCGCGGTTGCCGGCGTGGCGCTAGTGCGCTTCGAACGGGGAGGAGCCCGGCGAGATCGCGGGGACCGAGCGCGACGCGATCGCCTCCACGGCCTCCTCCTCGGCCTCGCTCAGCTCCTCGTCGTGCTCGCCGTCGCAGAGAACGCGGAAGTTGCCGGTCACGCCGCTGTCAGCGTGGATCGTGATGCCGGGGAGGATCTCCTCACCCTCATCGAAGCCAAGACGCTCCATGTCGAAGTGCGCGAGGCCGATCCCGTGGGCAGTGTGCGTGGGGTTCTCGCGGTCGTGCGCCGCCACCGCCTGAGCGAAGCGCTCAAGGTTCTTGGCGATCTTTCCGGTGTCCGCCATGGCTCTGGCTGGAGGGTAGCGCGCGCTAGATTGGACCGCGGCATGCCGAGACTGATGATCGTCATCGCGAGCACCCGGCCCGGACGCGTGGGGTTGCCCGTGGGACGCTGGTTCGAGGGCCGCGCGCGCGGGCACGGCGGCTTCGAGCTGGAGATCGTCGACCTGGCTGAGCTTGCGCTGCCATTCTTGGATGAGCCGAACCACCCGCGGTTGCATCAGTACACAAAGCAGCACACGCGCGCCTGGGGCGCGCAGGTGGAACGCGCGGACGCTTTCGTATTCGTCACGCCCGAGTACAACTTCGCCTTCAACGCCCCCTTGAAGAACGCGATCGACTACCTGCACAACGAGTGGCTCTACAAGCCCGTCGGCTTGGTCTCCTACGGCGGAGTCGCCGCCGGCACGCGCGCGGCACAGATGCTCAAGCTCATCTTCAGCGCGCTGAAGATGACGCCCGTGTCCGAGACGGTTGCGATCCCGTTCGTGAAGCAGTTCATCGGCGAGGACGGTGAGCTTGCGGCGAACGACGTCATGGACGCGGCCGCCGTGGCGATGCTCGACGAGCTGGTCAGAGTCGCCGCGGCGTTGCAGCCACTGCGCGAGGGCTGAGAGCAGTGCACCGCTTGGGCGATGTGAGATCTGCTCTGCGGGCGTACGTTGGCGGCGCATCGCTCGTCTTTTCTCTTCGCATGCTCTCGCCGAGGATCGCGCTCTTCCTAATGCGTGCTCGGCGCTACGCTCGCCGTAGCCGCGACGAGTTCAGCCTCGCCTCTTCGATCCGAACCGAGCGAGCTGGCTACGCTTCTCCGGCTCGCGCGTGAACGTCACGCCGTCGTTGAGCTCGGCACCGGCACAGCGTGGAGTGCGATCGCGCTGGCGCTTGGCGACCGCACTCGTCGCGTGGTGAGCTATGACCCCTGTGTGCGGCCGGAGCGCGACGCCTACCTCGCCCGCGCGTGGCCGGACGTGCGCGAGCGCATTGAGTTTCGCAGCGAGCCCGACTGCTCCGGGCCGCGAGCCGGCGAGTCGGTCGAGCTTCTCTTCATCGACTCCTCGCACGACCGCGAGTCGGTCGTCGCGGCTTTTCGTGCCTGGGGCGATGCGCTGGTTCCCGGAGCGGCGGTCGCCTTTCACGACTATGACCACCCGAGCTATCCGGGTGTGCGGGAGGCGATCGTCGATCTTGGGCTCTCGGGTGAGCAGCACGGCGGTCTGTTCGTATGGTGCGCACCCGGCCGCAGCTGATCGGCGCGTGGCAGACATCTGCTACCGCGGTTCTGGCCACCAGCCGGCGATCTCGAGCGCGGTGTGGGTGCTCGACCACGAGCCGAGACGAGCCGCCCACCGCCCGCGAGACCTACTTCTGCTGGATCATCTCGACGCGATAGCCGTCGAGCTAGTGGACGGGTTGCAAACTCAATGGGGCCGGACCAGGTCGCGCCTTCTGCGTCGAGGACGAGGCGCGTCTTTGCGATCGGTCGCTCAAGCCGCCGCGCCCGCCGGGTCCGGACGGATGATTATCGTGTCTGTCACAGCAATGATCTCGTCAACTGGAAGGTCGGCGCGGGAGGCGTGATCGCGAATCGCCTCGGGGCTGCTCGCCTGATAGATGCAGACCGTGCCGACCGATCCTCCGTTCTCCTCAAGGACGTAGCTGCGAATCCAGCGGATGTCGTCGGACATCTCCTCATCGCCGACCTGTTTGGAACGACCGGCGGCCTCCTGAAGCTCCTCCGGGGAGCGCCAGCCACTGCGGCGCAGGATTACGTAGGTGTTCATTTGTGCCTCCTTTGCTCGGCGGTGTCGCGAAAGCCTACGCTCCCGTGCTCGCGCCGGGCCATCTGTGTCCGCTCCCTCGCAGGCCGAGCGTTGCATCCCAAGGCGGAACTACGGTGCTCGACATGAACGAGCGGAAGCTCCTTACGCGTCTGGCGCGTGGCGCCACCGCCAACGTTGCCTTCTCTGATCTACGCAGCCTCGCTGAAGGGCTCGGCTTCGAGCTGCGTCGGGTAAGCGGTAGCCACCACGTCTTCACGCATCCCGATATCCCGCAGATAATCAACCTCCAGACTGTGCGTGGGCAGGCCAAGCCGTACCAGATTCGTCAGCTCCTCAGGCTTGTCGAGCGCTACGATCTAAGACTGGAAGACCAACAATGAGCGACTACCACATCAACGTCTTCTACAGCCAAGAGGATTCGGCCTACGTAGCCGATATTCCTGACCTGGAGGCGTGCTCGGCATTCGGCGTCAGTGCCGAGGAGGCTCTCGCTGAGGTGGAGCAGGCTAAGCGAGCCTGGCTAGCTGCCGCTGAAGAGGCTGGAAGACCAATACCCGAGCCCCGCTACCGCCCCGCGATCTACACGCGCTACTAGTAGAGGTAGTGGACGGTTGCAACTCAGGCGCGACCCGCGCGCCAATGCGTGCTGATGTCGAGTGCGCACCCGGTATAGAGTCGCGACGAGTCGCGACTCTCTAACCCCGCTGAACGGAGGAGCGCACCATGGTCATCCTGCACGCGACTGCCCCGATCAAACCGGAGGCGCGCGAGCAGTGGTTCGCGATCCTCGATGCCGTCACGCCTCCATCGCGCGCCGAGGACGCGTGCGAGAGCTACGTCATATACGAGGCCGTCGAGACACCCAACACGTTCATCTTCGTGGAGGAATGGGCAAGCCTCGATGGTCTGTACACCCACTTCCACACCCCGCACTTCACCGAGTTCTTTGGAGCGCTCGGTGAAGTGATCGCCGGGCCGCCGACAGGGACAGTCTCGGAGGTGTCCTCGACGAAAACGCTCGACGACGCATTTGCGGCCGCCGGCATCGGCGGGTAGCGGCGAGGAGTGGTTCATGGCCTCCCGCACCGTTGCCGGGGGTCATGTCTCCGCTCAGCCTCGGATCTTGCTCGGGCTCTCGGTCACGTAACCGTCGAGGAGCCGCGCCGGGTCTACCTCCGCGTCTGCTCGACGCTCGGCTGCTCGATCAACTCGACGCGATATTGATCCGGATCTCTGACGAAGCAAATCCGCGAGCCCCCCTCGCGCACTGAGTAGGGCGGCTTCTCGGGCTCGATGCCCTGCTCGGCGAGCTTCGCGAGCGTCGCGTCGAGGTCCTCGGCGGTGATCGCGATGTGCCCGTAGGCGGTGCCGATCTCGTAGGAGTCGACACCGAAGTTGTAGGTCAGCTCCAAGCGTGGCATGTCGCCGTCGCCGGGCTGGTTCATGAAGACGTTGATCGCCTCGTCTTTGATCGGCAGACGCCCGACCTCCTCGAAGCCGAGCGCTTTGTAGAAGGCAACCGAGCGGTCGATTTCGGTGATTCGGTAGCAGGTGTGTATGAGGGCCATGCGCGGAAGTCTACGTCGATGCGGATGCGGCAGGGGCCCCGTTGTAGTCTGGCGGCGTGCGAACCCTGATCGTCGGACACGGAGGGCGCGAGAGCGCACTCGCCTCGCGCATGGCCGAGCACAGCGAGCTGCACGCCTTCCTCGGCCACGAGAACCCGACGATCGTGCGCCACGCCGCCGCCTCGGGTGGCAGCCACGCGCTCGGCGACGTCTGCGACCCCACGGCCGTCGCGGCCTTCGCCCGCGCTCGCGAGATCGACATCGCGATGGTCAGCGCTGATGAGCCGCTTGCAGCCGGCGTCGTCGACGCCCTGCTCGCGCAGGGTACGGCTGCCGTGGGCCCGACGAGCGCCGGCGCGGAGATCGAGTGGAACAAGACCTTCGCGCGCTCGCTGCTGGGCGAGGTGGCGCCCGAGGCCTCGCCGCTGTTGCACGTCGCCCACGACCGGCGCGAGGTGGAACGGGCGATCGACGCGTTCGGCTCGCGCCCCGTCGCGGTCAAGCCGCCCGGTCTGACCGGGGGAAAGGGTGTCAAGGTGATGGGACCGCACCTCTCCTCCCATGACGACGCGCGCGACTACGCGATCAGCCTGCTCGAGGGCGGCAAGGCCGGTGAAGGCGTGCACATCGAGGAGAAGATCACCGGCGCCGAGTTCACGATCCAGGCGATCAGCGACGGCAGCACCGTCGTGTTCCCGCCCTCCACCTATGACTATCCCTTCCGCCACGACGGCGACGATGGGCCTGGGACGGGGGGCATGGGCTCGCTGACGATGCCCGCGGCCACGCTGCCGTTCATGACCGCCGCTCACTACGACGCCGCCTGCTCGATCATCGAGCGCGTGATCGCGCGTCTGGCCGAGCTGGGACGCCACTTCACGGGTGTCATGAACAGCGGCTTCTTCGCCACCGCGGACGGCGTCAAGGTGATCGAGTTCAACGCGCGCTTCGGCGACCCCGAGTGCATGAACATCATGACGCTGCTCGACGGCAGCTGGCCGGAGGTGATGCAGCAGATCGTCGCTCGGAGCCTCACCCCGGCAGCCGTCCGGTTGCGCCGGGAGGCCTCGCTCGTGCTTTATCTCGTCTCACCGGACTACGCGCTGCGTCCCGGCCGGCCGTATGAGTTCAGCCTCGATCGCGAGCGCATCGAAGGCGAAGGCTGTGCTGTCTACTTCTCCTCGGCGGTCGGCGCCGGCGATAGCCTTTACCGCACCGTCGGCACCTCCCGTGCGGTTGCTCTGGCCGCAGGCGCGCCCACGCTCGCGGAGGCCCGCGCGCGCGTCGTGGCATGCGCCGAGACCGTGCCCGTGCTCGAGTGGCGCCGCGATGTCGGCGATGAGAGCTATCTGGGCGGGCTGAGTCGTCTCGTCCATCCGCACCCCGCCGCCGAGGAGGAGTCCCAGCTGCTCAACCCGAGCTGAGGTTTTCGTGTAAGGATGGGCGCCATGATCGTCGAGTCCGCCTCCAACCCGCAGTTCATCTCGAACACCTACCTCGTCGCCGATGGCGACGGGGGGCCGGCGTTCTTCATCGACGCCGGTGGGCCGGTGGCGCCGCTCATCAAGACGGCCGATCTCCTCGGGCTGACACCCACGCACGTGCTGCTCACCCACCACCACTACGACCATGTCAGCGAGGTCGCCAAGCTGCGCGAGCGCTGGCCAGCCCTGAAGGTCGTGATCAGCGCCAAGGAGCGCGATCTGCTCACCGCCTCCGAAGGCGAGGACAACAAGGACTCGCTCGCCGCCACGCTCGAGTTGATCGAGGCCGGGCAGGCGATGCGCTTCGGCAAGCTCGAGGTGCGCCCGCTGCACACGCCGGGCCACACCGCCGGCATGCTCTCGTTCCTCGTCGGCGAGCACGCCGAGCCCGGCGCCGCCCCGGCCCAGGG
>JACDGG010000241.1 GCA_013815355.1 Solirubrobacterales bacterium
GCGGATGGGCGCCCGCGGCGCCGCCGCGACCGGCGGGCGCTCAGCGATCGAAGCCCGCCTGCGCGAAGCGGGCAACGACGCTTCGGCCTGAGGACTCTGGCGCTCAGGCGCTCAGGGCGCGCTCGATCAGCGGCGCGAGATCTGCGGCGTCGAGCTTCGCGCCCGCGGCCCGGGCGGCCAGCAGCAGACTCCCTCCCACGGGCGCCATCTCGACGGTCTCGATGCGGGCGTTGGGCGCGGTCACATGCACCGCTTCGCTGAGCGGCTCCACGAAGATCGCCCCCGCCTTGAAGGCGCTTCCGATCAGGCCGATGGGAAACGGCTCGGCCGCGCCGCCGACCAGGCCCGTGCGCTGGATGACCGCCGTGATCTGCTGGGCGAGCTCGGCCGCGCCGCGGCGAAACAGCTCGTGGGCGACGGCGTCCCCCTGCTCGGCGAGCTTGGCCGTCACGACTGCGAAAGCGGCGATCTCCCCCTTCGTCAGCGGCTTGGAGTAGACGAAGCCGGCGAGCGCCTCGACGCTCTCGACCTCGAAGAACGCCGGCGCAGCGTCGCTGAGCGCCGTCTCCGGGCCCGAGGACTCGCGATCGCGTATCGCCGCCTTGATCGACTGCACGCCGAGCCAGTAGCCCGAGCCCTCATCGCCGAGGAGATGACCCCATCCGCCGGCGCGCCAGGAACGCGCGTCCGGACCGACGCCGAACACGTTGGAGCCGGTGCCGGAGATCACCGCGATACCGGGGCCCGCGCCGGTGGCGGTGGCCCACGCGCCGACGACGTCGTTGACGACGATCCAGGCCTCGGGGCGGGCGGCGCGCACGTGTCGGACGATCGACTCGGTGTTTGTGCCCGCCACCGCGAGCACCGCCGCTGCGAGATCCTCAGCGGCGATGCCTGCACGCTCGATCGCCTGCTCGGCCGCTCCCAGCAATGCCTCCACGGCGGCCTTGGCGCCGACGGCGTCCTCGTTGCTGGGGCCCGCGTGGGCGAGGTGCAACTCACTGCGCTTGAGGTCGAGAACCGCGGCGAGCGTCTTGGTCGCGCCCCCGTCGACGCCCATCAGATAGCGCGGATGCTCAGCGGTGCTCGGGTGAGTCAGCGCCTCGGGCAGCTCGACAAGGGGATCGCGTCGCATCGCGTGATCCTCCCAGGATTGCGCTCTTGGGGTTAGGATCGCACGCGTGGACACGGTGGCCGTCTTCCCGAAAGCGCGCCCGGGGGCGGGGATGTATGAGTCCTTCTACCTGCGCGCCGTGTCTGTGAGCGAGCCGCTCGGGATCTGGATTCGCCACACGGTGCACAAGGCGCCCAACCGCCCCCCGCGCGGATCGGTGTGGTGCACCGTGTTCGACGCACGGCGCCCTCGCCCTTACATGCATAAGCTCACAAGCGAGGCGCTCACGACCCCCGAGGGCTCGTGGATCGCGATTGATGAGAGCGCGCGGATAGGCCCCGGCACGGCCGAGGGCAGCTGCGGTGACGCGAGCTGGCGGATCGGCTTCACGAGCTCTGAGCCGGAGCTGCGCCACCTCTCCCCCGCCTGGCTCTACCGAGCGCCGTTGCCGCGAACGAAGCTGACCAGCCCGCTGCCCGCAGCGAGCTTCGACGGCGTGCTCGAGCTGGCGGGCACGGGCTCGATCGAGCTGGCGGGCTGGCGCGGGATGGTTGGGCACAACTGGGGCTCTGAGCATGCCGAGCGCTGGATCTGGCTGCACGGGATCGGGTTCGAGGAGCACCCGGAGGCGTGGCTCGATGTCGCCCTCGGCAGGCTGAAGCTGGCCGGGAGGATGACTCCCTGGGTCGCCAACGGAGCGCTCTGCGTGGGCGGGCGCCGCTACCCGCTGGGCGGGCTCGGCGCGCGCGGGCTGAGCGTGTGTGAGAGCCCTGAAGGCTGCGAGCTGCGCCTCCCCGGGCCGCATGGGTTGAACGTCGAGGGCGTCGTTCGGGTGCCCGGCGAGACCGCTGCCGGATGGCGTTACGCCGACCCGGACGGAGGCGAGCACGACGTCGTCAACTGCTCCATCGCCGGGCTCGAGCTGAGCGTGCGCGGAGCCGGGGGAGCATCGCCCATATCGCTGCGCAGCGCGCACGGCGGGGTCTATGAGCTCGGCATGCGCGAGCACGACCACGGCGTGCCGATCGCCCCCTTCGGCGACGGCTGAGGAAGCGTTAACGAGACTGGGCCGGCGAGGGGGCCGGCCCAGTCGTTCTTCTGGAGGGGTCGGGGGGCGTGGGGCCCACAGATGCGGAGATGAGAGGTCATCCGTATTGCTCAGTAAGCCTATCAAGAATCTCTGGAACGTCAAGGCCGAATCCGGCGGGGACAAAAAAGGGGCGGGGGCGGGCCGATTGCTCGACTCGCCTCCCGCCCCCTCAGACGCCATCCTGGCGCCGTAGTGCTACCAGGCCTATCTACCTATTCTTTGAAGCCCAAGTTGCCGCCGAGGACTTCCTCTTCGAAGGTGCCCTTGAAGGTCCCGTTCCTGGCTTCGGTTTTGGGAGCTTCTTCTTCGAAGCCGCCTTCGCCGACGCACTGGCCTTCTTCGTATTCCCACGTCATCGCTTTGAAGACGTTGGCGATCACAAGGGTTTCCTTGAGGCCGCTGGGGAATTTGTTGCTGATTTTGACCGGAACCGAGTTGTTCGAGTACACGGCAGCCGTGAATTCGCCTTCCGGATTTTTGATCGCGCCGATCGGCACGGTCTGAGCGGGCCAGGAGATCGTGCAGATTTTCTGACCGATTTTGAAGGAGCTGGCAGCGCCGCCCACTTCGACTTCAGTTTCGGTTTCGCCGCTTCCCTCTTCGACGAAGCCGTTGATGTGGTACACGAACTTGACGGGCGCGCCGCCGTTGAATTTGGTGCCGATCGCACCGGTGAAGGAGCCGAATTTTGCGAGAGTCTTGCAGCCGCCGAATTTGACCTCGGTCGCAAATGTCGACGATGTCGCCCAGGTGATCGCGCCTTCAGCGGGCACTGTGGCTTTCGAGGCCGCCGTCTTGCACTCGATCGTGAACGAGCCGAATTTGAACTGCTGGGTGTATTCGGGTCGCGCTTCGTCGATCGAGCCGATGCCCTTGCCCTTGGTCTTGCACGGTTCAGCTTCCGAGCACGGGTTCGGTGCGCGGCTGGCCGTGAATTCCTTTGCAAACGCCGGTGCGGAAAAGACCGCACACGCGCATACCACGGCAGCAAAGCCGATCGTCATCCTTAGGTGTCTCATTCTCCTGCGTCCTCGCTTTCGCCTAAAAAGGCTCGCTAGATTCAGCTAGTTATTGCTCTAACCCTGCTCAGCGACCCGTGGGCAGATAGGCTCACCCCTCCGGCAGCCCCCCGAGATCGATGGGGCAGCATACCATGAGGCATGGTCCTTTGGACACTCTGATGTTTCCAGTTTGTGAAGCCCGCGGGGACGACGCCGAAGCACGAGAATCGAGGCCCCGATGAGTGGGAGCAGGATGCGGATCGCACTGGCTGGGATCGCTGCGGCGGCGGTGATCGCCGGAGTGCTCGTGGCAGTAGGCGGACGTGCAGGCCACGGACACGGTCACTCGCGCGCGTCGCCCGCGCGCGAGGGGGCGCTCGCCCCGGCGGACCTCAGCGCCGCGGCGCGCTATCTGGGTCTCGCGCCGAGCGAGCTGCGGC
>JACDGG010000242.1 GCA_013815355.1 Solirubrobacterales bacterium
TCGCCCGGCTGCTCGAGGCATACCGCGACGCGCGACGCTCGTGGCAGGCCCGGCCCAAGCGCGACGCCGGCACACAGCCGGGGCCCGTGGCCCAACCCGCTGCCTGAGGCTCGACCGAAGCCCAACGCCCGGCCCGCCGGCTGAGGGCTCAACCCGCCGCCGACGCCTGCCCCAGGCTCAGCGGCGTGTGGGCACGACCCGCGCGAGCGTCTCGGCGAGGACCCTCGCGCTGCGCTCCACCCCCATGTTGCTCGCGGCGAACTGCGCGCCGCGTGCACCGAGCTCCTCGCGCCTGTGCGCATCGGCGAGCAGCGTGTTCAGCGCCTCGGCCAGCGCATCCGCCCTCGCCGGAACGACCTCAGCCGCGCCGGCTGCCAGCAGCTCGCCCCAGCTGCGAGGGCCGTCGACGGCGAGCACGGGGGCGCCGGAGGCGAGCGAGGCGGCGAGCGTCGTCTTGCGCGACGTCGGACCGGGCCCGTCGGCGAACAGCAACAGCTCACACGCGCTGAGCGCATCGGAGAGATCCTGCGCGGAGAGCCTGCCTGAGAACTCGAGCGTATCGCCCAGCCCCCGCTCGCGGGCGCCGTCGAGCCAGAGCGCCCCGGCGGGCGAATCCTGCCCGGGCGCCCCCAGGAGCTTCAGCTTCACGGGAGCGCCGCGGTCGTGCGCGAGGCGCAGCGCGTCGAGCACGAGCGATACCGCGGCGCCCTCGTAGGAGTAGCCGAACAGCCCGACGAGCGAGCTTCGGCGCTCGAGCGCCGCCGTCGGGCGTGGCGGCGGAAGCGTAGAGAACACCGGTGCGAACGCCACCGGACGCGAGGGCAGCCACACTCGCGAGCCGAGCCACCGCGTGCGCTCTTCGATCGTCGCCACCGCCGCCGCCGAGGCTCGGATCAGCTCGATCAGCGCCGCGCGCTGGCTGAGCGCCCACGCGGCGGCGCGCACCTCACCGGCGCGCCAGGGGTAGGCGAACTCGTGCAGGAAGCTCACGATCGGCAGGCGCAGCTCGCGCAGCGCCGCGAGCACGGGATGCACGAACAGCGGCAGCCCACGATGGGCGTATGAGAAGACGGAGTAGTGCAACAGGATCGCCTCGGCACGCTCGCCGGCGATCTCGCTTGCAAGCCCGCTCCTCCACCTGGCGATCTCCGCGCGGGAGGCGCCGAGCGCCGCCTGCTCGCGCGTCAGCCAGTGAATCGAGGAGGTGACGTTGTGCTCGCCGAGCCCCTCGGCGAGCAGCGCCGCGTGGTCGCGCACGCCGCATGTCGGCGTCGTCGAGAGACCGACCGTGGCGAGCCGCAGCGCCCCGCCTTGTTCCCCCGCCTCACGCTTCTCAGCCACCGAAGATCTCTCGCCGGTAGGCCGCCGCGATCGCCTCGCTGAGCGCTCCCAGATCGCCCGTCGGCACGACCAGCCCCTCACGCGGGTCCTCGATCAGCTCCTTCATGCCCGTGTCCTCGCTCACGATCACGGGCACCCCGCACGCCATCGCCTCGGCGGGGGCGTAGGCGAAGCCATCCTCATACGTCGGGTGCACGCACAGCGCGGCGCTCTGCAGGTGCGGGAGAGGGTCGCCGGGGCCATGGCTGATGCGCGTATCCTGCGCGCATGCCCGCTCGATGAAGCGGCGCATCCCGCGCGAGGCCCAGCCGCCGACGAGCCGCAAGCGCAGGTCGGGCTGCGCCAGGCGGCGAAAGGCATCTATCAGCAGGGGCACTCCCTTGGGGACCGAGAGACTGCCGACATAGACGATGTTGAACGTCTCCGCTCGATTCGGCGCGGGCGCCGGGCGGTAGCGGGGGTCGGGCGTGAACTGGAACATCTTCAGCCTCTCCTCGGCGAAGCCCTGCTCGATGAAGGAGTCGCGCGTATACCGCGAGGCAACGTAGATGTGATCGACGGCGGCGTACTCGGTGAGGTTGCGCCGCAGCAGCTGCGTCGCCCACGAGCCCTCCAGGGGATACTGGGCGCGCGCGAGCGCGTGCTGGCGGGCCACGCGGCGCAGGTGCGAGTTTGCCGAGACGAGTGAGACCGAGCTGTAGCCGGCTGCTCGCGCCGCGCGGATCTGCGCGACGGCCTGCCCGTTGAAGGCGATCAGGTGCTCCGCGGACGCCAGGCGCGGGACGGCGTAGTTGTCGAACTCGACTGTGAAGGCACGCGTGCGCAGCCCAGGTGAAAGCGGGATAGGTAGCGCGGCGAGAAGGCTCGTGGGATCCGCGCGCGCGAGCGCCAGCCGCGAGGCGCGCTCGCCGGTGGCGCGATCGGAGGCGCAGATGTGACGGGCGGGTTCGCCGCGGCGCTCGAGCGCGTCGAAGATCTCGAGCAGATGGCGACCGAGCCCACCGACCCCGATCGGCGCCGAGCACGTCACGACGGCGCTCCCGCGGGGAAGCACGCGATCCTGGGCCTGCTCGGCACGGGCGCGCCAGGCCGCGTCGAGCGGTGTGGCGGAGTTGAGCCCCAGCGCCGGCGGCTCAGCCGAGGCGGTCATAGCCCCACTCCGTGACGAGGTCGCGGCCGAGGTACTCGCTGAGCGCCACCACCTCCCCCTTGAAGCGGCGGCGCAGGTCGAGCATCAGTGCCTCGTCGGGCGGCTGCGGAGCGCCGTAGAGGACCTTCTGATGCGTCGTCTGAAGCGCCCGGGCGCGCAGACGGCGGGGCATGATCGCCTTCACGGCGAGCTTGACCGCCCGCGCCAGCGGGCCGGAGCCGACCGAAACGGCACGCACCGTCTCGTTGAGGCGCGGTGAGCGCACGCGCACCGTCGGGTTGGCCTCGCGCAACTCGACGGGCCCGGTGTCGTCGAGCTCCAGAAAGCGCAGCACACCGCCCACGGTCGCCTCGTTGTCGGCGCGAAAGTCGTCGTAGATCAGGACGAGCACCTGCTCCGGTGCAAACACGTCGTAGAAGCGCTTCAGCTGCTCGACGTAGCGCACGCGCTCGCCGTAGAGGACCGTGTCGGCGTGGTGCTCGGCGCTCGCCAGCCTGCGCCCCGCGCGCCTGTCATCTTCCAGCGCGATCGCCTTTGCGAGGTCCTTCTCGGTCTCGATGTGCGACTGCAGGAACTGCATGTGCAGCGAGCGCACGAAGCTCGCGGGCTCGCGCAGGATCGCGATGATCCGCGCCTGCGGCGCAAGCTCGGCGATGCTGGCGGCCGCCGTGCTCGAGCGCAGGTAGGCGAGCGTCGCCTCGCCCACGCTCTGCTCGGGGCTGGCGCCCACGAACAGGTCCAGATACTGCTCGAGCGTCTCCGGCAGGCCGTCGCCGCTCTGGCGGCGCAGGTCGCGCGCGAAGAACCACGGCTCCTTCAGCGGCATGTGGATCTGCGGGTCGGCGGCGAGCATCTCATATAGCGCCGTGGTGCCGCTCTTGGGCTGCCCGACGATGAAGAAATCGGGCATCCGTCCGCCCCGCGCCACGGCGGCGGCCTGGGTTTCAGCCGACGCCGTCATAGCCCCAGAGCCTAACGAGGTCGCGATCCAGGTAGGTGCCGAGCGCCTCGACCTCCCCCTTGAAGCGGCGGCGCAGCTCTGCCATCAGAGCCTCATCGGGCGGCGAAGGATCGCCGTAGACGAGCCGGCGCTGGGCGCCCCTCAGGGCCATCCTCCGCAGCGCGCTCGGTA
>JACDGG010000243.1 GCA_013815355.1 Solirubrobacterales bacterium
GCCGAGCGCGGCACCCACGAGCCCGGCCGCCACCGCCGCCGCGCTGCCGCCACTCGAGCCGCCCGGCGCGCGCTGCAGGTCCCAGGGGTTGCGTGTCGCGCCGTAGGTCGCCGTCTCGGTGAACGGCCACAGCGTCAGCTCCGGCACATTCGTCTTGCCGATCACGATCGCGCCGGCCTCCCGCAGGCGCCTCACAACCTCGGCGTCGGCGCTCTTGGCCTCGCCGTGTGCGTTCGTGCCGTAGGCGGTCACCTCGCCGGCGACGTCGATGTCGTCCTTGACCGCGATCGGAACTCCGAGCAGCGGCCGCTCGCCGCCGGCGCCCCGACGCGCGTCGGCCTGGACCGCCTCCAGGCGCGCGCGCTCAGCCAGGACCACGCGGAATGCGTTGAGAGACCCGTCCAGGCGTGCGATCCGCTCGAGATAGATCTCCACAAGCTCGGCCGAGGAGATCGTGCCGTCGGCGATCAGCTGCGCGTGGCGCGCGATTCCGGCGTAGGCGATCTCGACCGCGTCCATTGCCGCCAATCTATTGCAAGGCGCCGCCGGGCGTAGACCTACCCGCCCTTCCAGGACGAGCACACGCGCGCCGCCGGCCTCGCTGCCTAAACCGGCGTAACCGCGTTGCGCTTGGCGGGCCAGTCGCGCCGCTTGGAGCTCGCGTGTCCGAAGCGCGCGATCAGCTCGCCGCGCAGCGCCTCGGGCTCGATCACCGCGTCGATCACGAGCTCTGAGGCGAGGTGCAGGATGTCGATGTCGGCTGAGTACTCGCCGCGCAGCTGCTCGACCTTCGCGGCGCGCTCGGCCTCGTCCTCGATCGCCTGCAGCTGGTTGAAGTAGACCGCGTTGATCGCCGCCTGTGGGCCCATCACCGCGATCGAGGCGCCCGGCAGCGCAATGCAGCAGTCAGGGTCGAAGGCCGGGCCGGCCATCGCATAGAGCCCCGCGCCGTAGGCCTTGCGCACGATCACCGAGATCTTCGGCACCGTCGCCTCGCTGACGGCGCTGATCATCTTCGCGCCGTGGCGGATGATGCCGTCGCGCTCGACCTGCGTGCCGATCATGAAGCCGGGCACGTCCGCCAGGAACAGCAGCGGCACGTTGAACGCGTTGCAGCACCAGATGAAGCGCGCCGCCTTATCGGCAGAGTCGGAGAACAGCACCCCGCCCTTGTGCTTGGGCTGGTTGGCCACGATCCCGACCACCGCGCCCTGCAGGCGGGCGAAGCCGACGACGAGCTCCTTCGCCCAGCGCGGGTGGATCTCCATCAGCGAACCCTCATCGACGACCGCCGCGATCAGCGCCTTGATGTCAAATGGCTTGTTCTCATCGTCGGGGATCAGCTCGGCGATCGAGGCGCCGCCGGGCTGCGCCGCAGGCGCCTTCGCGTCCGCGACGGGCGGCTGCGCCAGCCAGCTCGTGGGCAGATAGGAGAGGTAGCGCCGCGCGGTCTCGATGCCCTCCTCGTCGCTCTTGACGAGCTGATGCCCACAGCCGGAGACACCTGTGTGCATGCGCGCGCCGCCCATCTCCTCGAGGCTGACCTTCTCGCCGATCACCATCTCGGCCATGCGCGGCGAGCCCAGGTACATCGAGGCATTGCCGTCGCGCATGATCACGATGTCACAGAACGCCGGAATGTAGGCGCCGCCTGCCGCGCTCGGGCCGAACAGCACGCACACCTGCGGCACGACACCCGAGAGCTTGACCTGATTGTGGAAGATCCTGCCCGCGCCGCGGCGCCCGGGGAACATCTGCACCTGCTCGGTGATGCGCGCCCCCGCGGAGTCCACGAGGTAGACCATCGGGATCTCCAGCGCCAGTGCGCGCTCCTGGATGCGCAGGATCTTCTCGACGGTCTTGGGCCCCCAGGAGCCGGCCTTGACGGTCGGGTCGTTGGCCATCAGCGCCACCGCGCGCCCCTCGATCTCCCCCACTCCCGTGACGACACCGTCGGCGCCGAGGCCATCCTGATCCCAGTTGGCCAGCAAAGCCTCCTCGGCGAAAGAGCCCTCGTCGAGCAGCAGCGCCACGCGCTCGCGCACCGCCAGCTTGCTCTGCTCGCGTGACTTCTCATGGTGGCGCTCGGGGCCGCCGCTGAGGCCGCGCGCGAGCGCGTCGCCGAGCTCGCTCATCGCGGCAATCCCGGCGGGCGCGGTGGACGCGGCGGGCGAGGCGGACCGTGGCGATGGCGGCCGTGCTCGCGACGGCGGTCGAGGTGGCGTTCGACTGCCTCCAGGTCCGGGGCCGGGCCGAACAGACGCCAGGCGTTACGGAGCAGCGGCAGCAGGCTGAAGAAGATCACGTAGCCGGGCCAGAAGCTCCCCTCGGCGCCGCTGCTCAGCCAGATCGCCACGCACAGCGCCGAGATCGCCACCGCTCCGCCGCCCTCCTGGATGAGTCGGCGCTGCAGATGCTCTTTGCGCTTGACGATCTCCACGTGCAGCGCCACCGGGCTCAGCGGCAGATCCTCGGTGAGCGCTTCGAGATCGCCCCGCGTCGTCGCCTTGTAGGCGCGCTCCAGGCGCTGCTCGAACTCCTCGGCGTCGAGGCGCCCCGCGAGCATGTGCTCGCGCAGCTCTCCGGCGAGCTGCTCGCGGTCGGCGTCGGCGACGCGCTGGCGTGAGGAGTCGCTCACAGCGCCCTAAACCGCGGGGTTCGGCTGCGGGGCCTCGCCGGAGTAGTCGTAGAAGCCCATGCCCGACTTGCGCCCGAACCAGCCCGCGGCGAGCATCTTGCGAAGCGTCGGCGGGCGCGCGAAGCGCCGCTCGCGGAACTCCTCGAAGAGCACGTCGCAGATCGAGCCGAGTGTGTCCAGCCCGACGAAGTCCGCGAGCGTCAACGGCCCCATCGGGTGCCCGGCGCCGGCCTTCATCGCCTCGTCGATCTCATCGACCGAGCCCACGCCCTCTTCGTAGGCGCGAATCGCATCGAGCATGTAGGGCACGAGCAGGCGGTTGACGATGAACCCGGCCTTGTCCTTCGTCGGGATCGCGAGCTTGTGCTCGGAGCGTGCGAATCCAAGCGCCGTGGCGAATGCCTCCTCGGAGGTCGTGACGCAGCGGATCACCTCGACGAGCTTCATCACCTGCGCTGGGTTGAAGTAGTGAAGGCCCACGAACTGCGTGGGCCTGCTCGTGCAGGCGGCCTGGTCGATCACCGACAGCGAGGAGGTGTTCGTCGCGAAGACCGCCTCGGACTTGACGATCTCATCGACCTCGCGCCACATCTCGAGCTTCAGCGCCAGGTTCTCGGTGATCGCCTCGATCACGAGGTCGCAGTCGGCCAGGTCGCGGTAGTGGACGGTGCCCTGCAGGCGCGCGCGGATCTCGCCGGACTCGGTCTCGTCGAGCTTGCCCTTCTCGACCGCCCGCGCCAGCTGCTTCTCGATCTTCGCGATCCCCTTCTGCAGGGTCGCCTCGTCGAGGTCGCGCAGCACCACCTGATAGCCCGCCTGCGCGGCCACCTGGGCGATCCCGTGACCCATCAGCCCTGCGCCGAGCACTCCCACCTTCTCGATCTGCTGCGCCATGAAACCCTCCGCTCGCGTTCTTCGGTTCGAGCCCCGGAGCCTAATGGGCCACCGCGCCCTCCGCTGCCCCCCGGCC
>JACDGG010000051.1 GCA_013815355.1 Solirubrobacterales bacterium
CGCCAGGGCGTGTCTCAGCGTCAGCGCCTCGCAGGCTGCGCCACCGCTGCCAGCCGGCGCGATCACGCGCTCGAGACCGTGCTTGGCGGCCTCTTCGAGGCGGCGCTCGGGGTGCCCCACCCAACGCAGCTCGCCCGTCAGGCCAAGCTCGCCGAAGCAGCCCCGTGGCGTGCCTGTGAGCGCCACGCCACGACTCGCGCTGGCGACCGCCAGCGCGACCGCGAGGTCGCAGCCCGGCTCGTCCACGCGCACGCCGCCGACGACGTTCACGAACACGTCGGAGCCGCCCGTCTTGACGTTGCCGTGGCGGCCGAGGATCGCCAGCACGAGCGCCAGGCGGTTGCGATCGAGCCCCGAGACGACGCGGCGTGGCTGTTCCAGCTCTGATGGCGCCACCAGCGCCTGCACCTCCACGAGCAGCGGACGCGAGCCCTCCATCGCGGCCAGCACGACGCTGCCGGGTGCTCGCGTGGCCTCGGCGACGAAGCGCGCGGAGGCGTCGAGCACCTCCACGAGGCCACCCTGGCGCATCTCGAACAGGCCGGCCTCGTTGGTCGAGCCGAAGCGGTTCTTCAGCGCGCGCAGCTCTCGGTAGGGGCGCTCGCGCTCGCCTTCGAACTGCAATACGCAGTCGACCAGGTGCTCGAGCACGCGCGGGCCCGCGAGCGCCCCGTCCTTGGTCACGTGCCCGACGAGAATCACAGCGATCCCGCGGGCCTTGGCCAGCTGCATGATCCGCCCGGCGACCTCGCGCACCTGCCCGACCGAGCCCGGCGTGCCGGAGAGCTCCGCGGCTCCGAGCGTCTGCACGGAGTCGATCACGCACGCCTCGGGCGCCTCGGCGGCGAGCGTGTCCAGCACCGTGTCGAGGTCGGTCTCGGCGAGGATCGGCACCTGTAGCGCGCCGGGAGCGAGCCGCTCCGCGCGCAGGCGCACCTGCTCGGCGGACTCCTCGCCGCTGACGTAGAGCGTGCGATGCCCGGCCTGCTCGAGGTGGCCGAGGACCATGTTCGTGAGCGTCGACTTGCCGATCCCCGGCGAGCCGCCGAGCAGCACCAGCGAGCCCGGCACGAGCCCGCCGCCGAGCACGCGGTCGAGCTCGCCGATGCCCGTGGACATGCGCTTGACCGCGGCCGCGCCGACCTCGCGCAGCGGCAGCGGCACGACCTTGGCCGAGTGTCCCTGTCCGTCAGGGTCCCCGGGCGCGCGGCGGCCCTTGGCGCCTGCGCGCCCGCCCCGCGGTGCGGGGCGCACGCTCTCCTCGATCAGCGTGTTCCAGGCCTCACAGCCCGGGCACTGACCGTGCCACTGCGCCGAGGAGAAGCCGCACTGGGAGCAGACGTGGATCGTGCTGCGAGCCATCGACCCAGCCTACGTGGCGGGGGGGACGGCTGGCCAAGGCGCGCGGCTAGTGCTCCTCGTCGGCCGACGGGACGCTCTCCGCGGGCGGCTCGCCCTCGGTGAGCTCCTCCACGGCGGCGCCTTCGGCGCCGACTGCGACGGGCGTCTTCTGCTTCTTCGGGTTGACGATCGAGAGTTTGACCTCGCCCTCGGTGTCGGCGTCGGGGTCGACGACAACAGTCGCTCCCGGTGTCAGCTGCTCGCGCAGCACGAAGTCGGCCAGCGGGTCCTCGATGTAGCGCTGGATCGCCCGGCGCAGCGGCCTGGCTCCCATCGCAGGGTCCCAGCCCTTTTCGACGAGCAGATCCTTGGCGGGCTCGGTCAGCTCGAGCTGAAGCTCGCGCTCGGCCATCGACTCGCGGATGCGCAGCAGCAGCAGCTCGACGATCTGCTTGATCTCCTCCTTCTGCAGCTTGTGGAAGACGATCACGTCGTCGATGCGGTTGAGGAACTCCGGACGGAAGACTTTCTTGAGCTCGCCCATGATGCGGTTCTTCATGTCGTCGTAGGTGATCCCCGTCTCGTCGTCGGAGACCGCGAAGCCGAGCGGCGTGTTGCGCGCGATCTCAGCGGCGCCGATGTTCGAGGTCATGATCACGATCGCGTGACGGAAGTCCACGGTGCGGCCCTGCGCGTCGGTCAGGCGCCCGTCCTCGAGGATCTGCAGCAGGATGTTGAACACGTCGGGGTGCGCCTTCTCGATCTCGTCGAGCAGCAGCACGCTGTAGGGCTTGCGGCGAATCGCCTCGGTCAGCTGGCCGCCCTCGTCGTAGCCGATGTAGCCGGGAGGCGAGCCCACGAGCCTTGAGACCGCGTGCTTCTCCATGTACTCGGACATGTCGATGCGGATCAGCGCGTCGTCGTCGCCGAACAGGAACTCAGCCAGCGTGCGCGCGAGCTCGGTCTTGCCGACGCCGGAGGGACCGAGGAAGATGAACGAGCCGGTCGGGCGCTTGGGGTCCTTCAGGCCGGCGCGCGAGCGCCTGATCGCCTTGGAGATGACCTCGATCGCTGGGTGCTGGCCGATCACGCGCTTGTGCAGTTCGTCCTCCATGCGCATCAGCTTCTGCGTCTCGGCCTCTGTCAGCTTGAACACGGGGATGCCGGTCCACATCGAGACGATGTCGGCGATCTCCTCCTCGCCGATCGAGGGACGCTCGCCCGTCTCGCCCGCTTCCCATGCCTGCTCGAGCTCGCGTTTCTTGTTCGTCAGCTTGCGCTCCTTGTCGCGCAGAGCGGCAGCCTTCTCGAACTCCTGCGCCTCGATCGCGGCCTCCTTCTCGCGCCGCGTCGTCTCGACTTCGGCCTCCAGCTCGCGGTTGGCGGGCGGCGAGGTCATCGACTTGATGCGCATCCGCGACGCCGCCTCGTCGATCAGATCGATCGCCTTGTCCGGCAGGAAGCGGTCGGAGATGTAGCGGCTGGCGAGTTCACCGGCGGCGCGCAGCGCCTCGTCGGTGATCTGCACCTTGTGGTGGGACTCGTAGCGGTCGCGCAGGCCGCGCAGGATCTCCACGGTCTGGTCGATCGTGGGCTCATCCACGGTGATCTTCTGGAAGCGGCGCTCCAGGGCGGAGTCGCGCTCGAGGTACTTGCGGTACTCGTCGAGGGTGGTCGCGCCGATCGTCTGCAGCTCACCGCGGGCGAGCGCGGGCTTGAGGATCGAGGCCGCGTCGATCGCACCCTCGGCGGCGCCGGCGCCGACGAGGTTGTGGAGCTCGTCGATGAACAGGATGATGTCGCCGCGCTGGGTGATCTCCTTCATCACCTTCTTCAGGCGCTCCTCGAACTCGCCGCGGTACTTCGAGCCGGCGACGAGCGCCGCCAGGTCGAGCGTGTAGATCTGCTTGTTCTTCAGCAGCTCGGGCACCTCGGAGCTCGTGATGCGCTGGGCGAGGCCCTCGACGACGGCGGTCTTGCCGACGCCCGGCTCGCCCACCAGCACGGGGTTGTTCTTCGTGCGGCGCGAGAGGATCTGCATGATCCGCTCGATCTCGGTCTCGCGTCCCACGCAGGGGTCGAGCTTGCCCTCGGCGGCGAGCTTGGTCAGGTTGCGCCCGAACTGGTCGAGCAGCTTCGAGGACTTCTTGCCCTCGCCGGGCGCGCCCTGGGCGCCTGAGCCCGAGCCGCTGGACTGGCCCTGGCGGCGACCGCCGGGACCGGAGAGCATGCGGATGACCTCGTTGCGGATCTTCTCGGAGTCTGCGTCGAAGTCGAGCAGGATGCGAGCAGCGACGCCCTCGTTCTCGCGCACGAGGCCGAGCAGGATGTGCTCGGTGCCGATGTAGTTGTGGCCGAGGCTCAGCGCCTCGCGCAGGGCCAGCTCGAGCACCTTCTTGGCGCGCGGCGTGAACGGGATCTGCCCGGAGGTGACCTCCTCACCGGAGCCGACGATGCGCACGACCTGCGCGCGCACACGCTCGACGGTGATGTCAAGGCTCTCGAGCACTCGCGCGGCGAGGCCCTCCTCCTCACGAAGCAGTCCCAGCAGGATGTGCTCGGTACCGATGTAGTTGTGCTTGAGGGTCCGCGCCTCCTCCTGCGCAAGGACGACCACTTGCCGGGCCCGTTCGGTGAATCGCTCGAACATTGTGTGATTCCTTCCTGCTAGGACGGTGCCTCAAGGAGCTTTGTGGTCCAAGTAACGCCTCTGGGAGCCAGTCTACCAATCGCCCCCCTTGCTCTATCGGGGTCATCGGCAGCCGAGCGGCGCACCTTGATGAGGTATGCGAGGAGCGCTGGCCCGTGGATCATTCGCGCATCGCGGGGAACAGCACGACCTCGCGGATCGACTCCGCGCCGGTCAGCAGCATCACCAGGCGATCGATGCCGAGGCCGACGCCGCCGGCGGGCGGCATGCCCTGCTCGAGCGCCTGCACGAACAGCTCGTCATAGGGCTGGGACTCCTCCTCGCCGAGCTCCGCCAGGCGCTTCTGGGCCTCGAAGCGCTCTCGCTGCACGTCGGGGTCGATCAGCTCGCTGAAGGCGTTGGCGATCTCCATGCCGCCCGCGAACGCCTCCCAGCGCTCGACCAGGCCCTCCTCGCTGCGGTGCTCGCGCGAGAATGGCGAGATCTCGACGGGGTAGTCGCGCACGAACGTCGGCTGCACGAGACCCGGCTCGACGAACTTCGAGAGCAGCTCGTCGGCCATCTGCGCCCAGCCGGCGTCCTCGGTCTGGACCTTCAGGCCGCGCTCGAGGATGGCCGCGCGCAGCTCCTCATCGCCCCGCACCGCGAGCACCTCGATGCCGGTGGCCTCGGCGATCGCACCGGCGAAGGTGACCTGCCGCCACTCGCCCTGGAAGTCCAGCTCGCCGTCATAGCCGATCGACTCCGCCGCGAGGCGAACGAGCGCTTCCAGGCGCCGAGCCACGTCGTCGTAATCGGCGTATGCCTCATAGAACTCGACCATCGTGAACTCCGGATTGTGCTTGGAGGAGACGCCCTCGTTGCGGAAGTCCTTGCCGAGCTCGTACACGCGCTCCAGACCCCCGACGAGCAGGCGCTTGAGGTAGAGCTCGGTCGCGATCCGCAGGTAGAGCGTGCGATCGAGCTCGTTGTGGTGGGTGGTGAACGGCCGCGCCAGCGCACCGCCGTAGAGCGGCTGCAGCACCGGCGTCTCGACCTCGAGGAAGCCTGCTCCGTCGAGATAGGAGCGCACCGCTGAGATGATCTTCGCGCGGTCCACGAAGAGCTTGCGCGCCGACTCGCTGGCCATCAGATCCAGCTCGCGGCGGCGATAACGAGTCTGGACATCGCTGAGACCGCTGTGGCGATCGGGCGGCGGGCGCAGCGCCTTCGCCAGGATCTCGAAGCCGTCGACCCGCAGCGAGATCTCACCGCGCCGGCTGCGCAGCGCGGCGCCGTCGACGCCGATCAGATCGCCGACGTCGAGCGAGGTCAGGCGCTCGAAGGCCTCGGGACCGAGCACATCGACGCGGGCGTGCAGCTGCAGCTTGCCCGAGCGGTCGATCAGGTCCAGGAAAGCGGTCTTACCCGCCTCGCGACGCGCGGCGATGCGCCCGGCGACGCGGTGGCGCTTGTCGGTTTCCTCGCCGCTTTCAAGATGCTCGTAGGCGGCGAGGATCGACTCGATCGCCTCGGTGTCTCTGAATGCGTAGGGAAACGCCCCCGGATCGGCCGCGCGCAGGCGCTCGGCCTTCTCGCGGCGCTCGGCGATCAGCTCCTGCAGTCCGTGGCGACCATGCCCGTCGCCCTGCGGCTGCTCCTCGGCTCCGCTCATCGCGGCGAGCCTACTCGAGGCCGACGTCGATCTTGGTGATCTTGAGCTTGCGCGCCGGGCCCCGCGGCACCTTCACGGCGACCGTGTCGTTGCGTTTGTGGCCCAACAGGGCACGACCCACGGGAGACTCGTTGGAGAGCTTGTATTCGTCGGGCTTGGCCTCGGCCGAGCCGACGATCGTGTATTTGACGGACTTGCCCGTCTTCTCGTCCTTGACGTGGACGACCGAGCCGACCTGGACCACGTCCGTCGAGAGGTCCTTGGCCTGGATCACCGTGGCCATGCGCACCTTCTCCTGTAGCTGGGCGATGCGGCTCTCGACCATCGCCTGCTCGTTCTTGGCGTCGTCGTACTCGGAGTTCTCGGAGATGTCTCCGAACTCACGTGCCTCCTTGATGCGCTGAGCCACCTCACGACGCTTCTCGGTCGAGAGCAGCTCGAGCTCGTCCTTGAGCTTCTTCAGACCTTCAGGGGTGAGGATGACGTCCTTCGGCATGTGCGGGCGGGACTCGATTCCACGGTTGGAGGTTCCGGTCTGCAACACACAAAACCCCGCTCGCAGCGGGGATGTCATCGACCGGAGGGCGGCAGCGAGCGCAGCAGTATAGCGGGGCCCGCGAGGGCCGTTGCGAGGCCTCAGCGCGAGGCTGGCAGCAGCTCTTGGGAGTGGCCCAGTATCTCCCGGGCAGCGCCCACACCGGCGGTGCTCTGCAGCGATTCCGCCAGCCGCCGGGCAAGCGGGGCCTCCAATTGCAGGCGCGCCACATACCACGGGTAGAACTTGCGCAGGTAGCGCCCGGCGCGCTCCTCGCCGAGATGCTCGACTGCCCTGTCGATCGTCCAGTCGAGCTCGCGCATCACCTCATCCGGCGAGGGAGGGCGCTCGCGAGCTCCCACCAGCTCCGCGAACAGCCACGGGTTGCCGAGCGCGCCGCGGGCGAGCATCACCGCGCTGGCTCCTGTCTCGACGAAGACCGTGCGGACGTGCGCGGCGTCGGCGAGCCCGCCGGTCAGGATCACCGGTGCGGGCAACGAGGCGACCAGGCGTGCGGCTAGCGCATAGTCGGGAGTGCCCTTGTGGTGCACAGCCGCCGAGCGCGGGTGAAAGGCGATCGCCGCGACGCCGGCCTCCTCGACCAGGCGATGCGCGACCGCGAAGCCGCTCTCATCGCCCGCGCGCAGGCCGGAGCGAAGCTTGACGGTGACCGGGATTCCGCCGAGGCCGCCCGCGCCCTCGACCGCGGCTCTGGCCACCGCCACAGCGCGATCGGGATCGCCCAGAAGCGCCGCGCCGGCGCCGGTCTTCTGCACCTTGGGCACGGGGCAGCCCATGTTGATGTCGATCGCGTCCGCCCCGAGCGCCGCCACGTGCGCGGCGGCGGAGCGCATGATCGCCGGGTCCTCGCCAAACAGCTGGATCGAGACCGGCCCGTGCTCGCGCTCGGCCGGATCGATGCGCAGCATCTCGTTGCAGGTCTTCGCGTTGCCGTGATGGATCGCGTGCGAGGAGACCATCTCCGAAACGGCCATGCCCGCTCCGTAGCGCTTGGCCTGCAGGCGCACGAACCAGTTGCCGATCCCCGCCAGCGGCGCCAGCAGCACGCGATTTGGCACGCGCAGCGAGCCGAGCGTCCACGGATCTGTGAGCGAAGCCGGGGCCACGGCGCTCATTATGGGCACGCGCCTAGATGTTGCGCTCGTGCAGCAGGCGCAACCCGGTCAGCGTGAGCAGGTCGTCGACCTCCTCGATCTCCTCGGTGTAGGGCACCACCAGTCGCGCGAGGCCACCGGTGGCGATCACGGCGGTGCGCTCGCCCAACTCGACATAGAGACGCCGCAAGATCGCGTCGATCGCGCCGGCATAGCCGAACACCACACCCGAGCGGATCGCGTCGATCGTGTTCTTGCCGATCACGCTTCGCGGCGGCGCGAGGTCGACCTTGGGCAGGCGCGCTCCCCGCTCGGAGAGCGCTTCGAGGGAGATCTCGATGCCGGTCATCAGCGCGCCGCCGACGTAATCGCCGTCACGGGAGACGACGTCGAAGGTCGTCGCTGTGCCGAAGTCCACGCACACCGCGAGGTTCCCGAAGCGCTCACGGATGGCGACGGCGTTGACGAGCCTGTCGGCGCCGATCTCGCGCGGATTGTCGTAGCGGATCGCCATCCCCGTCTTCGTGCCGGGACCGACAGCGTGCATCTCGTGGCCGAGGTAGCGGCTCGCCATCGCGAGCCACTCGGGCTCGAGCTGGGGCACCGTGGATGAGACGATCGAGGCGCCGAGGTCGGAGAAGCCGTAGCCCCGCAGCTCGAGCAGGTTGTGCAGCGCCGCCCCGAGCTCATCGGCGGTCGAGGAGCGCACGGTCGCAAAGCGCCAGTGCTCGATCAGCTCCTCGCCGCGATAGGCCCCGAAGTGGGTCTGGGTGTTTCCGACATCTACGACGAGGAGCATCGGCGACCATTATGCTCGCGGTGCGATGGCGACGAGCTCTCCCAAGCTGTACGTGCTGCCCGGCTCGCATCCGTGCGCGACCGTCGAAGCGGCTTTGCGCCTGAAGGGCATCGACTTCAAGCGCGTCGATCTGCTGCCGATGACCCAGCTGCTCGCCGGGCCGCTCCTCTACGGCGGCTCGACCGTGCCCGGTCTGCGGATCCAGGGCGAGCGGCTCGTGGGGTCGCGTGCGATCCTGCGCCGCCTCGATCAGCTCGTGCCCGAGCCGGCGCTGCTGCCGGCGCCCGGCGAGGCCGCCTACGCAAAGGTGCTGGAGGCCGAGCGCTGGGGCGATGAGGTCCTGCAGAGCGTCCCCCGCCGCCTGATCGACGCGGCCTTCCTGCGCAACGCCGCTGCGATGGAGAGCTATGCCGCCGACGCGCGCCTGCCGCTGCCCCGCGCGATGCTGCGCCCGGCGCTGCCGCTGACGGCGAAAGTGATGGCGATCAAGAACAAGGCGCGTGACGAGAACGCCCGCGCCGACCTCGCCGCGCTGCCGAACCAGCTCGAGCGGATCGACGGATGGATCGCCGAGGGCCTCCTGGGCGGCGAGCGTCCCAACGCCGCGGATCTGCAGATCGGCAGCACGATCCGCCTGCTGCTGAGCATCGGCGACGTGCGCCCGCTGATCGACGCACACCCGGCGGCTCGGCTCGCGGACTACTTCCCGCCGATGGTCGGCGAGGTCCCGCCCGGCGCGCTGCCGAGCGATTGGCTCGCATCTGCGGCCCGCTCCTGAGCGCCGCGGCGCCTCAGCGACGCAGCACTAGATTGCGGGTGATCCTGAGGGTGGCGCCGTGAAGAGGGACGAGCGCCAACCTCACCGTCACCGCGAGCCGGCGACGGGAGCGGAGCGTGAGCGCCGCGCCCGCATCGAGGGGGAGCACGAAGGCAAGCTTCCCAGCCCGCAGGTGCGAGCGTAGGACACGACCGACGCGCACGAGCTTTGAGCCGTGCCTGACCAGCAGATCGACCTCGAGACGCCCCCCGATGGCGACCGTGGAGAGGCCGATCGAGCCCTTGATCGTTCCCGCGTGCGGGCCTGGCGCGAAGTGGACCGCGCCGGGGGCGGCGCCACTCAGAGGCGAGCCGCTCATGCTCGGGACATGACTCGGGGGCGTGGAGACTTCACCTGGAGGCGGGTAGGTGCTCGGGGGCGCGGTGCTCGTCACCGGCGAGGTCGGTGTGGTGGCCGTGGGGGTGCTCGTCCCTGCTTCGCCGACCGTGACCCTGGCCGTCATCGCTGCGCCGTGAACGGTGCAGTAGAAGGTGTAGGTGCCAGCCGTGGCAAACGTGCAGGTGCCGCTCCATTTGACTCCCGAGGCGGCAGCGCTGACGCCCACGGGAACGCCGGCGGTGCAGCTCGGGCTCACGGGAGCGCCGACCCAGTAGACGCCGTGTTTGACTTCGCTGGGATTGCTCAGGGAGACCGTGCCACCAACGCCCACGCTCACCTGCGCAGGGGACCAGTGGTGTCCGCCGTAGATGCCTTCAGCGACGTTGACCGCTTCGATCGCTGGGATCGTTTCCGACCCGGCCAGCGCCGGCAGCACCGCCGTCGCGGCGCCGAGCACCGCAACCACACCCACTGCAAATCGCCTGCGCAGTCTCATCGCCTCGTCCTCTTCCCGATCGCCGCCAAACCGCGAGCAAGACGCGCCTGCAGCGCGCAGCACCCGCCGCCTATGAGTGAGGACGCCTGGCGTCCTCGATCCTTCCCGCCGCTACAGTCGGATTGCGGGAGAGCGCGTATGCGATGCATGCGCCCTACTCGCCAACGTCATGCGCACTCTCGATCCGCAGTCTCTGACCAAGCACGTCGACCGCCTCTATCGCGCCGCGTGGGCGCTGTGCGGCTCGCGTGAGGACGCTGAGGATCTGGTTCAGGAGACCTTTGCCCGCGTGCTCTCGCGACCGCGCGTGATCCACGGCGACGATGACCTCTACTACCTGATGCGGGTACTGCGCAACACCTTCCTGACCTCGAGGCGCACGGCTTCGCGACGGCCGCACACGGTGGCCACGCTGGAGGACGTCGTCGCGGCCGACCCGCGACCGACCGGCCGTCCCGAGCGGGCGCTCGAGATGCAGGAGCTCTACGCGACGATCGCCGCGCTGCCCGAGGACTTCCGCCTGGCGCTCGTGGCGGTGGACGTGCTCGGGCTCTCCTACCGCGAGGCCTCGCGCGCTCTGCGCGTGCGCGAGGCAACGCTCACGACGCGCCTGTATCGGGCGCGCAAGCAGATCACGCGCCAGCTCACGATCGAGGAGAGCGAGCCGCCGAGCGAGGCGGAGCCTGCCGAGCCAGCGATCTCCGCGCGCGCGGGGCGCTCGCCATCGGAGCGGGCGGGCTCGCGCGCTCCCATTCGCCGGGAAGAGAATGGCGGCAGTGGAGTCCTCTCCAGTGAGGGATCCCCATGAGCCAACGACCTGTGAGCAACGAATCCGAGCTGATCGAGCTCATCCACTCGATCGAGGAGCCAGCGCCCGAGCGGCTGCATCGCCGCACCGAAGCGCTGATCGCACACCATGCGCGGACCGGAAGCGACACACGCACGCTGGGCCTGCGCCTCGGCGCGGTGAGCGCGCTCGTGGCCGTCGCGGCGCTCGTGGTGGTGCTCGTGCTCGGTGCCGGCTCGGGCGGCTCGGGCTCGTTCAGCCTGCAGAGCGCCACCGCGCTTGCGCTGCATCCGACGAGTGCCGCTGCGCCCCATGAGAGCAAGCTGCGCCGCGCGCAGCTGACCGCAACCGTCGATGGGATCCCCTTCCCATACTGGAGCGAGCGCTTTGGCTGGCGCTCGACCGGCTCGCGCAGCGACAGGCTCGACGGGCGCACGCTCAAGACCGTCTTCTACAGCGACTCAAGCGGCCAGCGCATCGGCTATGCGATCGTCGCGGGCACACCTGCGCCGCACATCGATGGGGGACGCAAGAGCCGGCGCGGGGGCACCTCCTACTGGCTGAGCACCTCTGGCGGGGCGCGAGTCGTCACATGGTTGCGCGACGGGCATCTGTGCATCGTGGCCGGCCGCGGCCTCAGCAGTGCCACGTTGCTGCGTCTGGCGAGCTGGGACGACCGTGGATCGCCGGCCTGAGGTGCAGAGCACGGGGAAGGATCGCTCCACAGCGGCGTCTGTTGCTTTGAGAGGCGCCCGCACGCGACGCGCATTCGAGACCGCAATTCAAGGAGAGCGCAATGAGCCGGAAGAGATTGAGCCTGCTGGCCGGCATCACGCTGGCGAGCGCCGTGCTCGTGCCCGCCGCGGCTTTCGGCGGCGCGCAGGCGGCCACGACGCACACGGTGACGCTGAAGGAATTCCGCTTTCACCCGGGCACCCTGACGATCAGACGCGGCGAGAAGGTGACGTGGCTATGGCGCGATCAGACAGAACACAACGTGACCTTTCACAGCTCTCACTCACGCACACAGGAAAGCGGCTCCTACACGATCCGCTTCACCCACAGCGGGACGTTCAACTACCGCTGCACGATTCACGCCGAAGAAGGCATGCGCGGCAAGATCGTCGTGCACTGAGCGGGCGCGGTCCCCGCTCGGCTCAGGCCACCGGCGGCGTGAGCGGCGGCCCGGCCCAGCGCACGCCCTCATACGGGGGCAGAGCCGCGAGCGCCTCAGAGAGGCGCCGGCCATCGGGCGCGCATAGCTCGAAGTCGAGCTCCAGCGCCGGGATCAACACGAAGCGGCGGCTGAGCAGCTGCTCGTGCGGCAGCGTCATGCGCTCGTGCTCGAGCACCTGCGCGCCGAGCAGCAGGATGTCGATGTCGATCGCGCGCGGCGCGTGACGGCGCGTCGCCTGCTCGCGCCCGAGCTCGCGCTCGAGGCGCTTGACGAGGTCGAGCAGCTCCAGTGGACCGAGCGCGGTGCGTGCCAGCAGGCAGGCGTTGAGGAAGCTCGGCTGGTCGAGCACCTCCCCGACGGGGTCGGTGTCATACACCGAGGAGCACGCAAGCACCTCTAGCCCCGCACCGTGCAGCGCGTGCACTGCATCCTGCAGGTGCGCGCGGCGCTCGCCCACGTTCGAGCCGAGCCCGAGCAGCGCGATCTCGCCCGCCTCTGTGCCCATCTGTGCCTCCTCGCCCGCCGGTGTCAGGCGCGCGTGCTCTGCACGCCGGCCTGCGCGGCCTTCTCGCCCATCGCCTGCGCGAACGGGACGAGGCCCGAGAGCGGTCGCAGCATGACGGTGAAGTCCGCGATCAGCCCGTCCTCGTCGACGCGCAGCAGATCGATTCCCTCGAGCTCCTTGCCCTCGATGCTCGCGCGGAAGATCAGCGCGTGCGCTCCGTCGCTCTGCAGCTCGTCGGTGTAGCGGAAGTTCTCGAAGGTCTGCCCTACGAGCGTGAGGAGCTTTGCGACGGTCTCGCGGCCGAGGAACGGGTGGAACGTGACGGGACTGTGGAAAACGATCTCCGGCGCGAGCAGCTCAGCGATGGCGGCGACGTCCCAGCGTTCGACCGCCGAGCGGAAGGTGGCTGCCGTGGCGTGAGTCTGATCGGTGCTCGCCATCGGCCACACACGCTATCCCCTCGCGCCGGGGAGCGCCTACCCGCTCGCTTCGCGCCAGACCTCGACCGAGACCTCATCGACGCTGAGCGCGATCGGAGGCTCGGGCTTTGCGGCCTTCACCCAGACTCCCTCGAGGTCGTAGTCGGAGAGCAGGCGGTCGGCGATCGTGCTGCACAGGCGCTCCAGCGTCTTGTGCGAGCGCTGCTGTGCGATCAGCGCGACGAGCTGGCAGACCTCGGCGTAGTCGACTGTGTCCTCGATCGCGTCGGTGACCGTGGCGTCCGTTTCGCCGATGTCGAGACGCAGGTCGAGCACCAGCCGCTGGCCGACCTCGCGCTCGGCCTCGGTGACGCCGTGATTCGTATAGAGAGAGAGGCCGCTGATCTCGATCGTGACCGACTCGCCCGACTCGTCGGGGTCGTGCCCCTCCTCGTCGTCTAGCTCGTCGGGGTCCTCCCCGGGCTCCTCGTCCATCGCCCGCCCAACGTAGCAGCCGCCACGGCGAGCGCATCGCGCACGGGAGCGACGTCGTGGACGCGGAAGACGCGCGCGCCGCGCGCGTAGGCGAGCACGTTGGTGGCGATCGTCCCGGGCAGGCGCGCTGCGGCATCGACCGGCTGCTCGCGCCCTGCGGCGCGCGCGAGGATGCGCCCGATGAACGCCTTGCGCGAGGTGCCGATCACGATCGGCGCGCCGAGCGTGCACAGCTCATCGAGGCGGTCGAGCAGCTCGAGGTTGTGCGCCTCGGTCTTGCCGAAGCCGATGCCAGGGTCGAGCATGATCCGCTCGACGGCGATCCCGGCCCCCACCGCGAGCTCGAGCCGCTCCTGCAGGAATGCCTTGACCTCGTCCACGACATCGTCATAGCGCGGATCCTCCTGCATCATGCGCGGCTCGCCGCGCATGTGCATGAGGCAGCAGTCCGCGCCGCTCGCCGCGACCGTGGCGGCCATCTCCGGATCTGCACGCAGGGCGCTGACGTCGTTGACGAGGGTCGCGCCCGCCGCCAGAGCGGCGCGGGCGACCGCTGCCTTCGTCGTGTCTATCGAGATCTGCGGCCCGGCGGGCAGCGCAGAGGCGATGCCCGCTATCACCGGCAGCACGCGCCGCAGCTCCTCCTCGAGGGCCACAGGCTCCGCGCCGGGACGTGTGGACTCCCCGCCGACGTCCAGGATGTCCGCGCCTTCGCCCGCGAGCCTGATCGCCTGCGCGAGCGCGGCGTCAGCATCGAGGAACAGTCCGCCGTCGGAGAAGGAGTCGGGGGTCACGTTGACGATCCCCATCAGGCGGTGGCGCGACCGGCTCATCTGCCCTCAGCCTCCCGGGGGTCGGAATGACGCGGCGGACGAGGAGGTGTGATCAAGGCGTGCGGGCGCACACGAGCGATCGAGACGCGCCCCCGCCGCGGCGAAGCGGCTCAGGCCGGCTCGGGGCGCTCTTTGTCCGTGGCGCGCAGCTCTGCCGCGCCACCGGCGAGCCCGGGGCGCGGGATCGTGCGGGGCGTTTCGCGCTCGGCGCGGTCGAGCGGCGGCGGAGCGGCGGGCAGCTCGGGCGTTGTGTCGTCCTCGATCCCGAACACCTCCTCTTCGCTCTTGCCGTCGAGCAGCGCGAGGAACTCCTCCTTCTCGATCGTCTCCCGCTTGACGAGCGTTTCGGACATGTTCGAGAGGTCGTGCTGATGTTCGGTGAGGATGCTCGTCGCGCGCTGGTGGGCCGCCTCGATGATGCGCCGGACCTCGTCGTCGATCTCGCGGGCGATCTCGTCGGAGTAGTCGGGCTCGGTGGCGAACTCGCGACCGAGGAAGGGCTGGCCGTGATCGCGCCCGAACACACGCGGCCCGAGCTTCTCGCTCATGCCGAAGCGCATCACCATCTGCTTCGCGGTGGCGGTCACCTTCTCGATGTCGTTGGAGGCGCCCGTGGTGATCTCGCCGAAGACGATCTCCTCGGCGGCGCGACCGCCGAGCGTCATCGCCATCGTGTCCTCGAGCTCCGCGCGGGTCGTCAGGAAGCGGTCCTCCTGGGGCATCGAGATCGTGTAGCCGAGCGCCTGGCCGCGCGAGATCACCGAGATCTTGTGCACCGGGTCGGAGTGCTCCAGGAAGTGTCCGACGAGCGCGTGGCCCATCTCGTGGTAGGCGGTGATCAGCCGCTCTTTCTCGCTCATCACGCGCGTCTTCTTCTCGGGGCCGGCGATCACGCGCATGATCCCCTCCTCGAGCTCATCCTGGCCGATCTCGCGCTTGCCGGTGCGCGCCGAGAGCAGCGCCGCCTCGTTGATCAGGTTCGACAGGTCGGCGCCGGTGAAGCCGGGCGTCTGTCCCGCGAGCGCGTCGATGTCGATGATCTTCGCCAGCGGCTTGCCGCGCGTGTGAACCTCGAGGATCTTCGCGCGGCCCTTGCGGTCAGGGCGGTCGACCGCGATCTGGCGGTCGAAGCGGCCGGGGCGCAGCAGCGCCGGGTCCAGGATGTCGGGCCGGTTGGTGGCCGCGATCATGATGATGTTGTCCTTGGCCTCGAAGCCGTCCATCTCGACGAGCAGCTGGTTGAGCGTCTGCTCGCGCTCGTCGTGGCCTCCGCCCATGCCGGCGCCGCGGTGGCGTCCGACGGCGTCGATCTCGTCCATGAAGATGATGCAGGGGCTGTTCTGCTTGGCCTGCTCGAACAGGTCGCGTACGCGTGAGGCGCCGACGCCGACGAACATCTCGACGAAGTCCGAGCCGGAGATCGAGAAGAAGGGCACGCCTGCCTCGCCGGCGACGGCGCGCGCGAGCAGAGTCTTGCCTGTGCCTGGAGGCCCGTACAGCAGCACGCCCGTGGGAATGCGCGCGCCGAGCGCCTGGAACTTCTTCGGGTTCTCGAGGAATTCCTTGATCTCGTGGAGCTCCTCTACCGCCTCGTCGACGCCCGCGACGTCGCGGAAGGTGATCTTCGGCGAGTCAGCCGACATGCGCTTGGCGCGCGACTTGCCGAAGGACATCACTTTCGAGCCGCCACCCTGCACCTGGTTCATCAAAAAGATCCAGAAGCCGAAGAACAGGACGAACGGGATGATGTACGTCAGCAGCGAGAGCAGCGCGCTGCTCTTTTCCGATTCGACGTTGTAGCTGACGCCGGCGGTCTTCAGTTCTTTGATCAGTTCCGGCGCCGCCTGGTCGATGAAGCCGACTTCATAGCTTTCCTTGTTGCGCAGTTTGACTTCGAGCGCTTTGCCCTTGTTCTTGAACTGGACCGAGGACACTTCGCCGCCCGGAAGCTCTTTGCCGACGAGCGTCTGGTAGCTGTGCTTGCGGTGGTTGTTCGAGCCCTGGTCAACGAGCCGAACCGCGAGGAAAGCCAACACCACGACGATGAGGATCGGGAATGCGGCGCTCTTGAAGAAACGGCTCATGACTTAGATCCGGAGGCTCCTGGCACCGTCTGAAATCGTGTCCACCGGTGGCCCAGCGTACCATGAACGTCCCGTCTTTCCGGCAGTTGCAGGACGCTCGGGCGGCGTGCGCAGGGCCGTGAACTAGTTCACGAGCGCGGCCACGTAGGGCAGATTGCGGTGGCGCTCAGCGTAATCGAGGCCGTAGCCGACGACGAAGCGGTTGGCGATCTCAAAGCCGACGTAACGGGTCGGCAGATCGACCTTGCGCCGCTCAGGCTTGGTCAAGAGCGCGCACACCTCCAGCGTGCGCGGGTTGCGCGAGCCGAGATTGCGCATCAGGTACTGCAGCGTCAGTCCGGAGTCGACGATGTCCTCCACGATCAGCACGTCGCGCCCTTCGATCGCGGCGTCGAGATCCTTGAGGATGCGCACCACACCAGAGGAGTCCGTCGCCGAGCCGTAGGAGGCCACCGCCATGAAGTCGACCTCGACCGGCACCTCGATGTAGCGCATCAGGTCGCTGAGGAAGAACACCGCGCCCTTGAGCACGCCCACCAGCAGCAGCGAGCGCCCGGCGTAGTCGCGGGAGATCTCCTCGCCGAGCTCGGCGACCCGCCGTTGCAGATCCTCGGCGCTGACAAGCACCTCGCCCAGGCCGGGCTCGCTTGACAGGCGCGCGGGTGTGGCCACGCCAGGGAGTCTAGTCCTCGTGCGGCGGCTCTTCTGCGGGGGGCGCCGTTCGGGGCGCGAGCTTGACCATGCGCAGCTCGCCGTCCTCGATCACCGCGCCCACGAGCCCGCCCACGTGCAGCTCGGCGCGCCCGCCGCGCGCCCCCAGCGCAAGGATCTCCTGCACGCGCTCGCCGGCCTGCGGAACGTAGGTCCCGCCGGCCTGCTCGGCCAGGCGCACGACGATCAGCCGCGCGAGCGCAGCCGGC
>JACDGG010000052.1 GCA_013815355.1 Solirubrobacterales bacterium
GGGCACGACCGGAGCCTCGCCGGAGCGTCCCGCCGCGAGCTCCTGGCGGATCACGCGCAGGGGCAGGAACTCGTCGCGCTGCATGCGCAGGATCGTGCGCAGGCGAGCCACGTCGCCCTGCGTATAGAGCCTGTAGCCGCCAGGGGTGCGTCTCGGCGTCAGGAGCTTCTGATCCTCCAGGTAGCGGATCTTGGAGATCGAGATGTCCGGGAACTCCTGCGCGAGCGCCTTGCAGACCGCGCCGATCGTCAGCGACTTCTGACGCTTGCCGAGCTCCCCGTGGGCAGCCTCGCCCCGACCGACGAGGTCGATATCGAGGCCGTCGCTGTCGGACTGGGTGGCCCGGGTCGCCATCAGCGCGCGTGGAAGGTGAGCTTGTACTTGCCGACCTGCACCTCGTCGCCCTCCTCGAGGCGATGGGACTCGATCCGCGCACGGTTGACGTAGGTGCCGTTCAGCGAGCCGCAGTCATCGAGATACCAGTCGCCGCCGCGCGCGATCATCAGCGCGTGGTCGCGCGAGACGGTCACGTCGTCGAGGAACACCTCAGAGTCCGGCCGCCGGCCGATGCTCATGCGCTCGCCCTGCACCGGGAAGCTCTCCCCCACGCGCCCGCCGCCCGCGCGGATCACCAGGGCGGGTCCGTGCGCTGTGACCTGCCCCATCTCGACCGGGATCAGCTCCCCGGCCTCATCGATGCGGTAGGTCGCGGTGACCGGATCGCCACCGGCCGCACCCGGCGCATCGGCGCGTTCGAGCAGCGCGCCGCAACGCTGGCAGTAGTTGGCGCCCTCGCCGTTGACGAAGCCGCACTCTGTGCAGTGCAGGGCCATGCGCGGGCAGCTCCCTCTGCGCCCTAGACGCCGGCCGCGATGCGCGGGGGTGTCACTGCGCGTCCTGCGGCTGGCGGTGGGCGAGGATGTCGGTGAGCTTCTGCACGTCCTCGCCGGTGATCATGACCTCGCCGTCGTCGTGCTTGTGACGCAGGCGATTGACGAGCTCCGCGCGCAGGATGTCGATCTTGCCGTGCAGGATGCGCCGCCTGTAGGAGATCTCGGTCTCCTCCTCGGTGAGCTGGCGGATCACGTCTTTCAGTTCGAGATCCGTCAGTGAGCCGAGATCCGGAAACGTCTCATCCATAGTGGTGGCCTCTCCTCTCGCGGAACTTGTGCCGGGCGGTTGTGGGTGCCCACGCTGCCGGCCAGAGCCACCATTGTAGACCAAACTGTCAGGTTGAGCTTGAGGCTAGGGCTTCCTCGCTGCATACAGCTGCTGCAGGCTCGAGCGTGCATAGAGCACCGTCGCGCACAACGCCATCGCCAGGCCGATGTAGAGCAGCACTTCACCGAAGCCTTCGAGGCCCGCCATCGCGAAGAAGAACGAGCCCATCACAGGTGCGACGGCGAGGCGGCCGGGCCAGTTGATGCGCAGCTCAACGCCCCTGCTGAGTACATAGCGCCCGAGCGCCAGCATCGCGAGCTCGCGAGCCGCGAGCACCGCCAGCGCCCAGCGCGGAAGCAGCCGGAAATCCCAGCAGACGACGACCCCCGAGACGACGAGCAGGCGATCGGTGACCGGGTCCATCAGCGCACCCAGCCGGCTGTACTGGCGGGTGACGCGCGCGGCGATCCCATCCGCGTAGTCGCCCCAGCCGATGAGCGCGAACAGCGTCACTGCGAGCGCGTCGGTGCCGTCGCGGCTGGAGAGGGCGAGCACGAGGAACACCGGAATCAGCGCGAGGCGCACGAAGCCGATCGCGTTGGGGATCGTCCACGGGCGCAGAGGCTCGCCCGCCTGGGTCTGCGGTGGTGGTGGCCCAGAGCGGTCCAGGCCAAACAGTCGCCGGACGGTCAGGCGCTGGCTCTGCAGCGCCGCTGCGGCGCGCTCGCGCCGGGGTGCCGGCGCGAGGGGATCGCCCGCGCGCTCCCCGTCGGCTAGGGGAGGCTCCGCCACAGCTCGTCCACGGCTCCCAGCAGCTGGGCGGGCTCGCCGTCGAGCGGGAGCCCCGCCGCCTGCTCGCGCCCGCGACGGATCTGCGCCTCGATCTCGCCGGACTCCAGCGAGCGGCGCCCGACCGTCAGGCGCAGCGGGCAGCCGAGCAGCTCGGCGTCGGCGAACTTCTCTCCCGGACCGAGGTCGCGATCGTCGTAGAGCACCTCCACGCCTCCGTCCTTCAGCGTGGCGTAGAGCGTGTCGGCGGCCTCGCGCTCGGGCGTGCCGGGCTTGCCCACGCTGAGGAGGTGCACGGCGAAGGGGGCGAGCGCGCGCGGCCAGGAGATGCCGTGCTCGTCGGCAAACTGCTCGACGGCCGCCGCGACGATGCGCGCCGGGCCGATCCCGTAGGAGGCCATCCAGATCGCCAGCTCCGCTCCGGACTCGTCGAGATAGGTCGCGCCGAGCGGCTCTGAGTAGCGCGTGCCGAGCTTGAAGATGTTGCCGATCTCGATCGCGGGCTCGAGGGTCAGGGGCTGGCCGTTGCGCGTGTAGCCCTCCCCCACCTTCTCCACGCCCGGGCTTGCGAGCGCCACCTCGACGTTGGCCGCGTAGCCCTCGCCGAGCAGGATCTGATCCTCGCCGGCCGCGCACGGCGCCATGTACTCGTGCGCGCCCGTGCCGCCCATCATGCCGACGTCGCCCTCGACGCGGTAGTAGCGCAGCCCGGTGCGCTGCATGATGCGATCGTAGGCGCCGACGTGCAGCGCGTAGCGATCCTCCATGCCGGCCTGGTCGCGATCGAAGCTGTAGGAGTCCTTCATCACGAACTCGCGCGTGCGCAGCACGCCGGCGCGCGGGCGCGGCTCATCGCGCTCCTTGACCTGGAAGTGATAGAGGATCTGCGGCAGATCGCGGTAGGAGCGGACGGTCTGGGCGACGTGGAAGGTGACGGCCTCCTCATGGGTCATCGCCAGTACGAGCTCTGAGCCCTTACGGTCGGTGAGCTTGAACAGCTCGTCGATCTCGATGCGCCCGGTCTTGCGCCACGGCTCAGACGGCTGCAGCACCGGCATCAGCATCTCCTGCGCGCCGATCGCGTTCATCTCCTCGCGGACGATCCCCACCACGCGCTGGTGCACGCGCCAGCCAGCCGGCAGCCACGTCCACATCCCCGCCCCCATCTGGCGGATCAGGCCCGCGCGCACCATCAGCTTGTGCGAGACCGCCTCGGCGTCGGCGGGCGCCTGCTTCTCGGTCGGCAGCAGGTATTCGGAGAGGCGCGTCATCGGCGTCGAGCGTATAGGCCCGCGATGGAAGTCGTCAGCTTCCGGCCCCAATGAAGGCTCGCGACCCGTCTATCGCGCGGACGTTGCAGCGGCGTGAGATCGCGCATCCTGGATTGTCACGACGAACACACGCTCTTCGGATTGGTCGTAGTGGTAGACGACGAGCAGCCAGCGCCAGGGACCGAGGACGAAACGCATGTCCTGCCACTCCCCCGACAGTTGCCTGCCTATGAGCGGGAACTCTTTGAGCACCCTCAGTGACTTGCGCAGCCGCAGGCGAGTGTCGCGTGGAAGGCTGTGTGTGAGGATCATGCGCTCGAGGTTTTCGACCGCAACCAGAGTCAACTCGACGCGCGCCACGCGCCTACAGATCCTCCAGCGGGATGGTTTCGCCTCTGCGTGCCTGCTCAAGACCTATCTGCGCGCTCTCATAGGCTCCGGGAATGCCATCCAGAAGCGCGGTGACATCACGCGCGTCCGGGTCTGCGTCCTCGATTGCGTTCGCCAGCAGCGAACGCGCCAATGTGCCCTCCTGCACGTGAGTGCGCTCGGCCAGTCGACTCAAGCGCGCGGCATGCTCAGCGTCGAGTGTGACGTTGAGCCGATGGCCCGCAATACTCATGCTGACGATCGTACTACACATAAAGACACGTTCTGTGTAGCAATGTTCGGGGCGGTCCGCTTTACAACCTCAGCAGCCCCCTCTGATAGAACAGCGAGCAGTCAAAGACCTTCAGACTCACATCCCGAAAAGGAGCCTGCACATGGCCTACTCCGTCCCACCGCTTCCCTACGCCTATGACGCGCTTGAGCCGCACATCGACAAGGCGACGATGGAAGTCCACCACGACAAGCACCACCAGGCTTACGTGGACAAGGCCAACGCCGCGCTCGAGGGCACCGAGTGGGCCGATAAGCCCGTGGAGGAGGTCCTAAAGAGCCTCGACAGCCTCGGTGAGAAGAAAGGCCCCGTCAAAAACAACGGGGGCGGGCACTACAACCACAGTCTTTTCTGGGAGAGCATGAGCCCCGACGGCGGCGGCGAGCCCAGTGGCGAGCTGGCCGATGCGATCGCCTCGGCCTTCGGCTCCTTCGCGGACTTTCAGGCCAAGCTGAAGGAAACGGGCATCAACCAGTTCGGCTCGGGCTGGTCGTGGCTCGTGCACGACGGCTCGGGGCTCGCGGTGCTCGGCTCGGCCAACCAGGACAACCCGATCTCAGACGGCAAGACGCCGCTGCTCGGCGTCGACGTGTGGGAGCACGCCTACTACCTGAAGTACCAGAACAAGCGCCCTGACTACATCGACGCGTGGTGGAACGTGGTCGACTGGGGCAAGGTCGCAGAGCGCTTCGCCGCGGCATCCTAGAGATCTAAGCGCTCTGCGCCGGGGCGCTCCGCCGCGCGGCGTGCGCGTGCCGCCCCCGGGGCTCAGCTCCGGGACGTAAAGGAGCCCTGAACATCACATAGAGGCTAATAAGAAGGCCTCTATAAGCTATATAGTAATGGCGGTGGATAGCAAGCAGCCCATTGCAACTCTGATCGGCGACGTTATCGGCTCCAGGGAGCACGTCGACAGGGGTAACCTCCAACGCTCGCTGAGCGCGGTGCTGAACTTGGCGAACGAGCGTCTGAAGCCCGTCCAGCCTCTCGAACTTGCTGTGGGCGACGAGTTCCAGGGTGGCTTTGTTGATGTCGCGGCGGCCGCGCAAGCCACCCTGCTGCTCCGACTCGCGTTGCTCGTGCGCGAGGCGGGCACGGACTCTCGCTATGGCCTCGGTCACGGAGAGGTGACCGTTTTCGACCAGGAACGAGTGCCGGTGTCACAGGACGGACCGGGATGGTGGTCAGCGCGGGCGGCAATCGAACGGACGAAGATCCTTGCCGACTCGCCCCGCACGTCGTTTGTTCGGGCATGCTTTGGACCGTCGCCGGAGGAGCCAGGCGTCCCTCCCGACGCCGCAGCAGTGGAGTCGTTCCTGTTCTGCCGCGATTCGATCGTTGACCGCATGAACGACCGTCAGCGAAGGTTGCTGCTTGGGCTGATGCTCGGTTCTTCGCAGGCGCAACTCGCTGCCGATGAGGGCATCACGCAAGGAGCGGTGTCTCAGAGCCTCCGTCGCAGCGGGGCGTTCGCGATCGACGCGGCGCACACGCGACTCGGGGGGACGTCGGTATGATCGTTCTCTCGCTCACGGTGCTCGGCTTCGCAAGCGCCGACCTGGTTCGATGGTCTCCCGAGCAGGTGTCCGGTAGGCGCACGGCGACAGCGGCTCTGGGAGCGGCCGCGGTGACGTTGGTGCCGGCCTGCCTGAGTGGCTTGCCTGTGCTCGATGTGGCGCTCCTTGAGACGGGAGCATTGCTCGTCGTGCTGGTCTGGCTGCTATTTGACCAGCACGCCCTCCATCGGGTCAAGCCGGGGTATCAACTCGCGTGGATCGCAACGGCCCTGCTGGTGGCCTTCGCGACGAGTGGAGTGACCAGAAGCGTCTCTGGGCCGCTCAGACAGTGGTACTCAAACCTGCCTTTTGGGTTCGTGCGCACGATAGGCATCGACCAGTTCTTGCTCGGATTGAGCGCAGCGTTGTTCGTCCTGGCAACGGCCAATCGGATCGTGCGCCTCGTTCTCCAGGCTGCCGGCACGCCTGCGCGAGCAGGCGAGACGACACTGAGCGGCGGACGAATCCTTGGTCCTATGGAGCGGCTGTTCGTCGCTGCGATGGTCGTCTCGGGGAACCTCGCCGCCGCGGCAGCCCTCATTGCCGCAAAGGGGTTTCTGCGCCTACCGGAGATTCGCAGCAACACAGAACAGCACGGAGGCGCCGACGATCACGTGACGGAGTATTTCCTGATCGGCACGTTCTGCAGCCTGCTCATTGCCAGCGCGTTGGGGACCCTCGTATCAGGCTCTGGCTAATAATCAGCCTGATATTGGCCTAGGGCTAATCAGCTGCGGGAGAAGCGCCTGCCGGCGACGGGCGAGACGGTCTCGTCCATCACGGCCACGGCCGGCTCGGCCTGGAGCATCGACTCAAGCACCGCGCCCGCCATCTCGTCGTTCTCGGCGGCTGCCGCTTCGAGCGCTGCGATCCGCTCCGGCGTCATCGCGGTCTCATCCTCGTTCTCGGCAAGCCACGCGCGCGCCTCTGCGGCGGCGGCCTCGTCGCGCTCGACTGTCTTGCCGGCGGCGTAGTAGCGGTCGATCTCCTTGAACAGCTCATCGACGAGCTCCTCGGTCGGCACCTTCTTCAGCGGCTCGCCCTTGGAGTAGATCATGCCCATGTCTTTGGCGCCGGTGATGCCGAAGTCGGCGTGGCGGGCCTCGCCGATGCCGTTGACCGCGCAGCCGAGCACCGAGACCTCGATTGGGTCCTCATATGCTTCCAGACGCCGCTCGACTTCGACGACGACCTTGTCCATGTCGAACTGCAGCCGTCCGCACGTCGGGCAGGCGATCAGGTCGGGGCCGCGCTGGCGCAGCTTCAGCGCCTTGAGGATCTCCCACGCGACCTTCACCTCCTCCTCGGCGTGGAACGTCGAGAGCGAGATACGGATCGTGTCGCCGATCCCGTCGGCGAGCAGCGTGCCGAGCCCGACGGCTGACTTCAGCGAGCCCGACCACTTCGTGCCCGCCTCGGTCACACCGAGGTGCAGCGGGTACGGGATGCGCTCGGAGAGCATGCGGTTGGAGGCGATCGTGTTGGGCACGGATGTCGACTTCATCGACACCTTGAAGTTCGTGAAGTCGAGGCTCTCCATCAGCTCGACCGTCTCGATTGCAGCCGTCACGAGCGCCTCGACCGGGTTGTCGTACTCGAGTTGGCGCAGGTGCTTGGGCAGCGAGCCCGAGTTGACGCCCACGCGCAGCGGCGTCCCGCGCTGCTTGGCCAGCGCGATCACCTCGGCGACCTTCTCCGGGCCGCCGATGTTGCCGGGGTTCAGGCGCACGCAGTGCGCGCCCGCTTCGATCGCCTTCAGCGCGAGCGTGTGGTTGAAGTGGATGTCGGCGATGATCGGGATCGGCGAGGACGCGACGATGCTCTTCAGCGCCTCGGCATCCTGCTCGCGCGGCACGGCCACGCGCACGATGTCCGCGCCTGCCTCCGCGACGGTGCGGATCTGCTCCATCGTCGCGGCCAGGTTCGCAGTCTCGGTCTTCGTCATCGTCTGCACGGCCACAGGCGCGCCACCGCCGATCGCGACGGGGCCGACGTGGATCTGGTTCTTGGAGGCCATGGCCTGATTCTAGATGGCCGCTCATCCCGGACCTGCCCGAGGCGGTTCCGGCGCGCTTCGCGGTGGCTGCGAGGATCAAGGCGTGCCAGAGGTCTACACCACCGCACGGGGACCACTCGCGCGCATCGCCGGGCCGCTCGCGGCCCGGGCGCGGGAGCGTCGCCACAGGGAGCTCTTCGCCCTCACCGGTCTCGGAGTCGATGCGCGCGTGCTCGACGTCGGCTGCGGCTCGCTGGGGTTGCGCGCACTAGAGCCACGGCTCGACGTCACTGGGGTCGATCTCGCGCCGCGACCGGAATATCCCGGTCCGTTCGTGCGGGCCGATGCCGCCGCCGGGCTGCCGTTCGCCGACGGCGAATTCGATCTCGTCTACTGCTCCAGCGTGATCGAGCACGTCCCCCCCGCGCGCCGCGCGGCGTTCGCCTCGGAGGTCCGGCGCGTCGGGCGCGGCTGGTTCGTGCAGAGCCCCGCCTTCTCCTTCCCGATCGAGCCGCACGCGCTCCTGCCGGGAGCCCACTGGCTGCCCTCCCCCGTTCGCCGCCGCTACTGGCGTCTGGGCGCCGCCGTCGCGTGGGAGGACGTCCCGCTGCTGCGCCGAGCAGAGATGGAGGCGCTGTTCGGCCCCGCTCGCGCGGAGCGCTTCGCCGGGATCGTCAAGAGCTGGGTGTGCGTCAGCCCGCCAGGCGGCTGACGTCGTTGCTGACGCCGTTGATGACGAGGAACAGAAGCAGCACGATGCCGACGGAGCTGTAGCGGTACATCGCCAGCAGCGAGACGCGCTTGCCGCGCACCTTCTCCGCGAGCGACCACAGCACGTGGCCTCCGTCGAGTGGCAGGAAGGGGAACAGGTTGATGACCGCGAGGATCAACGAGAGGAAGCCGAGGAAGACGAAGGCGTCTGCAGCGCCACCGCTGACCTGCTGAGTGCCGACTTCGGTGATGCCGATGATGCTGTGAACTTCGCTGCGAGCCTTCGAGCTCGTGAGCGCGTCGCCGAAGCCGGTGATCGTGCCGGTGGTCGTGTGCCACATCTCGCTCAGCGCCGCGCCGGCGGCGGCGATCGGGCCGAAGGACCTGACCGAGCCGAAGCCGAAGCCGATCAGCATCCGCTTGGCTTCCTTGTCGTAGCGGGGGTAGACCGACAGTGCGACGTTGCGAGCGCCGCGGCGAACGCTCAGGCGCACCGGCGTCGCGGCCCGACAGCCCGCGCTCGGCTTCCCCGCGCAGCGGTGCGAGGCAATCGTGGCTTTCGTCGAGTCGACCGTCGCACGGCGCCCGTCCACCGAGACGATCCGGTCGCCTGCCTTGAGCACACCGTCAGCGGGCGCTCCGGGCTCCACGGCGAGCACGGATGCGTTGTTCAGGATCGTCGGCACGGCGGGGTCGAGCCGGCCGAGCGTAGCCGCTCCGTTGAGACTGCCGCTCAGCAGAACCGCCCAGAAGAGCACGAAGGCGATCGCGATGTTCACGCCGGGTCCGGCGAGGATCACCGCGATCCGCTTCCACGGCGGCTGGGCGTAGTAGGCGCGCCGCGCGACCTGCGGCTCAAGATCCTTCAGCTCCTCGGGGTTCATCCCGGTGATCTTCACGTAGCCGCCCGCGGGGATCGCACCGATCGCGTACTCCGTCTCACCACGCTTGATCCTGAAGAGGGTTGGCGGAAAGAACAGCGAGAAGCGCTCGACGCGCATGCCGACGGCCTTAGCGACGGCGAAATGGCCGAGCTCGTGCAGCACGATCAGCACGACGATCCCAAGCAATGTCCAGACGAGGCTCACGGGCTCAGTGTGGCATGCCGCGCCCGCATATCCGTGCGGTACCTCCGGCAGGACGCCGTCCGGCATCGCGTCTCAGCTGAGCGCCGCGACGGTCTCCCCGGCGAGCTCGCGCGCGTGCCTGTCGGCCTCATACAGCGACTCGAACGAGGTGACCGGTTCGCTGGGGCACTCCTCGAGCGCCCGCTCGATCACCGCCGAGATCTCGAGAAAGCGCAGACGGCCCTCGAGGAAGGCGTGCACGGCGATCTCGTTGGCCGCGTTCAACACGCATGGCGCCGTGCCGCCGGCGCGCGCGGCCTCGAGGGCGATGCGCAGGCACGGGAACGCCTCGAGATCGACGGGCTCGAAAGTAAGCGCTCCGACGCTCGGCAGGTCCAGGGGCACGATCGGCAGCGGCGTGCTCTCGCCGCCGTGCAGCGCGTAGGCGATCGCGATGCGCATGTCGGGGGGACCGAGATGCGCGAGCATCGCGCCGTCGGCGAGCTGCACGATCCCGTGCACGAGCGACTGCGGGTGAACGACGACGTCGATGCGCTCGTAGGGCGTGCCGAACAGGTGGTGCGCCTCCATCACCTCGAGTCCCTTGTTCATCAAGGTGGCAGAGTCGATCGTGATCTTGCCGCCCATCGCCCAGGTGGGATGCGCGAGCGCCTGCTTGACGCTCACGTCCTGGAGCTCCTCGCGGCTGCGACCGCGGAACGGACCGCCGCTGGCGGTGATCGTCAGGCGCTCGACCGCGCCGGGCGGCTGGTGTGCGAGCAACTGGTGAAGCGCGGTGTGCTCGGAGTCGACGGGGATGATGCGCGCGCCGGTGGCCTCCGCCAGCGCGGTCACGAGCTCGCCGCCGACGACCAGCGACTCCTTGTTGGCGAGCGCGAGGTCGATGCCCTCCCCGAGCGTCGCCACGGTCGGTCCGAGGCCGGCCGAGCCGACGAGCGCGTTGAGCACCAGCTCGGCGCGGGACTCGACGACGAGCCGCACCAGGCCCTCGGCCCCGCCCAGCACCCTGCCGTCCGTCCACGCCTCCGAGGCGCGCGCCGCTGCGTCCTGGTCGGCGAGCGCGATCTGCGTGACGCCGTGAACGTCCGCCTGCTCGATCAACCCCTCCCAGGAGCTCTCCGCCGAGAGCCCGACCAGCTCGAACTCCTCGCTGCGGGTGCAGACGTCGAGCGCCTGCCGGCCGATCGAGCCGGTGGAGCCGAGAACCAGCAGCCGCTTGCGCTCACCCATGGCGCCGATGATACGGCGCGGCGCAGAGCGGACACGCGCCGTCGGCGCGCACCCACGCTGCGGAGCTCAGGTGCGCCCTAGAGGTAAGTGAACTGGTCGGCGGGGACGCTTTTCGGGCTGCTGACGCTGCCGACTTTGGCTTTCACGTCGACCACGCCGGTATTCGCGCGCGACGGTGAGACCGCGGTGCACGAGCTGGTCGAGCTGCAGTTGACCGACGTGGCGATGCCGGAGGCGAATTTGAACGTCGTCGCCGCGCCCAGCGCAAACCCGCTGCCGCTGATCGTGACGGCCGTGCCGCCCGCTTTGGGACCGCTGTTGGGGGTCACGGCGGTGATCGTCGGCGGTTTGTATTTGTAGAGGTCCGCGCTCGTCGTCGCGCTCGTGCCACCCGGGCCGGTGACCGTCACATCGACGTTGCCCGAGGTGCCCGCAGGCGCCACCGCGGTGATCGAGGTGGCGGATTTGACCGCGAAGCTGGTGGCCGGCGTCGCGCCGAACTCCACCAACGTCGCGCCCGTGAAGCTCAACCCGGTGATGCTCACCGCGGTGCCGCCGGCCGCCGCGCCGGTTTTGGGAGCGAGTTTCGTCACCTGCGGCGTTCCCGCCGCCATGCGCTGCTTGCAGGTGGAGCCTTCGTTGGACCACTCCTGCTGGTAGAAGTACTCATCGCCGTTGATCAGCTGGTTGTAGCGCGAGCCGTCGGGCGCGGTCCCCAGCGGTGTGCCATATTCGCTCGCTTCTTCGAAGGTGCGGCATTTGTCGCCGTTCTCGTTGCCTTCGGGCCCATACCACGCGTTCAGTTCGGGGTCGGTGGTTGACTCGTTGTGCTCGTGGCTGAGCCCGCCGAGCAGCGCAGAGTCCGACTCGTTGTTGTTCGGGTGTTCTGCTGAGTCACAGCCCGAGATCCCACCCACGTATGGGTCGTCGGCAAAGACGATCGCGCCCCCGGGAACGGTGATCGCGCCGTGGTAGGCGCAGTATGCGCCGTGGGTGCTCCCCGCCGAGCATTCCGTGCCGGCTGAGCTGAAGCAGCTTTCGACCCCGGGAGGCGTGAGCACGAAGTACTCGTGGCCGAGATCCTGGGGCAGCGCGTGAGTGCTCACATAGCTTTTGACCTCGGCCCGGATCTGTTCGTCGGTGAGGCACCTCGGCGCAGCATTGCAGCCGTTTTTGGGGTAGGGCGTGGTATCGAGGATCGCGCCCGCGAAGTGCGATTCATAGCTGACCGCTTCGGCAGCGCCGTTGGTGTACTGCGTCGCGACGGAGTCCACGTTCTGGTTGCCTCCGCTGTCATGGGCGAGATCTTCGAGATATCTGTTGACGCCCGTCTCATAGCCGCTCGGGTAGGCGGGCGAGCCGCTCGGCGCCCAATAGAAGGTGTAGTTCGTGTTCGTGCTCATCACCGGGCCGCCGTGGTAGACGAGATTGCTGCCGGCGAAGGGCTGCACGGCGAGCGGGCGCACGGGCGGACGGGCGCCGCGCAGGGGCTGGTAGCTGACCGCCTTACCCGAGGCCAGGTGCACGATCACCGCTGAGGCGCTGCCCGTGCCCAACGCGAGCAGCACGGTCACCAGAAGCATGAGCAGCGCGCAGTGGCTCTTCGAGATCCTCGACCTCGCGCTCAGCGGTGGCGAGGAAGTCGGGCCGGCGCGCAAGCCGTCGCGGGCCTGCGTGAGTGCATGCTCAGATGCTCGCTCCATGGTGCTCCCTCTCCCTCGATGATGGAATCCCCTCGATCACCTGATAACGCTACACGGCTGCTTGCGCTCTTGTCCAGCCCAGGGGACGGCCATCGGCGACGGGTCGGGCGGTCACGGAGGCAACCGCCCGACCACCGTCGCCGTCTACCTCATGCGGGGATCGACATACAGGCCGAACAGCTGCATGTCTGCGTGCCCGGTTTCGGCGGTGAAGATGAACCGCACGTCGCGGGTTTCTTCGAGCCTGCCGCCGAGTTGCGGCTGTATTTCGAAGGGAGCCGACAGCGACCAGCCTTCGCCGGTGGCGTCGTCTTCGAGGCTGCCGAGCCGAGTCGCCCTTGCGAGCGTGTTCGTGCTGGCATAGCCAACTGCGACCGACACTCTCGGCTTGCCGTCGAGCGAGTGTGTCCAGACGCGCGCCGTCGGGTATTGCAGCGTGACGCACACCGGCGGGCTCACTGCAACGGCTCCGCCGGGAAGATCGAGCACCGAGCCCGTGCTCCCGTCGGGTCGCGTGCCTGCGACGACGTGCGCGCCGCCGCGGAGCTGCCAGCCTTCGGCTGGGCTCGTGAACTCGCTGCCCGGGACCTCTGTGTAGTAGTTCGAGTCGCCCAGGGCCGCGAACGGCTGGGAGAAGCTCTGGCCCGGGCATACGGCCGCGACCGCGCTCATCGCCGGCGGGACGCTGCCCGTCTTACCGGTGTGAGACTGCCCGTCCTTCGCGGAGTGCTCGGCCAGCGCCGGCGCCGCGAGCAGGCCGCAGACGGCCACGCACGAGCCGGCGAGAACCCCGAGGCACCGGGTGAAATGAGCTGCCGTGAATCGAGATGAGTGGAACACGATGTCCTCCGTGACGTTCCACTGGCGACCGAGCCATCTCCGAGTGACGGAGACCTCTGGCTTTGCGTCCCCGCCTCACGACGGGTTTGCCTTTTTCAGTTGATTGTTTGTTGTCGTCCTTCTCGGGCAACATCGGGCGTCCCCACCTGCCCCTTTAGTGCAGCCACTCGCCGCTGGACACTAAGCTCGGCCGCCGTCCGGGCCATTGCGCCGAGGAGCCGTGCCGAGATGTTCAGTTCTGCGGTGGCGCTGGCGATACCGAGAGCAAGCCATGTCCGTGCACGCGATCAGAGAGGCCGAACGCACCCGCGAGTCCCGTGAGCTGCAGGAGCGGCCGATGAGCTTCGAGATCCGCCGCGGCGAAGGGCTCGTGGGCGCCAACTTCATAGTCGCGGCACTGGGGCTCGCGCTCGCCGGAGGGGTGGACGGCTTCTCGCTTTCGACCGCAGCGCTGTTCGTGGTCGCGATCGCGGCCGCCGCCAACGTGCGCTTCGATGTCGGCGCCGGCTTCACGGTGCCGATCCAGGTGATCTTCGTGCCGATGCTCTTTGCCGTGCCCGTGGCGCTCGCACCGGCGCTCGTCGCGCTCGGTCTGGCGCTGGGCATGGCTCCGAAAATCGCACGGGGCAAGGTCTCGCCGAGCTGGCTGATGACGGCGGCAGGCAACAGCTGGTTCGCCGTGGGGCCCGCGCTGGTGCTAGCGCTCGTCCATGTGCACGGCCCGGGCGATAGCTGGGCCATCCTGATCGTGGCTCTCGCCGCGCAGTTCGCCGTCGACTTCATCGCCGCGGCCGTGCGCGACCGCCTGTTCGACGACATGTCGCTGGCCGAGCTGCTCGCCGAGGTGCGTCCGATCTATGCGATCGACGCGGCGCTCGCTCCGCTCGGCCTGCTCGTCGCGTTTGCGATCTCCTGGGCCGGCGCGGTATGGCCGCTGCTGTTCGTGGCGCCGCTGTTCTTGATGCTGCGCGTGTTCTCCTACGAGCGTCGCGAGCGCATCGTGCAGCTCGCCGAGCTGGGCGACGCCTACCAGGGTACCGCGCTGCTGCTCGGCGATGTGGTCGAGGCAGATGACTCCTACACCGGCGAGCACTCCAAGAGCGTCGTGCGCCTTGCCCTCGATGTCTGCGATGCGCTCGGCATCGACGCGGACACCAGGCGCCAGGTGGAGTTCGGCGCGCTGCTGCACGACGTCGGCAAGATCGCAGTCCCCAAGGCGATCATCAACAAGCCCGGCAAGCTCGACGAGCGGGAGTGGGCGATCATGCGCACGCACACGATCGAGGGCCAGCGCATGCTCGAGAAAATCGGCGGCTTCATGCGCGACATCGGGCTGATCGTGCGCGCCTCGCACGAGCGCTGGGACGGCAGCGGCTATCCCGACGGACTGAGCGGCGAGGCGATCCCGCTCGAGGCCCGCATCGTTGCCGCCTGCGACGCCTTCAACGCGATGACCACGACCCGCTCCTACCGCACGGCGATGAGTGCCCGCGATGCGGTGGCGGAGGTTGGGCGCTGCACCGGCACCCACTTCGACCCGTTCGTCGTCGAGGGCCTGCTGCGGGTGGTCGGGGCCCCCGAGGCCATTGCCGAGATCCCCGGCGCCGCGGAGCCGAGCACAGCGAGCACTCCTGCGCTGCAGGTCTCATCGTGCCCGCCAGAGTCCGTCGCAGCGACGGTGCAAAAGATGGCGCAGCTCGCCGTCGATGTCGGCGCCAACGTGCGGCGAGGGCAGCTCGTCGAGGTATCCGGCGAGATCGGCCATCTCGAGATGCTGCGCGCGATCGCCGAGGCGGCGTACGCGCGCGGCGCGAACTTCGTCGATCTGCGCATCGTCGACCCGGTGGTGCAGCGCGTGCACGTCGGTGCAGCCCCCGCCCGCGGACTTGCCTACGTGCCGCGGTGGGAGCTCGAGCGCGTGCGCGAGCTGGCCGCGAGCGCGGGAGCGAGCATTCTCGTCACGGGACCAAGCTTCCCGGGGATCTTCGACGAGCTCGACCCCGCGCGGTTGATCCGCGCGAGCCAGGGCGCGAGCGCCGCCTGGCGCGATGCGGCGCGCGTGATCAACTGGACGATCGTGCCGGCGGCCACGCCAGGATGGGCCGCGAGGCTCCGTCCCGAGTTGAGCGAGGATGACGCGCTGAGCGCGCTGTGGGCCGATCTCGCCCATGTCTGCCGCCTGGATGAGCCCGACCCCGGGGAGGCCTGGCGCGTGCGCCTCGAGGCGCTTCACCGTCGTGCGGCGTGGCTCAGCGAGCTGGAGCTTCGCGCCGTGCTGCTGCAGGGCCCCGGGACCGAGCTGCTGATCGGTCTGATCGACGGCGTGCGCTGGGAGCGCCCGCAGATGAGGACCCCCGGGGGCATCGCGTTCCTGCCGAACCTGCCGACCGAGGAGGTCTACACGACACCGGACCCAGCGCGGGTCGACGGCCACGTCAGCTTGACGCGTCCGGTCGTGATCGGCGGCCGCGAGATCGAGGATGTCGCTCTGCGCTTCGCGGGCGGGCGCGTGGTCGAGATCACCGGCCCCCCGGGCGTCGAGGCACTGCGCGAGTTCGTAGCGCGCGACGTCGGCACGGCGCGTCTCGGCGAGCTGGCGCTCGTCGACGCGGAGAGCCGCGTGGCCGCGCTCGCCACGACGTTCGGCGATGTCCTGCTCGACGAGAACGCCGCCTCGCACATCGCGCTCGGCTACGGCTTCGCAGCGCTCGTGCCCGAGGGCTCGCAGGCGGCCGCGAACACCAGCGAGCACCATCTCGACGTGATGGTCGGCTGCCCCGAGCTGCGGGTCACCGGCATCGATCGCAGGGGACGCGAGCACCCGCTGCTGCGCGACGGGTCCTGGGCCAAGCCGCTTGCGCAGGAGCTCGGAACGGGAGCGCCTGCGCCGCGAGCGCTCGCGGCGCTCACCCGCTAATGGACGTAGGCCGCCCACACGTAGTAGCCGGCCACGCAGCTGAAGAGCACCGCGTCAAGCCGGTCCAGGGCGCCCCCGTGGGGGCCGAACAGGCCGCCTGAGTCCTTCGTCTGGGCCTCGCGCTTGACGAAGGACTCGAACAGGTCGCCGACGGGCGCGGCGAGTGCCACGCCCAGGCCCAGCACGAGCGCGTGCGAGCCCGGCAGCCATTCCTGATAGCGCCCCGCGATCCACACGCCGAGGACGGCGCAGAGCATCCCGATCGCGAGGCCCTCGACGGTCTTGTTCGGGGAGATGCTCGGCGCCAGCGGGCGGCGTCCGAACGTACGCCCGCCGAGATAGGCGCCCGTGTCGCCGAGAAAGGTGCCGACGAGCACGTCGATCACGATGCCCAGGCCGTGCGGCAGTCCACGCAGGAGCACTGCATGCGCGAGCGCGAAGCCGATCCAGTAGATGCCGAGCAGCGTCACTGCGATCGCACCTACCGACGGACGCGGCTGCAAGAGAGTCAGCCCGAAGGTCAGCGGCAGAGCCAGCACGGCGACGAGCACGAGCTGAAACTGATCGCCGTAGAGCGCCGCGATCAGCATTCCGGCGAGCGTCACGAGGCCCGCGAGGCGCACCGGTCGCGCCCGCTCATACATCCCGTAGAGCTCGTGCATGCAGACAGCGCCGAGCACGAGCAGCCCGAGCGTGTAGATCAGCCCGCCTTCGATCACGAGGAACAGCGCGACCGCGATCGCCGGAACCGCGGTGATCGCGCGTGCGCTCAGGTCAGATCGCTCCTTGCGCGCGGGCCGGCGTGGGGCGGAGCGCGCGCCCGGTGCGCGGCTGCGCGGCGGGCGCTCACG
>JACDGG010000053.1 GCA_013815355.1 Solirubrobacterales bacterium
TCCGGGACACGCCAACCATCATCCTTACTGACCATATAGCCCACCACAGACCTCCTGATCGAGTAGCAACAACCGGACGATCAGAAGATTCAACCCAGCTCTACATAATCCTTCCGGGATAAGCCCTAAACCGCGATGGGGCGCGGCTGGTCACCCGACACCGGTCCAGTCACCGACAACCGCTATGTCACCCGCAGCCCCGTAGTTCGGCACAATGATGTCTACTTTCGGAGCGGTATTACTGTTGCTCAGATAGAACGCATGGTTCGACGGCCTGTAAACGCCGACCGTATCAACACCATCACCATTCCAGTCACCGACAACCGCTATGTCACCTTCTACCCCATAGTTCGGCACAATGATGTCTACTTTCGGAGCGGTATTACTGTTGCTCAGATAGAACGTATGGTTCGACGGCCTGTAAACGCCGACCGTATCAACACCGTCACCAGTCCAGTTACCGACAGCCGGTATGTCACCCGCAGCCCCATAGTTCGGCACAGTAATGTCTACTTTCGGAGCGGTATTACTGTTGCTCAGATAGAACGTATGGTTCGACGGCCTGTCAACGCCGACCGTATCGAGTGCTGGATGCCGCCACACCCGCACGTACTCGACGGTTAGGGTGTTGGGCACGAGCAGTGGCTGGCCATCAATCGGATTGATGATGTCCATTACGAGATATTGCGGTTCGGTGAGGTAGCCAGACGAGAGCTGTCCCACGTCTGTACCGTCGTAGTAGTAGGTAACAGTCCCGTTAGGTTCCCAGTTAGCGCCGAAGGTGTGCCACGAGCCGGCATAACCAGCGGATGTGCAGGCGCCAGGTGCGCTACTACCGAAGGGCGGCGGGAGATGGAAGCATGCTTGCCCTTTGGTCCCCAGGCCCTCCATCGTGTCGATCTCGCTCGCATGGCTCCCGGGCAGGCTCCACAGAGCCGGGAAGTCCGGAATGCAACCTTTTCGGGGACATCCCGCCCCCGAAGGTTCGACGCCAGGTATCCATACGCGCCATTCGACATAGCCATACAGATAGGAAAACCCTGTGTGTCCGCTCACGCCGTCCCCTGGATTCGACTCCACCAAGGCACCGGTGTTTTCGCCTGAGACTCGTTCGCCACCCCATTCGCACGTATTGGCCTGATGCTTCAGTTCGAGGTAGAGGAAGCCGTTGCCAGGCTGCGAAACATTGGCGGCGCTCACGCACGATTTGTTCATAGGGCCAGAGACGCCGCCGTGTTGCCAACCAGGCGTCCACAGTTTTGTGTTGAGACCGTTGCCACCGAATTCTTCGTTGAGGATGATCTGCCAGTTGCCAGGCACCCCATTAGGCATCGGCTGGGCGAGAGCGCCCCCGGGCATGGCCAGCAGACCGATTGCGCAAGCCAGCGCTAGGCTCACCCGCCGTACGGTATCTCTCATTGTCACACCTTTCGTTTCTTTGGGTCGGAATCACGACTGCAGTCGTCGTGGTTCAGATTGACCGCATAGTTCTGGTGACCGTAACCGGGCCGGACGTCGCTGTCTATTGTCTATTTTCCGGATTTGGACGAATGCAAGTAAGCAGCTTGCGGATGCTCTAACTATCAATACCGGCGTGCTCGACAGCACGAGCGGGGCCCAAATCCGGCATGAGTAGTGGAATCCCGACCAAGTCGTGCCTGCTGGAAGCTCTCAGCTTGAGACGCGCACGTGCGGTGTGTGTTTTCGCCGTCGAGACGCTAATTTTCAGAGCAAGCGCGATCCGCTCGTGAGAGTCGCCTTCGATATAGCGCCCGAGCACAACCCGCTCGCGCTTGGTCAGCAAGCCCTCTGCTCGCCACTCGTGGCACTCGACACGATCACCACGGGACACGAACATGCACCCGCCAGCATCTGCGAGACGAACTGCGTAGCGAACATCCGCGGAGGTCGCATCCCAATCCAAACAGGAGACGCCCCACGCAAGTAGAGCCATACCGTAGGTGGGCGTTGGTTCGCGAGTGACCGCGAGCAGCCCGATATTTGGCGCGATCGTCCGCAGCGGTGGGCACACCGATTGCACGTCAGGCTCATCGAGTATTGCGACCTGGACAGAGTTGTCCGTGACGACGGCCTCTAGTGAGGGTTGATCGAGGTTCTCTGCGAGCACGCGAATACGAGGGTCGTCCCGCAGATCGGCGAGAAGCCCGCAGCGCACGAGACGACCAAACCGTCCGACAACGACCGAGATATCTGCCCCGTCGGCCCCGCCAATTGGCGCGATGTGCTGCGCGGCGGAAGGTGCGTGAGCGTTGAGGAGCGCCGAGGAGCCATTTGGCAGTGCCTTCATTGACGGGCTTTTGGGCGGCGCTCTTGAGGTGCCGGGAGCTCGCCGAGCAGCATGTCGCTGCTTATGGCGAGCCCGTCGCACACGATCAGGATTGCGACTAGGCCCGGCTCGCCTCCGCGACCTGCCTCCAGTTTGCTGATTGTCGATGGGGAAACCCGGCAGCGTGCGGCGAGCGCGCTCACGGACAGGTGGGCTGCTCGCCGGCGAGCTCGTAGCTGCTGACCAAAGGCGCGGATCAGGGCGAGTCGCTCTGTGGACGCTCGCAAGCGCCGCTCGGCCGCCACGTCGAGCGGATCGCCCGTGCCTCCCGCGTCTGTCATGGCCGCGTCTCTTGCTTGATCCAGGCCACCGCACTCGATGCGTCGCGTGCGGGATCGATCGGGAAGAAGATCCGGGAGATGCGCTCCTCACGGATGAGCATCGTTAGCGGCTCGTAGGCCGCGCCAAAATCACCGTCGGCGATCGGCAGATCGAGAGCGTCGGCAAGCTGAAGCTTGGGGTCGCTCAGCAGCATGTAGGGGAGCGGTTCCCCGCCGGCGAGCTTTGCTTGGGCGGTGACGCTCTGCACGCTGATCCCGACGGTGAGGTAGCGGAGTTTGTCTAGCTCGTAGTCGTGGTCGGCCCATTCTTGCGCCCGCGCGTCGTCGCTGAACTGCAACTCCGGGGGTGCCCCGGTGAGCCCCCGGTAGAAGAAGATCGCGAGATTCGGGCGGCGTGCCAGCTCCGGCAGATGAATAGGCGCTTCCTCGGCACAGTCGAGTTCCAGATCGGGTAGCGATACGCCTAGTAGGCGTCTCTCAAGCTCAGCCCGGGTCGGCCAGGCCCTGTCGGCATCGGTCATCTAGGCCACGCACCGCGTGCAGCCTTCAGGCAGCGCATCAGGCGTTTAGTCCTGAGCCGTGAACACGCATCCAAGTGAGGACCTGGCTTGGATTTCGCAATGCCGCCTCTACGGGGTAGAAGGCGTGCGCAATGCATCCCCGCGAGCTCAGCCTCACAGCGCATCCACGCGACCGCCCGGCGCTCATCAGAGGAGACCGCCCCCAGCTCGCCAGGGCCGGAGGTCTCGGGCGACCCGGGGTAGAAGAAGATCACAAGCGGCCAGCGGCTCACCAGCACCGACAGACTCGAGAACGCCTCATGCGCATACTGCAACTCCACATCCGGCAACGGCCGCCCCACCAAACGACCCGAAAGGCTCCCGCCAGCCGTCGCCTGCGCCTCACGCTCAGACACCCCTCAGCCCTCCCGCACACCCCGACCGCTGATAGCTCATGGCGCGAGCCGGTAGAGACGCGACTTCGGGTGCCGCTCCAGAAGCCCCACTTCCACCAGCGTCGTGACGTAGCGATGCGTCGTACCCGGATTCATGCCAGTGCGGCGGGCTAGATCCTTGATACCAAGAGAGCCGCCGTCCCGCGGAAACGACGCGTAAAGGACAAGGCCCGCGAGCAGTGAACGAGAAAGACGCCGATCGCTGAAAGCGGCGAGCCGATCCGGAAGCTCCGAGGGGGGCAGACCTCGTCGCAGAAGGGCCGAGAGGCTCTCCTCTCCGCCAGCGGCGCGGACGATGCGATCGACCTGGAGCTTGGACAGCTCGATCGACACCGTGGGCGATGCTCCGTCGGCGTCGGCCGGCACAGGATCACTCAGAGCCATGTACCGAAGTAACGCGCAGTAGGCGAGCCATGCTCGTGGGACGGCGGACGGGAGGGTTGCCTATGGGGCGCACCGGACGGGGATGGGGTGCTCATCGCAGGCGATGATCGCGTGCATTTTGGCCGCGCAATAGTCCCCGCGTCGAATATTCGGGATGTGCCTTATTACTTGCGCGGCGGCCCGCCATCATGGCGGGAGCGATGATTTACGTAAGGTCAAACCCCCGTAGACATCGTGCCTGAGGCGCGATCTGAGCGATCGGGCGAACCCGCAGATCCTGCCGATGGCGACGTCTTCATCAAGCTGACGCGCCAGCAGGTCGATCAGGTGATGACGTCGGGGTCCCAGAGGCACGGGCTCAGTTTGTATGCCGTGCTCGCTGGCCTACTCAGGAAGGGAGCGTTGTCGATCGGGGCGCTTGAAGCGAGGTACCGTGCCGAGCTGCGGTCTGCGCGCATATCCCATGCGCTGTTCCGTGGTCTCGTAATTGTTGCGTTCTTGCTTTCTGAGAATGCGGAGCAGGGCGTGCTTGACGTGGCGCGTGCCTTGGAGCTGAATGTGAGCACCACACACCGTTATCTCGCGACGCTCGTCGCGTTTGGGCTGCTTGTTCAAGATCCCGAGACGCGAAAGTATCGGCTCGTCACCTGAGTCGATATGTTCGCCTCGGTTCGGCGCGATGGCGTTATCCGAGGAGTTGTCGGCGCATGACTCTGCAGACTGAGAGCATCGGCGTAGCCATTGGGCCGAGGCACTGGAGAGTGTGGCTCGTGATCGTGCGAGCGAACTCGGTCTTTGCCTGTGGTGCCGAGAGATAGAAGCTCGCGATGCCCGTGAGAATGAGGTCGTGCCGACGGGCGATGCGCAATGTGGCTAGGAGCGTCCGGGCTTCGGCGGTAATCGCCGCAAAACGTGTAGCAGCCTCGGCGCTGGCCGCATAGTGGGCCGTGAAGTTGTGGTTGGCCGTGGTGGCATCGTTGGCGAGGTCAATCAGGCTGTCGAGCAGCGCGCTGATCGCGCATACGGAAGGGAAGTAGGCGGCGTCGATGCGTGATGCGTCAGCGAGAGTCGAGTTTCCGGCCGCAGCCGCAAAGAGGGCGTGGAGCGCGAGGCAGGAGATGCCTCCGGCTGCGAGCTCCCACCAGTGGTAGTTACGAACCCCAAGGCGGGCGGTCCACCTGATGAGTTGTGGTCGACCTTCTACCAGGGCGGCATGGTTGCGACTCTGAGCCTCGCCGCACCTCTCCGCCGCTTGGATCAGGACGGGTGCGATTGCTCGAGCTGACGGCATGTGGCGCAGAGCGCTACGACAAGCGCCGACGAGAGCGAGCAGATAGCCCCCGTCGTCGCTGTGCGGACTGTGGCGGTAGTAGTCGCCTGTCGCCGGTAGCACCCCAACGGCGTCGCTAAGCGCGCGGTGAAGGTGGAGTCCGTTGTTGAGGGCGGCGGTGGCGGGCTCCTCGTTGATCGCGTCGAGGTAGTCGTATGCGACTTGATAGGCGACCATGAGGCGAACGAGCTGAGCCCGCTGTCGACGCGGAGCGAGGATTGCGAAGAAAGCTGCGGCCTCGGGGTTCAGCCGCTCTCGGCTGAGCTTGTCGATTGCGTGTGTGCGGAGGACTGGGTCAGGGATTTGACGAGCGCGTCGGGTCCACTGCCGGATCTCGCGTCTGGCTCGTGGGTAGATCGTGAGCCAGTAGGCGATGCCGGCCGTGAGTAGGAGGAGGATTTCGCGTGCGTGATGTCTGCGTGTTGTTGTCATACCAGCCATGCTGGTATGAACGACCGAAACGTTCTAGGTGATCCAAAACGGCGTCTAGGTTTGCAGAGCTGCCTGCGGCGAGACCCGAGAGGCGACATAAGCCGGAATTGCGAGAGCTGCAAGTGCGCCGAGGATGATGAGCAGAATGGTCTGGAGCGTGTGGAGCCCTTCAACTGCAAACGGTGCCGGGTATCCGGTCGTGACGCGCAGATAGCGGTCGCTCAAGAGGTGTCCGTAGATTCCGGCGGCGGCGCCTGTGACGGCGCCAGTGCCGAGGACGAGCAGGGATTCATAGGCAAGCACGCTGCGAAGCTGGCGGGGGCTGTAGCTGTGGATTCGCAGAGCAGCGAGCGACGAGCGGCGCTGCCAGATGCCGGCTCCCATCGCAGCAGCCATCGCGAGGGCAGCAGCGATCATCAGCATGAGAGTGATTTGGCTCATGCGACTGAGTCCTTGGCGGGCAAGGGCGTCGGCTTGCGCAGCGCGTTCACTGCTGGTTTGGACTTTGAGCGCAGCCCCCGGGCCGAGAGCCCCTTCGACCTGCTTTTTGACTCGGGCAAGCTCCGCACCAGGTCGCACGTCGATTTCGAGGGCGGTCGCGCTTGTGGTTCCCCATGCCCGCTGGTAGTCGTTGGCGTTGAGGATCATAGCGCCGGGACTCCACCCGAGATTGGTGGTTGTGGCGGCGACCTTGTAGCCAGCGGGACCGGATGGCGTTGGCAGCGTGAGCGTGTCGCCGATCCGAACGTGGTGTGCGTCGGCGACTTGCTTGGAAACCGTGATCCAGCCACCTTCACGTAGTCGTGCCGCAGCGACAGCGCTGTCTCCTTCTTCGAGCTGAGTCGGGGGTATGAGCGAATGGGTGGCTGGATCTCGGGCAATGAGCCAGACGCGGCGGCCGGCAACATCGAGGAAACCGCCCTGGTAGCTACGCACCGCAGCGACGCCGGAAATCCTTGCGATCCCTTCCTGATACTTACTTGATGCGAAGCTAATGGTTGCGAGGTCGTCATTGTTGTTGACGATCCAAAGGTCGGCGGTCGAGACGTATTCCGAGTAGTCGCCGTACAGCCCGTGGAGGAGGTCGTAGTGGGAGTCTTCGGCGACAACGCAGCCGAAGACCGCGATAGCTCCCGTTGCCGCGAGCGCGAGGGAGCGGACTGTGGTGGCGCGTAGCGCACGGGCAGCAACGGTCAGCATGTTCAGACGAGATGTAGTCGACGCGATACGTTCAGCGAACCCGACAGCGACGCGGAATGCCAGCGGGATGGCGAGCATCGTTGCGATCGCTAGGCCGATAGTGGCCATGACGATCCCCGAAGGCCAGAAGATGAGCGCACCGCTCGTGGCGATTACGACTGCAACGCCGATCAGGAAAAGCTGTACCTGTGCTCTGCCATTGAGTGCTTGCCCGGGTTCGCCCTCCTCGAAATACACGGCATCGACGGCCCGCCTCTTCCGTAGGTCGAGCAATGGAGGTGTCGCGGCGATACAGGCTGCAACGACGCCGCCCGCGAAGGCAACGAGGAGCGGGCGTATCCCGATGACGGTCTGCGTGCCGAGCGGAAACGCGGTGGCGAGGTAGCTCGGGGTCTCATGGAAGAGGGTGCGAGCGAGGACCTCACCGGCCAGGAGCCCGACGAAGGACGCAACGATGCCGAGGCAGAGGGCCTGGAAGAGCAACATGATGGCCAGTTGATGAGGCGTCACGCCCTGTATGCGTAGATCCGCGATCACACGCCGCCGCTCGGGGACCGTTAGCAGCATCGCATTGAAGGCGAGTAGAACACCGACGATCGCACTGACGAGCGCAAAGAAGCCCGTCGCCTCGGTATTGGGTGCAACGGCCTGCTTGAGCAGAGTGACGTCTTGATCTGCTGGCGCGACGGTGAGGCGCCCGGCTGCAAGCACCGTCATCTCCCTCCGCACCGCTTCGCGTTGTCCCGGCCTGGGCGTGACAAGGATGCGTGTGACCCGTCTTGGGAGCCCGGCGAGTTGCTGCACGAATCTAAGCGAGGCGAGCGCAGCACGAGCGCCTGAAAGATCACCGATCGTTTCTCTGCCGAGCACGGCAATGACAAGCGCCGGCCGAGAGCGCCCGCGAACGTCAACCATGATCCGAGTGGGTCCGGCGAGCAGCGTTTGGGGGGATAGTCCCAGTGCGTCAGCGGTCGCCTTCGGTAGAAGCACACCGGGGGCCGTGAGGTCGTGGAGAGACAGGTTGCGCGTGATGCCACCGTCGAGCGAGACGAGACCCGGGCCTGCGCTCGCCAGGTCAATCGGGACGCTGCGGCCGTTCGAGGCTCTGAGCGTTGCGCTTTGCTCGAGGATCGGTGCGGCCCCCGCGACTCCAGGTAGCCGCTGCACCTGGCTTAGGAGCTGCTCGTTGAAGCCTGCCGCATCGCGGGAGCGAAGCTGGAGCGTTGCCGTGCCTGCGATCCCTTGCTCGATGGCCTTCGAGGCATCGGTGATGCTGCTGTTTGCGACCTGAACCGCGAGGACGAGAGCGACACCTGTCGCTATACCCACGCCTGCGAGCAGCTCCTGCACCGGGCGCGTGCGCAATCGCCTCCCGTAGAAATACAGCAACCCAGAGAGTCTCATCCGCGTTACCGAGCCGCCTGCCTGCGGAGGATGGTCGGGCTTGCGGCGGCTGTACCGGCGGGCAGCAGCTTGCCGTCGCGCATCACACAAACCCGGTCCGCGATCGCTGCCGCCTGGGGGTCGTGCGTCACGAGCAACATCGCGGCGCGCTGCTGATGACATATCTCCGCGAGTAGCTCAAGGATTTCGCCTCCTCGTTGCGTGTCTAGGCTGCCAGTCGGCTCGTCCGCCAAGATGAGGCGAGGATCGTTGATCAGAGCGCGAGCGATCGCGACTCGCTGGCGCTCGCCTCCAGATAGCTGGTCGGGCGTGTGGTTCAACCGGGATGCGAGCCCGACTCGTTCGAGCCACGGAACCGAAGCGCGACGTGCCTGCCTCAACGGTGTGCGGTCCGCAAGTAGCTTGATGGCAGCGTTCTCGACAGCCGGAACGCCAGCCATGAGATGAAAGGATTGATACACGAACCCAAGCTGGCGGCGCTGGTAGTTCGCCGCCTCGACAGCGGAGAACCGGCCAAGGTCCCGGCCCTCGAACCGCACTTGCCCAGAATCGGGCGCCATCAATGCCGCGGCGAGCATCAGGAGGGTGCTCTTCCCCGAGCCGCTCGGGCCATGCAGAGCCACGATTTCTCCCGCGCACAACGTGAGGCTCACGCCATCGACTGCCCGCACCACCTCACTTCCGACCGAGTAGCGCTTGACAACGTTGTCTAGCTCGAGGACGACCGGGGAGGCGTCACCGTTCACTGTCCCTGAGTTCCCGACTCGGAGATGTCCGCGCGAGTAGTCGGGCGGCGCAAAGGCACGACCCGGCCCTGCTCAGGTCGAAGGACCCCTCGGAGCTCACCGTTGTCGATCGAAATCGCCCGATCAACCCCGGACAACCCTTGCGCATCACCTGTAGTCAGCAGAACTGCGACGCCCTCGTTTGAGATCAGTCGCAACAGCGCCAGAAGGGGATCACGCTCAAGAGGCTCAACACAATTCGTCGGCTCATCGATCACCAGCAGCACCGGCTCAGTGACGAGGGCGCAAGCCAACGCAACCCTTGCCGCCTCGACGCCATCCAGCTCGTGACAGTCCAGTTGCAGGCACTCTTCCGCACCGACCCGCACGAGCACATCCTGAGCCTGGCGGCGCGCCTGCCTGGGCGAGACGTGCTGAGCGAGCAGACCCTCCGCCACACGATCAAGCACAACACCGCCGTCGCCAGATGAAAAAGGAGCCGCGTGGCAATAGCCAATGCGGCTGCCAAGCACTCGATCGCGACGGCGCGCCAGATCGCGGCCTTCAAAGTAGACGGTGCCCTCGTCCGGTCGCTCCACGCCAGCGGCGATGCGCAGCAACGTGCTGCGCCCAGAACGGCGCGGACCCCAGACTGCGACCAGCTCGCCGCGCTCCACCTCCAACGAGACGCCCCTGATCGCAAGATGCTCAAGGCGTCGACGTCGATAGCGCTTCGTCACATTCTCAATCGCAAGCAGGCTCACGACGTGTCCTCCGGCGCGGGATGACTGAGAGCACGAAGCTCCGCGCGGGCGTAGGAGATCCAATCCATTTGCGCGCTGATCATCCGCCGCCGCTCGTCGACTAGGAGCCGTGCGAACACCCCGGCGAATGGCTCGGCGCCCGCTTCATCGCGATGGTCTTCTGGCGAGAGGTCTTTCGCGTCCTGCAGACACTCCTGCTCGTATCGATCGAGGAAGTCGAGCGCGGCCTCGACACTGAGTACACCTGCCAACGCCATGCGCCCAAGCATCTCGACACGCTGAGGATCATTGCGAACCCGCTCGGCGAGTAGCCCGCGATACGCGCGAGCCCCGATCGGCGTCGCCCGATAAGAAGCGCCCGCTTTAGCACCGCGCCGGGCACCAGTCGGCGAACGACCAGGCATCTTCTCGATGAACTCCGCGTCTGAAAGGCTCGACAACGCCGCATAGATCGCCGAGCGCCCAGCACTCAAGAAACCGCCAAAACGACTCTCGAAGCGCAGCCCGATCTCATACCCATGACTCGGCTTCTCGATCACCAAGCCCAGCACCGCGCACGCAACCTGCGACCTCAGCGCAGCGTGCCCCGCCGGCGCATCTTCGCGCCGATCCTGATCATGCTCGCCCGACACCAACCACCGCCTCACAACCAGTTACGAATCGCCAGTGAGCGCGGGATCTTACCTCGGATTCCAACCCTTGCGCATAGACGAGTAGTCAGAAACACGATCAGGAAGAGGAGCTGTTCGAGCGGCCACCAAGCGCTCAGATGGGCCGCGATCGGTCCGTTGCTCCTACAAAGTCAAACGACACGCTGAACGACGGGCTAAGAGTCAGTCCGTGGCCCGCACCGAGCCCGACCAATCGAACGCCAAGAACAGCGCGCCTAACACGGCCTCAGCAAGCCGAGAACGACATGACCTCAGCGCGCTGCTCGACGCTCACCTCTCAGGCGTCGAGCAGCGCAAAAACCCAAACAGACTAGATGCACTGTGCCAGAGCGTGACATTATCTCGTGCTAGATTTGGTAGTGATGATGACGGGTGCGAGCATCGGTTCGGGGCAGGCGGCGGGCTATAGCGCCTACTTGGAGTCGCGGACGGTCGCGCCGTCGCGTGGGGACTACTACCTCTCCCCGGCGGGGGAGCCAACGGAGACTCCCGGTGTTTGGCATGTGCTGGATGAGACCCGCGAGCGGCTCGGGTTGGAGGCTGGCGAGGCGGTGCGTGCGGAGCAGCTCGTGCGGCTGATGGAGGGCCGGCATCCAGGGACCGGGGAGTTCATCCGTCGTGCGGGTGCGGACGGCCGAAGGGCGGGCGGGATCGATTTGACGTTCTCGGCTCCAAAGTCTGTTTCAGCGGTATGGGCGATCGGCAGCGAGCAACAGCGAGCTGGCGTAGAGGTCGCGCATGGCCGCGCGGTCTCACGAGCGCTTGAGCATCTTCGTGGGGAGGTCGCGGTAGTCCGCGAAGGTGCGGGTGGCCGGGTGCTCTCGACCGCGCATGATGTGCTCGCCGCGGAGTTTCGCCATACAACCGCACGGGGGGTCGCTGGCGGCGCTGCACCGGACCCGCAGATCCATAGCCATGTGGTGGTGACGGGAGTGGTTCGCCAGGATGGCCAGTTCGCGGCGGTTGCAAGCCGCCCGCTGTTCAGGGCGGCGCGTGAGCTGGGCGCATTTTACCGTGGCGCGCTCGCCGAGGAGCTAGGAGAGCAGGGGTATTCGATCGTTGCGGGGACTGGCCGGGATGGCCGGTATTTCGAGGTGGCGGGGATCTCTGAGAGCGCACGCGAGGCGTTGAGTGGTCGTAGCCGTGAGGTGTGGTTGGCGGCTGAGCGGTTCCGTGCCCGCTATGGCCGCGCACCGGAGCGTGACGAGCTGCGCAACGTCAAGCTCGAGAACCGGCAGGCAAAGACCCCCGAGAGCCGCCCAGAGCTGCAAGCGACCTGGGATCAGCGAGTCGCCACCGAGCAGCTAGACCGTGGCCGTGTCGAAAGCCTGCAGGCCAAGGTACCCGGCACGGTCGCCCGCACCGATGACGCTGCCGCTGGTTGGCGTGAGCGGGTCACGGGGTCTTTGACGGCGCAGGGCGCGACGTTCTCCGAACGGGAGCTGCGGGCGAGCATCCTTGAGCAAGGCGTCGGGCAGGTCTCCCCCGAGCGCGTCTCAGACCACGCCCAGGAGCTGATCGCTTCCGGTGAGGTGATCGAGCTTGAGGGCGAGCGGATGACGACCAGGGAGATCCGCCGGATGGAGCAAACCATCCAGGCGCGCGTCACCGAGATGGCCGCGAGCACCGGGGCCTCCGTCGCTGAGCTGGCTCGCGCTCTCGCGGCGGGGGAAGTCGCCGAGCGGATCGGCGGCACGTTGAGCATCGAACAGCAAAAGGCCGTCGAGGTGATCGTCGGACGGGAGCGTGCGGCGGTCTTGATCGGGCAGGCCGGGGCAGGTAAGGGCGTCGTGATCGACACCGCAGCCCGCGCCGAGCAACACACCGGACGACACACCTACGGTGTCGCGGTCGCAGGCGACACGGCGGAGCGGTTGGGGCGCGAGAGCCCCGCGCTTGAAGGGCACACGATGACGCTTGATTCGATGGTCGCGAAAGCCCGCAGCGGCAGCCTCACCCTGAACGAGTCAACCACCGTGTATTTCGATGAGGCGGGGATGGCCGACACACGACGCCTAGATGCGCTGAGCCGGGAGGTCTCGCGCGCCGGGGGCAAGCTCGTGATGATTGGTGATGAGCGTCAGCTCCCCGCGATCGGCGCTGGAGGATTGTTCGCCGAGCTCTCCGAGGCGGCACCCACCGCTCGCCTCTCCGAAGTACGCCGCACGGAGGACCCGGAGGAGCAGCGTGCGTGGGCGGACCTGCGCGCGGGGCGCGCGGAGGACGCGATGGCGCACTACCAGTCACGCGGTCAACTCCACTTCACAGACACCCGCGAGCAAGCCCTCGAGCGAGCCGTCCAGCAATGGGCCGACCTCACCAAAACACACGACCCTCGCAACGTCGCGCTCATGTCTGACGCCTCCAACACAGAGATCGACCGGATGAACGCACGCGCACAACACCTGCGAGCGGAGCGCGGCGAGCTCGGCGACCAAGAGGTCGAGCTACCCGCGGTCCCCTACGGCCTGCGCGAAGGGGATCGTGTCGCGTTCACGGCACAGCACCACCCCCACGGGGAGCGTCGCGTTGAGAATGGCACACGAGGGGAAGTGACAGAGGTGAACCCCGAGCTGCAGCGCGTGAGTATCCGCACCGACACCGCGAGAGAGATCACAGTCTCAGGGGAGGATCTGGAGAACGTCCGGCTCTCCTACGCACAGCACGTCTACCGCCAGCAAGGCGCGACCGTCGATCGCTCCGTCGTCGTCACCGGCGGCTGGCAGACAAGCCAAGAGGGCGCCTACGTCCAAGCGTCCCGCGCACGCCACGGCACCGACTGGCACGTAGCCCGCGAAGACCTCGGCACCCAAGGCCTCGACGCGGAACGCGTGACCCGGCTCTCAGAGACGATGCGCGCCTCCCGCGCACAAATCCCCTCGATCCTCTACCGCGCCCTCACCCCCACCCCACCCGAGACCATCAGCCACACCGATCAGATCGGCCGGGACCTGGAGCGCTCCACCAACAGCCAGCTCGCACGCGAGCCCGCCATCCACCACGAGGAAGGGATCAGCCAAAGCCTATGAGCCGGATCGCGATCACCCTCGACGAGCACGCTCTCGCGGAGCTGACCCGCCGCGCGCAAGCCAACAGCGAGCCGATCGCCCGCACCGCCGCAAGATTCGTCCGCGACGGACTACTCAGCACCCAAGCCACCCAACCAAACGCCAGTGAGCTCACCCCGCCCGCAGGCGCCGCACCGCCTCCATCCGAGAGCACAGGGCGCCCCGGATGGCTTGAGCCAACCGACAACCACGAGACATGGCGACGCGAGCTATGGGCCGCCGTGAGCGCGCTCACCGAGCGCTACCCCCAAGTGTTCTCACAACTCACCGCCGACTGGTACACCAGCCGCCAGCTCGTGGAGAGCCTCGCAGCACTCAACACCTGGCGCTCACAACTCGACGCCGGCCAAACAACCGACCCCCGCGCCGAGCTGCTATTCCACGACCGCCTAGAAATCCTCGAACGCCAACTCACACACAACAACGACCCCACCACCGCACGCTTCACAGGTGGCCCACCCCCATCAGAGTGGGTCACATAGCCGGAACTCGACCGGCAGGCAGACCGGCCTGTTTGGCGGCTCTGACTAAGCTCTGCTGTCGTGCAGGGGCAAGAGGAGCTAGCGGTGGCACTCCGAGAAGCGACGGTTGCGGTAGCCGCTGCAGCGGACGCCGCGAGTGTCTTTGCGTCGGTCGGCTGTCGGTTCGAGGATGCGGCCAGCCTCGCCCGCGAGGAATATCGGCTGCGGCTGTGCGTCCCTGACCCCGGCGCGGAGAACTCGGTGGACTGGAGCGAACCGCTGCTCTCGGTCGGTCTCAGGCAATCTGAACGCGCTTGGCTGAATGGGTGCCTCACTGGCCTGTTTATGGCTGGCCCACTCCCTGAAACCATGCCCTCTACGGCGCTCCACGCGGCAGAGACGACACTGAAGGCTCAAGCCCTCCACGCCGAACAGCTCACCCAAGAACTGGATTCGATGGAGCGAACGCTCGCCCGCGCGGAGCTTGACCCGAAGGCGTTCCTCGACGCGGCCATCCCGGTCGCGGTTGAACCGCCCCGGCCACTGGAGGAGTTCGCGCTAGAACCCCTCGACATGGCGCAATGCGCCCACACCCTCGCCGCCATGTGGCTCATCGGAATCCTGATAGCCACCCAGGCCCGCCGAGAACACCAACGGTCATAGTCCACGCTCATCGACCACAGGGCTCCTCATAGTGGGCTACACAACCGTCCACGTCCCGCGCGGCAGAGTGCGGGCCAGTCGCAGTCTGTGAGTCCCGGGGCGCCGGGGAACAGATTGATCGCGATCGGTTCCTGGCCCTGCGGGAGTGCGAGTGCGCGTCCTGCGGGCATTGCTCGGAGGTCTGATGGTTGGATGATCCGCTCGCGTTGTTGGGCGTAGGAGTGGCTGTCGCCGCCTGTGTAGGTGCGGCCGTTACGCTCGACTTGATGTGAGGTTGAGACGTTCTCGCTGACTTGTCCGCGCCATACGAGCTGCTCTCCGCAGGCATCGGAGACGAGCTGCGCGGTGTAGGGGTCAGCGACCCCAGCGAGCACCAGGCGCAGTGCAGGCGTTGACCACATGGTCGCGGTCTCGTGCTCCCCCCAACGTGCGCGTGCCTGGCTCATGTCTTGGACCCCGAGCACGGGAACGATGCCTTGCTGGATTCCCTCGCTCAGCAGGCGCGGTAGTGAGCGGATCGGTGCGATGTTCGCGACCTCGTCCAGAGCGAGTAGCAGCGGGCGCTCAAGGCGTCCTGCGGGGGAGGTGATCGCGATGTCGATTGCCTGCGCACACAGCGCATCCAACAGCGCGGCGATCAGCGGCGCGAGCTCCTCCTGGATACGCGACGGGGAGACGACGTAGAGCGTGCCGTTTTTGGCGATCAGCTCGCCGAGGTCGATCTGTGGTGTGAGCGCCGGGTCACTGGATGCGCGGATGGCTGCTCGTGATGCCCAAGCGAGTGCTACCTGGGCGGTCCCGAGTACGGAGGTCCGGTAGTCACCGACGGCTTGTGCGGCGACGCCGGATAGCTCCTCGAGCGCGATCATCGCGCCGTGCGCGCGGAGGATCTCCGATGGCTCTGAGAACTCCGAGCGGCCAAGCCAGCCACGAGCACGATCCATCCCCCCACCCGAGAGGGCGGCAGCATGAAACAGCGGGGCGAGCAGTGCGCGTGCCGCGATCGCGAAGTGCTCCCCATGGCGAACCGTGTCATCCGAGCTCGCCGGCGAGAGCAGCGCCGCCGTGACTTCGACCGCGCCGTCCCACGTCGTGCACCTCGACAGCGGCGTGAACCCAACACTCACCTCCGAGTGCCCGAGCGATCCGGTTGGGTCATACAACGCGACCGGCCCGATCCGTGAGCGATGCTCAGCGCTCGCCAGAATGTCGCCCTTGGTCGAGGTCACAAACGCAGGCCCCGCCCACGCCGCGAGCGTCGGGGCGATCACCTTGCGCGTCTTACCCGACCTTGGCGGCCCCACCACGATCGCCGCTGAATCCGGGGGACTGCGCAACACACCATCCTCGCCCTGCCCAGCCCACACATGCCTACCAGCAGACAACGGCCGGGAACGCGCGATCCACGGATCATCCATCTCCACAGGAGGGAGCGCCCGCGTGTCGCTCGGCTCGCGCGCCGTGCCGATCCCGCGCAGCAGCCATAGCGCGCCGGCTGCACAGGTAGCGAAGCTCGCCACAATCAACAAGGCAGTCATGACCAGTGCCTCGGCATCGGCGGGCGCCGATCGCTGACGATCGGTGCGCGCAGCGGCTCAGGCCCACCAGGCGGGCGCGGAGGCTCCCTGTCACGCCTGTGGGCGTTCGGGGCGAGGACCATCGCCATCGCGAGCAGCAGAAACACGACGAGCCCCATCAGCACCGGAGACGCACCAAGGACCGCGTGCAACGGAAAGCGCGGCCCGCCACCCGCGACGCTGTTGAACCCGCGATGCCCCTTCTCCCACGCCCGCACGACCGGAGCAGACCACCAACCCCACACCACCCACAACAACACCGCAAGGACAGCCGCAGCCTTCAACCGCTGCGCCCACCGCCACCCATCCAGCTCCAGCGGGCGCAATACCCGGTTCGCTGCCGCCGAGACGAGGAACCACGCCAGCACCGGGAAGAACGGGCCCTCCTGACGTTTCCGTGGGTGATTTACCGGGGTAGCGGGGGGCAGAGGCCTGCGAGTTTGAGCATCGCGAGTGCGATCAGTGGGCTGGGTGAGTGAAACCCGAACGCTTGTCGGG
>JACDGG010000244.1 GCA_013815355.1 Solirubrobacterales bacterium
GCCTCGACGCCCTCGGCGATCGTCTCGGCGCGGCCCGCCGCGTAGATCGCGGCGCCGGCGTTGATGACGGCCAGCGCCTCTCCGGCCGGGCGGTTCGAGCCGCCCGAGGGGGCCTCGAGGATCGCGCGTGTTACCGCCGCGTTCTGCTGCGGGGTGCCGCCACCCGGCCCATCGCCGCCGCCCGCACCGGGAGCCTCGCTCACGCCCACCTCGCCGGGATGCAGCACGTAGCTCTCGATCTCCTCGCCATTGACCTCCACGACGCGCGTGGGCGCGCTCGCGGAGACCTCGTCGAGGCCATCTTCGCCTGCGACCACGAGCGCACGGTCGACGCCCAGGCGCGCGAGCGCGCCGGCGATCGTCTCGAGGAAGCTCGCATCGGAGACACCGATCAGCTGCCGGCGGGCCCCGGCAGGATTCGTCAGGGGACCGAGCAGGTTGAAGATCGTGCGCACCGCGAGCTCGCGCCGCACCGGGATCACGAAGCGCGTGGCCTGGTGATGGGCGGGCGCGAACATGAAGCCGAAGCCCGCCTCCTCGATGCAGCCGGCCACGTCATCCGGGCCGAGGTCGATGCGCGCGCCGAGCGCCTCGAGCAGATCGGCCGAGCCCGAGCGGCTCGTCGCCGAGCGGTTGCCGTGCTTGGCGACCGCGCAGCCGGCGCCCGCCGCGATCAGGGCGGCGGTCGTTGAGACGTTGAACGAGCTGCGCCCGCCGCCGGTGCCGGAGGTGTCGAGCAGGTCCTCGCGGCTCGTGGGCACGTGCGCGGCCAGCTCGCGCATCGTGCTCGCCAGCCCGGCCAGCTCCTCGACGGTCTCGCCCTTGGTGCGCAGCGCGATCAGAAAGCCCGCGATCTGGGTCTCTGAGACCTCGCCGTGCATGATCTCCGCCAGCACCGCCGCGGTCTGCTCGGCGCCGAGGTCGCGTCGCGAGGCGAGCGCGTCGATCGCGGTGCTCAGGATCTCGTTGGGCATACACCGAGCATGATCTCGCAACTAAGCACGCCCACCCCTAATCACCAAGATCTCAAGTGCCTGCCGGTGATCCGGCGGCGAGGAAGTTGCCGAGCAGCTCGCGCCCCTGCTCGGTGAGGACCGACTCCGGATGGAACTGGACGCCCTCGGCCGGCATCTCGCGGTGGCGCACGCCCATCACGACCCCGCCGCCGCGCGCGGACTCCTCCAGGCAGTCGGGCAGCTCGGCGTCGACGACGAGCGAGTGGTAGCGCCCGACGCTCAGCGGCGAGCTCAGCCCACGGAAGATCGTGCGGCCGTCGTGCTCGATCGTGGTCGCCTTGCCGTGCACCGGAGGGTTCAGCTTCACGCGACCGCCGAAGGCCTGCGCCAGCGCCTGGTGGCCGAGGCACACTCCGAGCGTCGGCACGCCCGCCTCGGGCATGCGCCGAACCAGCTCGAGCGTGATCCCGGCCTGCTCGGGCGTGCAGGGACCGGGCGAGATGACACAGCGCTCGTAACCGCCTGCGAGCAGCTCCTCGACGCTCGCGCGATCGTTGCGCACGGTCTCGACCTCGGCCCCGAGCTCACCGAGGTACTGAACGAGGTTGTAGGTGAACGAGTCGTAGTTGTCCAGGACGAGGACTCTCATGACCAGTCCGGCTGCGCGCAGGCGAGCGCGACCGCGCGCATAACGGCCTGCGCCTTGGCCAGCGACTCCTCGTACTCGTAGGCGGGCTTGGCGTCGGCGACGGTGCCGCCGCCGGCCTGCACGTGTGCGACACCGTCCTTGACGACGACGGTGCGAATGTGGATCGCGGTGTCGAGGTCGCCGGCGTAGCTGAGGTAGCCGATCGCGCCGCCGTAGCCGCCGCGCTTGATGGGCTCGAGCTCGTCGATGATCTGCATCGCGCGCACCTTCGGCGCACCGGAGAGCGTGCCCGCGGGCAGCACCGAGCGCAGCGCGTCCATCGCCCCCACCTCCTCGCGCAGCGTTCCCGACACCGAGGAGACGATGTGCATCACGTGGCTGTAGAGCTCGATCTCCATCAGCTCATCGACCTTCACGCTGCCGTACTCGCAGACGCGCCCGAGATCGTTGCGGCCGAGATCCACGAGCATCACGTGCTCGGCGAGCTCCTTCTCATCGGCGAGCAGCTCGGCGGCGATCCGCCTGTCCTCCTCGGGGCTCGGGCCGCGCGGGCGCGTGCCGGCGATCGGCTTGGTCGAGACGTGGCGGGCGCTCACCGTCAACAGCGGCTCGGGGCTCGCACCGGCGACCTGGAAGTCGCCGAAGTCCAGGAAGTACATGTACGGACTCGGGTTGACCGCGCGCAGGCCGCGGTAGATCGAGAAGGCCTCGACCGGTACCGCCGCCGACCAGCGCTGGGAGGGAACGACCTGAAAGGCGTCGCCAGCGTAGATGTACTCGACGATGCGGCTGACCATGCCTTCGAAGTGCTCGCGCGTCATGTTCGAGCGGAACTCCGGCGCCGCGCGCTCCTGCGCGATGCGCGGCTCGCCACGGGGCACCGGCCCTGCGAGCGCGTCGCGCACCTCCGCGATCCTTCGCGCCGCCTCGGCGTAGGCCCGCTCGACATCGGGCTCGGCATCGAGGTCGGCGTTGGCGAGGATCGTGACGGTGTGCTTGAGGTGATCGAAGATCACGAGCGCGTCGGAGAGCATCAGGGCCATGTCGGGCAGGCCGAGAGCATCCGCGTTGGGCTCGCCGAGCGGCTCGACCGCGCGCACGAGGTCATAGCCGAAGAAGCCGACCGCGCCGCCGGTGAACGGTGGCGCGTCCTCGAGCGGCGCCTGCTTGAAGCGCGCGATGCGCTCCGCCGCCAGGGCGTAGGGATCGCCGCCGTCGGCGAGCGACCAGCGCAGCACGTCGCGGGGGTGAAAGCCGATGAACGACCAGCGCCCGACGCGCTGGCCCTGATCGGCGGACTCGAGCAGGAAGGCCGGCTCGCCTGGGCTCAGCGCGCGCAGCTTCAGGAAGGCCGAGACTGGGGTCTCGCAGTCCTCGATGAAGCTGTAGCGCAGCGGGATCAGGTTGTATGAGCGCGCCAGCTCGCGGGCGTCCTGGAGGCTCGGCGCGATCGTCACCGTCGCCTGCGCCCGGGCGCCGTCCTGCGCGCCGGTCTCGCCCGCTCCGAGCGCCGGGTCGCTGCTGCTAGGAGCGACGGCCATCGAGCACCCGCTCGGCATCGGCGAGCGAGCGGCCGCGGCTGTGCAGCAGCACCAGCAGGTGGTAGAGCACGTCGGCCGCCTCTTCATCGACGCGCTCGTCGGACTCCTCGCGTGCGGCGCGCGCGACCTCCTCCGCCTCCTCCATGACCTTTTCGCCGATCTGCGCAGGGTGATCGAGCAGCTCGACCGTGTAGGAGCCGGCGGGCCGCTCACGGGCGCGCGCGAGCAGGGTGCGCTCGAGCGCAGCGAGCGCCTCACAGGGGGCGCCCGGCTCAAGCTCGCCGCGGTGAAAGCAGGTGCGCTCACCCGTATGGCATGCGG
>JACDGG010000245.1 GCA_013815355.1 Solirubrobacterales bacterium
GGCGAGTGCGCGCGCCGGCGGCGAGCGCCTCGGCGACCTCGCCCGAGACGGCCCCGTGGCGCTCGATCAGCTCGGGCGCGACGCCGGCCGCGGCGATCTTCACGTCATTGGAGTACGCCACGATCGCGCCGCGCACGTACTCCGAGGAGCCCGCCAGCTCGGTCAGCCGTGCCGCTAGCAGCCCTCCCGTGCAGGACTCAGCCGTGGCCACGGTGCGCGCCGGGCGCCCGCCCTCACCCTGCAGCAGCGCTGCAACCACCTGATCCACGGTTCTGCCGTCGGCGGAGAACAGCGTGTCGGCGTGGCGCTCGGCGATCAGGCGCGCGAACGCCTCGTAGTCGGCGGCGGCGTCGGGCTCATAGCGCGTGACGACCTCGACCTCGGCGCGTTTGAGGCAGGTCGTGACCTCCAGGCGCGCCAGCTCGAGCCCCTCGCGCTCGGCCACGCGCAGCGTCTCTGCGATCTCCGACTCGGGAATGCCGAACATGCGCAGCGTGCGCTGCTCATAGACAGTCGCGTTGACGAGCGCCGCCTTCAGCGCGGGCTCCTCGACGGCGTTTGCCCACATCGGCTGCAGCTCGCGCGGCGGGCCCGGCAGTACGACGACGGTCGGGCCGCCGGGCTCGGTGGGTCCAACGACGAGGCCGGGGGCGGTCCCGACCGGCTCGAGCACGCTGGCCCCCACCGGCACCGTCGCCTGCTTGCGGTTGGCCTGCGCGATCGCCTCGGGGTCGATGTTCGGCCAGCGTTTCATCAGCGGGCGCACGATCTCGGCGATTCGCTGTGAGAGCGCCTCGTCGAGCTGCATCTCGCGCCCCTGAAAGCCACCCACGACCTCAGCCGTGAGATCATCGGCGGTCGGACCGAGACCGCCGCTCGTCACGAGGAGATCGAGTCCCTGCGACGCCATGAAGCGCAGCGCCTCGAGCATGTCCTCGGGGCGGTCGCCGACGACCGTCGTGTAGGCGAGGTCGACGCCCAGCTCGCGCAGGCGTTCGGCGAGCCACGGCCCGTTGCGGTCACTGACCCGGCCGCTCAGCACCTCGGTGCCCGTCACCACGATGCCCGCGCGCGCATTCACGGAGGAGCTCATTTGCACGTCGGCAGCTGCGCTGCGGCCAGTGGCTGGCGCCCGTGTGCCCTGGTGATCGAATATCCGATCGGCTTGCTCGACGGCGCCACCGTGCGCGCCTTGCCGTCGACGTACATCGTCACGGCGTTGTTGCCGAGCGTCAGCTCGAAGCGGTGGGCGTGGTAGGTGGAGGTGGATTCGCCGGCCTGCAGGCTCAGCCCCGGGATCACCTTGCGCCCGTTGTCACCGATCAGGCAGACGTAGATCGCCGCTGTCGGCTTCAGCGACAGCGCCACGATCTGGCTCGCGGAGGCTGTGCGCTGCGTCGATGTGCCCTTGGCGTGATGATGGGCGTGTTTGACCGTCGCGGCTTTGGTGGTGGCCGGATGTTTGGCGGAGCCGCCGCCGGAGGCGAGCGCCACGATCAGCACGACGATCACCACGACGATCGCGGCGATCGCGGCCAGGTACGCGCGCGAGGGGCCGCTCGGCGCCTGGCGGCGGCGGTTGCGCTGCGGCGTGGAGACGATCGGCTCGAGCATCGCGTCGCTCGGGCGCTCGTGGTGCAGGCGGTACTCCTCGACAAGCGACTTGCCGTCGAGGCCGAGCGCCTCGGCGTAGGTGCGCAGGAAGCTCTTCACGAACGTGGGCCCGGGCAACAGGCCCCACTCTTCGTTCTCGAGCGCGCGCAGATACTTGGCGCGGATCTTCGTCGTGGCCTCGATCTCGGACACGTCGATACGTTCGCGCATGCGGGCCTCGCGTAGCGTTGCTCCGATCTCTGGCATCTAGGCCAAGAGGCTAGTCGCTGGCGATCGTCGCGGACTGCGCGGGCGGCGACTCGAGCGCCGCGAGCACGCGCGGGAGCTCCGCCTCGGCGATCAGCACCTGGCGGGGCTTTGAGCCCTCATAGCCTGAGATCACGCCCCGGCGCTCGAGCATGTCGATCATGCGCCCGGCGCGGGTGTAGCCGAGGCGCAGGCGGCGCTGGAGCATCGAGGTCGACGCGGTCTGCATCTCGGCGACGAGCGTGATCGCATCGCGCAGCAGCGGGTCCTCGTCGGGGTCGAACTCATCCGGAGCGCTCTCCGGAGCGTCGGGCTCGACCTGCTCGAGCAGCTCCTCGCGCAGCTCGGGCTCGCCCTGGCGGCGCCACATGTCGGTCAGCTTGGCGATCTGGCCCTCGTCGATGTAGGCGCCCTGGATGCGCTGCAGACGCGAGCTGCCCACCGGGCTGAAGAGCATGTCGCCCTGCCCGAGCAGCGACTCGGCGCCGTTCTGGTCGAGGATCACGCGCGAGTCGGTCTGTGAGGAGACCGAGAAGGCGATCCGCGAGGGCACGTTGGCCTTGATCATGCCGGTGATCACGTCCACCCGCGGGCTCTGCGTGGCGAGCACGAGGTGGATGCCGACCGCGCGCGCCTTCTGGGCGAGGCGGATGATCGAGTCCTCCACGTCGGCCGGCGCGACCATCATCAGGTCCGCGAGCTCGTCGATCACGCAGAGGATGTAGGGCAGCGAGGGTTCGCCGCGCTTCGCACGCGCTCTGTTCAGCTCGATCAGGCTGCGCGTGCGCGACAGCGACATGATCCCGTAGCGCGACTCCATCTCCTTGACGAGGTTCTGCAGCGCGTTGGCCGCCATCCGTGGGCTCGTGATCACCGGCGTGAGCAGATGTGGGATCGACTCGTAGTGGTTGAGCTCCACCTGCTTGGGATCGACGAGCACGAGGCGCACGTCGCGCGGCGTGGCGCGCAGGAGCACGCTCGCGAGCATCGCGTTGATCGCTCCGGACTTGCCCGCGCCGGTCGTGCCCGCGACGAGCAGGTGGGGCATCTTCGCGAGGTCCGCGCCGATCGCCTTGCCGGCGACGTCCTTGCCCAGCCACACGGTCAGAGGCGACCAGTCCTTCGGCGGCTCCTGGAAGACATCGCCGAGGCGCACCATGCGCCGGTGCAGGTTGGGCACCTCGATGCCGACCGCCTGCTTACCCGGGATCGGGGCGAGGATGCGGATGTCGGTGGCGGCCAGCGCGTATGCCAGATCGTCCTTCAGCTGCGCGACCTTGCCGACCTTGATGCCGGGCGCGAGGCGGATCTCATAGCGGGTGATGTGCGGGCCGGCGACCGTGCCGATGACCTTCGCCTGAACGCCGAAGTGTCCGAGCGCCTCGATCAGGCTCGTCGCCGTGCGCGCCTGCCCCGCGGTGTCCGGGCGCGACTGCTCGCTGGTCGAGCGCGTCAAAAGCTTTGAGGCGTCGGGGCGCTCCCACACGAAGTCCGGGTCGTCGGTCACCGCTCCGCGCAGCCGGCCCTGCGGCGTCAGCTCGGCCGGGTCGGCGTGGGCGACGCCGACGATCTCCTCCTC
>JACDGG010000246.1 GCA_013815355.1 Solirubrobacterales bacterium
AGGGTGCTCGCACCGATGAGGCGAGCGCGATCGTCGCGCGCGCGCTCGACGCGGGCCCGGGTTGGCTCGACCCGGCGGACGTCGCGTCGCTGCTCGACTGCTACGGGTTCCCTCTGATCCCCTCGCGCATCGTGCAGGACGCCGAGCAGGCGGCCGCCGTCGCGTCGCAGTGGGGAACGCCCGTCGCTCTGAAGGCGATCGCGACGGGCCTGCTCCACAAGAGCGATGCCGGGGGCGTGCGACTCGCTCTGCAGGGCGATGAGGAGGTGATGGCCGGCGCGCACGCGATCGAGCAGGCGCTCCTCGACGCAGGGCACCGCCTCGAGGGGCTGCTCGTGCAGCCGATGGCCGAGCCGGGGGTCGAGCTGCTGATGGGGGTCGTCCACGACGAGAGCTTCGGCCCGGTCATCGCCTGCGGGGCCGGCGGGACGAGTGTCGAGGTGCTCGGCGACGTCGCCGTGCGCATCACCCCGCTGAGCGACCTCGACGCGCACGAGATGCTGCGCTCGCTGCGCATCTTCCCGCTGCTGGACGGCTATCGCGGCGCGGCCGTCTGCGACGTGGCAGCCCTCGAAGATCTGCTGGCGAGGATGAGCGCGCTCGTGGAGGCGCACCCGGAGGTGTTGGAGCTGGACGCCAACCCCGTCGTGGCGGGGCCCGGCGGGGCGATGATCCTCGACGCGCGCGTCCGGCTGGCGCCGGTTGCGGCGGCTCGGCCGCTGCCATCGCTGTCGACGAGAGCCCAGTAAGCGCGTCTAGTCGATCGCGATCGCGCGCATCGTGTGCTCGTCGGGCAGCTTGGCGAGGATCGCGTGCAGGATCTCGCGCTCGCCGGCCTGCTCGCGTTGAAGGTCGTTGAGCAGCAGGCGCGCGGCGCTGTGGGTGATCTTCATCTGCTGCGGCGCGAGCGTGACGGTGAGCACGCCGCGCGCGTCGGGGATCTGCTCGAGCGCGCTCAGCACCTCGCGCGCCAGCCCGCGGATCTGCGGCTCGTGCGCCTCGTCGGAGACCAGCAGGCGCAGAGCGCTCGCCGCGACCGGCACCTCGTCGAGGGCCAGCAGCAGGTGATAGGGCGGCTCGGGCTGGGCGGCAGAGTTCTCCATGACCTCAGCCTACTAGCGAGCGCGTCTGTCCTGCCGGCGTGATCCTCACTCCGCCGCGGGCGCGCTCGGTTGGCGGCCGCGTTCGCGCAGGCTGCGCGCGATGCGCCCGCCGAGAGCGCCGAGCAGCATGCCGATGATCGCCGCCACGACCGCGAAGAAGGGCGGGAAGCTGCCGAGAGAGACCTTCGCCGTGGTGCCCGCGACGGCGTGTGAGATCAGCAGGAAGGTCCCGTACACGGCGCCGCCGACGAGGCCCCGGTCGGCGCCTCCCCAGCCGTCCTCGTGCTCGAAGCCGGCGAGCAGCCCGCCGATCGAGACGACCGCGGCGAGCGCCCAGTAGGCGCCGGTGGAGGCACCGATGAGGATTCCCGCCGCGACTCCGAGCAGCGCGGGAACAACACCGCCAAGAACGATCTGGACAGCACGCGGGCGATCGCGGAACAGCGTCGGCTCAAGCATCTGACTCCTCCCCGGAATGTCTAGGAGAGTCTACCGTCGCGCCGCGGAGTCCTAGCATGGCCGCATCGCCGAGAACCTCACCAACATGCAGGCGCCCGGGCCGGCCGGCGGCGGGACGCCCGCGCTTCGGCTCTCGGTGCTCGACCAGTCCCCGATCTCCGAGGGCTCAAGTGGCGCGCAGGCGCTCGCCAACACACTCGATCTTGCGCGGGCGGCCGATCGTCTCGGATACCACCGCTATTGGGTGGCCGAGCACCACGGCGGCCCGATGCTCGCCGGGCCGAGTCCCGAGGCGCTGATCGGCCCGATCGCCGCCGCGACGGAGCGGATCCGCGTCGGTAGCGGCGGCGTGATGCTGCCTCACTACAGCGCCTTCAAGGTCGCTGAGACCTTCAGCCTGCTCGCGGGTCTCTTCCCGGGGCGCATCGATCTCGGCCTCGGGCGCGCGGCCGGGACGGACCCGCTCACGACCTTCGCCTTGCAACGCGATCGCCGTCAGGCAGCGGCCGAGGACTTCCCCGAGCAGCTCGCCGAGCTGCTCGGCTATCTCCATGACCAGCTGCCGCCCCAGCATCCCTTCGCGCGGCTGGCCAAGATGCTGCCCGGTCTGCCCGAGCGCCCCGAGCCGTGGCTGCTCGGCTCCTCGGCCCAGAGCGCGCTGTGGGCAGCCGAGCTCGGCCTGCCGTATGCGTTCGCCGACTTCATCAACCCGCGCGGTGCTGAGATCACGGCGCTCTACCGCGAGCGCTTCGCCGAACACGAACACGCCGGGAGAAAGCCGCGCACCGCCGTGGCGGTGTGGGCGATCTGCGCCGAGGAGGACGAGCAGGCACGGCTGCTGGCCGCCAGCGGGCGCATGACCTTTACGCTCCTGCGCCGCGGAGAGCTGATTGCGGTGCCGCCGCCCGAGCGTGCGCAGCGCTTCCTCCAGGCCGATGAGCGTAGCGGCCAGCCCCGCTCGGAGCGCCGCGCGGTGCTCGGCTCGCCGGCCACGGTCAAGGCACAGCTCGAGGTGCTCGTGCGCGACTACGGCGCCGAGGAGGCGATCGTGGTGAGCATCACCTATGACCACGGCGCGCGGGTGCGCTCATATGAGCTGCTCGCCGACGCCTTCGGGCTGTGAGCCGCGACGGCGGCGTGATCGCCCAGCGGCTCACTGCGCAGCTGCTCGCGGGCGCCCCGGCGAAGGACCCGCTCGCCGTCACGCGGCGGCTGCTGGCCGTGCAGGGACAGGACCCGCGCGGCGCGCGGCTGGCGATCAGAGCGCGCAGCAAGGGGCTGAGGGCGGCTGACGTCGACCGCGCGCTCAGCGAGGAGCGCTCGCTGTTGATCACCTGGCTGAACCGCGGCACGCTGCACCTGATCGCAAGCGAGGACTACGCATGGCTGCACGCGCTCACGACACCGCCGCTGCGCATGGGCAACAGCCGGCGCCTGTCGCAGGAGGGCCTGAGCACGCGCGCGATCGGGCGTGGGCTGAGGGTGATCGAGCACGCCCTGCACCAGGAGGGCCCGTTGACCCGCAGAGAGCTTCGTGAGCGCCTCGACGTCGCGGGGGTGAGGACCGCGGGCCAGGCGCTCGTGCACCTGCTGATGCGCTCCACGCTCGAGGGCCTGACCGTGCGCGGCCCGATGCGCGGCTCAGAACACGCCTACGCGCTCGTGCGCGACTGGCTCGGCGAGCAGGCCGAGGTCGACCGCGACGCGGCGCTCACAGAGCTGACCAGGCGCTACCTGCAGGGCCACGCGCCGGCCGACGAGCGCGATCTCGCACGCTGGTCTGGGCTGAGCCTGGGCGACGTGCGCGCCGGTCTCGGCGCGATCGCCCCCGAGCTGCGCGAGCGCCCCGACGGCCTGCTGGAGCT
>JACDGG010000247.1 GCA_013815355.1 Solirubrobacterales bacterium
CTCCGGCGCCGCCTCGGCGGCCGGCCGCAGCGCCTCGAGGATGCGCCGCGCGCGGATCGGCCCGACGCCGTCCAGCAGCTGCAGCCAGCGAAACCAGCTGATCTCATCGGAGGGGTTGTCGGCCAGGCGCAGCAGCGCGATCAGATCCTTGACGTGCGCCGCGTCGAGATAGCGCAGGCCGCCGTACTTGACATACGGGATGCCGCGCCGCGTCAGCTCGATCTCGAGCAGGTCGGAGTCGTGTCCGGTGCGGAACAGCACCGCCTGCATCCGCAGCTCCATCCCCTCCTCGCGCGCAGCGATCACGCGGTCGCAGACCTCCCCCGCCTGCGCGCTTTCATCGCGGGGGAACACGAGCTCCGGCGCCACACCGCCGCTGCGCTCGCTCCACAGATGCTTGGGGAACCCGCGCCGATCCTGCGCCGAGACGGCGTTTGCGACCGCCAGGATCGGGCCGGTCGAACGGTAGTTGCGCTCGAGCGTGACCGTGTGCGCGCCGGGGAACTGCTCGGGAAAGTCGAGGATGTGGCGGGCGCTCGCGGCGCGAAAGCCGTAGATCGCCTGGAAGTCATCGCCCACGACCGTCAGGCCGGGGCGGTTGGCGCGCAGCCCGCGCACGATGTCCACCTGCAGGCCGTTGACGTCCTGGTACTCGTCGACGAGCACATGCTCGAAAACATCGCCGATGCGCGACCCGAGCACCGCATCGGCGGCGAGCGCGCGCCAGTAGAGCAGCAGATCGTCGAGGTCGAGCACACCGAGGCGGCGCTTGCGCACGCCGTAGGCACGGAAGATCTCCGCGAGCGCCTCGAGATGCTCAGAGCACCACGGAAACGACTCGGCGAGTACCTCCAGGAGCGGCATCTGCGCGTTGACGGTGCGCGAGTAGATGTCGAGCATCGTCTGGGCGCGCGGGAAGCGCCGTCGGCTCTCGGCGCGGCCGTGCTCCTCGCGCAGGAAGTCGATCAGATCCGCGGCGTCGCCCGCGTCGAGCACGCCGAAGCCGGGGTCGAGCCCGAGCGAGGAGGCGTGCATGCGCACGATCCGGTGCGCGAGCGAGTGAAACGTGCCGCCGTGCACCGGCCCGGCGTGCGGCGCGACGCGCTCGCTGAGCGCGCGTGCACGCTCGACCATCTCGCGCGCGGCACGGCGCGTGAACGTCAGCAGCAGGATGCGATCGGCCGGCGTGCCCTCGCCCAGCAGCCACGCCACGCGCGCGCACAGCGTCGTCGTCTTGCCGGTGCCCGCGCCGGCGAGGATCAGTAGCGTCTCCCCCGCATACGTCGCCGCGCCGCGCTGCTCGGCGTTAAGGTCCGCGAGCCAGTCGCGGGTGTTGCTCTCATCGAACATCTGTTCGCGACGCTAGGGCACCCGCCGGATGGCGTGCATGTGCCCGCCCATCTCTCCCGGTATCGCGGGGCGCTCACACCGCGATCGGCGCCTCCGAGGCGCTGCGGGCGGCGCCGAGCGAGGCCGCGATCACCAGCGCGATGCCGAGCAGCGCGCGCAGATCGAGCCCTTGGCCGAGCACGAGAAAGCCCGCGAGCGCCGCGAGGGCGGGCTCGAGGCTCATCAGCACCCCGAACGTCGGCGGCGCGATCCGCCGCAGTGCCTCGACCTCGAACGTGTAAGGGATCGCCGAGGACAGCAGGCCGACGGCGCAGCCGAGCGCCAGCGAGCCCGGGTCCAGGAGAGCCGAGCCGCCCGCCGCGATGCCGCTCGGCAGCGCCGCGAGCGCCGCCACGCACATCGCCAGGCTGAGTCCCGTCGAACCCTCAAAGCGCCGTCCCAGCCGGGCGTTCAGAAGGATGTAGCTCCCCCACAGCACCCCGGCGAGCAGTGCAAGCGCCACGCCGGCGCCGTCGAGGCCGTGGACGCCCCCGCGCGTCAACGCGAGGATCCCCAGCACAGCGAGCGCGGCCCACAGCAGATCGCGGCGCCGACGCGAGCCGCCGATCGCTACGGCCAGCGGCCCGACGAGCTCGATCGCGACCGCAATCCCCAGCGGGATGCGGTCGAGCGCCTCGTAGAAGCTCAGGTTCATCCCGGCGAGCACGAGCCCGAAGGAGCAGGCGAGGCCGAGCTCCGCACGCGTGCGCCCGCGCAGACGAGGACGCCCGAGCGCCATCAGCACGACCGCCGCGGAGGCGAGGCGCAGCAGCACCGTCCCCCCCGGCCCTAGACGCGCGAACAGCGTCGCCGCCAGTGAGGAGCCGAACTGCACCGAGGCGATCGCTCCGAGGACGAGCCCTCCCGATGGGGCGCGGGCGAGCAGGCCCTGTGTGCTCACCGACCGGCCAGCGGAGCCACGTAGCGCAGGAACGGCGCGCTGTCCAAGCCGCGCCCCGTCGCCGCTTCGAGCAGCGGGATCGTGTCCCGACGCCTGCCGTGGCGATGCACATGCTCGGCGAGCCACCGCTGGACGGCGCCGAGCTCACCGCGCGCGAGGTCCTCTTGGAGGGTGGGCGTATCGGCGTCGATCGCCTCCCACAGCTGCGCCGCGATCAGACAGCCGAGCGCATAGCTCGGGAAGTAGCCGAAGGCGCCCGCGCTCCAGTGAACGTCCTGTAGGCAGCCGAGCTGGTCGGAGGGCACCTCCACGCCGAGCAGCCGTCTCATGCCCTCGCGCCACGCATCCGGCAGATCGGCCACGGCGAGGTCGCCTTCGATCAGCGCCAGCTCGAGCTCGAAGCGCAGGATGATGTGCAGCGGATAGGTCAGTGGATCGGCCGAGACGCGTATCAGGGTCGGCGCGACCCCGACGAGAGCGCCGTGCAGCTCGCCCGCCGTGACCCCGAAGCCACCGGCGGCGAGCTCCGCGGCGAGCACCGCGGCGAATGCGGGGCTGCGAGCGACGTGGTTCTCCCACAGCTTGCTCTGGGACTCGTGCATCGACATCGAGGTGCCGGCGCCGAGGTTCGTGCGCTCGAGGGCCGGGTCGATCTGGCGCTCGTAGAGGGCGTGTCCGTACTCGTGCAGCGAGCTGAGCAGCGACTCGACCTCTCCGTCGCTGTAGCGCGTCGTCAGGCGCGAGTCGCGCGTGCCGACCCAGGCCGTAAAGGGGTGCGCGGAGACGTCGACGCGCCAGCTCGAGTCCTCCACGCCGAGGCGGCGCAGCGTGGCGGTGACCGCGGCCTGCTGGGCCGCGACCGGTACCTCCAGCGTGCTTCGCGGCGAGCGTACGCTGGCCTCCGCGACGAGCGGCGCCAGCTCGCCCGCGAGCGCTCCGAAGACGCGGCGCAGCTCCGCGGTGCGCAGGCCGAAGTCGAAGTCGCAGAGGAGCGCGTCATACGGACTCTCGCCGTCCTGCGCGATACAGAGCGCGTACTCGCGGGCCAGGTGCACGTTGCGCTCGAGCGCGGGCGCGAAGCCCGCGAAGTCGTCCTCGGCGCGGGCGCGCTGCCAGCGCTCCTG
>JACDGG010000248.1 GCA_013815355.1 Solirubrobacterales bacterium
GTGTGGATGTCGAGCGCCGGGAGCGACAGCGGGCGAGCAGCGATCGCACGCTCGGCCGTCTCGCCCACGCGCCCCTCCTCGATCACGCACACGTCGCAGGAGGTGCCGCCCATGTCGAAGCAGAGCACCTGGCGCTCGTGTGCCTGCTCGGCGAGCACCAACGCTCCGGCGACCCCGCCCGCCGGCCCCGAGAGGACTGTGAGCGCGGCGTGTGCGCCGGCGTGGGCGGCGTCGATCAGGCCGCCGGAGGACTGCATCACGAGCGGCGCCGGCAGGCTGCTCGCGCCGGAGTCGCGCGCGAGGCGCGCCAGATATGCGGACAGCAGCGGTGAGAGCGCGGCGTCGAGCACGGTCGTGGCGGTGCGCTCGTACTCGCGGAAGGTGCCCACGAGCTCAGAGGACAGCGACAGCTGAGCCTCCGGCAGCAGCTCGGCCACGAGCTCGCCGAGCATCCGCTCGTGAGTGCCGTCGCGATATGAGTGAAGCAGCGACACCGCCACCGCGTCGGGCCGCGCAACCGCCAGCTCCTCGACGAGCGCTCGCGCGGCCTTCTCCTCGAGCGCCTGCAACGTTCCCTCGGCGCCGACGCGCTCGGGCACGGCGAAGCGCAGATCCTTGGCCACGAGCGGGGGCGGTGAGGCCTCGCACAGGCGGTAGAGGTGCGCCCGATTCTGGCGGCCCAGCTCGAGCACGTCGGTGAAGCCGGCGGTGGTGAGCAGCGCGGTGCGCGCGGTGCGTCCCTCCAGCAGCGCGTTCGTGGCGACCGTCATGCCATGCGCGAAACGCTCGACGTCCTGCGCTGTGGCGCCGGCGCGCGCGAGCACCAGGCCGACCGCCGCGAGCACCCCCAGCGACTCCTGATCGGGGGTCGTGGGGACCTTCGCGGTGTGCATCTCCCAGTCCTCGCCGAGCAGCACCGCGTCTGTGAACGTGCCGCCGACATCCACGCCCAGGAGCATCGCTTCAGACTAGATGGTGAATTTCCGCGGCGAGCCTCGCGGGGCGGGCCGTCAGGGTCCCAGCAGCCGGCGGGTGGCGCCGGCGATGTCGGCCTCGAGCCACGCCGGCAGGCGCTCGCCGTCGCGCAGGTGGCGGCGGATCGCCGCGGTCGGGACGTCCACCACGGTGCGCACGATCTCCTCGCGCGTGCGGGCATCGCGGCGCCCGCGTAGCCTCACCGCCAGCTCGGAGATCACCTTCTCCAGCGGCGCGTTGATCTCCTCGAGCCGTGCGCGAAACGTCTCGTCGGGCTCTGCGTCGAGCAGATCCCGTCGGCGCAGCGTCAAGAGCAGCCTTGCGTCATCGGGTCGCTCGCGCGCGAAGCGGATCGGCGCAAGCGCCGTCGCCACCGCGGCCTCGAGCGGTTCCGGCTCCGCCGCTGCGGCCAGCGCGGCCTCCTGGAAGCGCTCGAGCGCCCGCAGCCATGCTGTGGCGAGCACGCCGTCGCGGCTGCCGAAACGGTGATAGAGGGTGCCGGCGGGCGCCCGGCTCTCGCGTGCGATCGCGGCGACCGAGGCGGCGCGCGGCCCGTCGCGCAGGATCAGCGTGCGAGCGGCGTCGAGGATGCGTTCGGTGTCGTGCTTACGTGGCGGCGCCATCGAAGTAGTATGATCCTTTTATATGGAGCAGTTGTCCTACATCGATGAGCATTCCATATCGGTGCGAGCGACGCGCGAGCGCGTGTGGTTGGCCCTGGCGAGTGTGCTGCGAAGGGACTTCGGTGGCGCACCGGCGCGGCTGAGCAGCGTGTGGCGCCTCGAACCGTCAAAGGTGAGTGGCGACTGGCGCGAGACGCTGCGTCCCGGTGATCACGCGATCCCCGGCTTCGCCGTCGTCGAGGCCGACTTCCCGCAGCGTCTGACGTTGCGCGGAGGCCATCGCTTCTCGCGCTATGAGCTGATGTTCGAGCTCGACAGCGCGGGCGAGGAGGCGTGCGTGCTGCGCGCCCGAAGCTCGGCCGAGTTCCCCGGCCCGGCCGGGCGCGCATATCGCGCCGCCGTGATCGGCTCGGGCGCACATCGCCTGCTCGTGCCCCGGCTGCTGCGCCGTATCGCGCGCCGCGCATGACGCTCGGCGCGAGCTGGGGCGCCACCGCCTCCGAGCGCGGCCTCGCGCTGCCCTGCGATCGGCTGCTCGAGAACGCCACCGTCCGCCTGCATCGTGCGATCTCGATCGACGCCTCCCCGCAGATCGTCTTTCGCTGGCTCTGCCAGTTGCGCGTCGCGCCCTACAGCTATGACCTGCTCGACAACCTTGGGCGCTCCAGCCCGCGCGAGCTGACGCCCGGCCTCGAGCAACTGCAGACCGGGCAGCGCTTCATGACGATCTTCGCGCTTGACTCATTCGCGCCCGGCGAGCACATCACGCTGCGCGCGCGGCGCACCGCGGTCACCTACGCGGTGCTCGCGCAGGGCAACTCGGCACGGCTGCTGGTGCGGGTGCTGTTCGCGGCGCCCGGCCCGCGGCTGAGCGCTTCGCTGATCGCCCGGGCGCTCGCGCTCGGCGATCTCGCGATGATGCGCAGGCAGCTGCGCACGCTCAAGAAGCTGAGTGAGCGCGACGCTTCACCTCAGCGGAGCTGAGCCGGGCTCAGGCGGCGACGAGCTCGCGATTCTCGGTGTCGGCCAGGTGCTGATGGGAGGGGCAGTAGCCGTTCAGCGGGAGCGGTGTCCGCTGGCAGGCGGAGCCCTTGCGGGTGGTCGCGCGGCACTGCGGCGGCGCGCCGCTGACGGCGGTGTAGCCCTCGTGGGGGTGTTCGATCAGGAACTGCTGCGCGTAGCCCATATAGAGTGTGACGACGCTGTGCACGTGGGCCTGCGCCCACATCGGGAAGTAGCTGCGGATGTCGCAGAACAGGGTGCGCGCCGGCCGTGCGAAGTAGTGACGGTCGGTCGCCAGGCGAGTGATCACCTGCTCGCACGCGCCCAGCACGGCGGCATGGTTCCTGGACGCCGGAGCACCGAGCGGAGGCTCCAGGATCTCTGCAGCGAGCTCTCGATATATGGCCCGACTGAACTGATACATGGTGATCGCTCCTCACCCTCTCTCTCGCAGGATCTTTGGTCTGGAGCACACCCGCCATTCCAAGAGACTCCAACCCCCCAAAGACCTTCCACACCCATAACACCGATCGTGCTCAAAAGGACCGAGATAAAGCGCGGGCCGGCAACCTTTTATGTAAAGGCGCTCATCTCCAGGTCTCCCAGGCGACGGGCTGATCGCCGCGGAGCACCCCGTGGTGGAGGTCGAGCGCGCTGTCACGCTCGGGATGGTCCGAGCGCAGGTGCGCGCCGCGGCTCTCGGGGCGCGCGATCGCGCAGCGCGCGATCAGCCGCGCGAGCGGGTGCTCGAGCTCGAGCAGGCGGCGCAGCCC
>JACDGG010000054.1 GCA_013815355.1 Solirubrobacterales bacterium
CACCTGGAGACATCGGGCCCGGCGGGCGCCGTCGCGTCGTGATCGACTCGCAGGCCTCGCGCCGCCAGCAGGGCGGCCCCTCCAACCAGCCCCAGCGCCGGCCCCGCCGTGGCCGCCGCCGCCGCGGCACCTACGACGAGACGATCGCCCCGATCGACAACTCGGCGATGGAGGCCACCGACCTGACCCGCGTCAACTCCGGCTCGACGGTCAAGGACGTCGCCGAGTACCTCGGCGTGCCCGTGCCGGAGCTGATCAAGAAGCTGATGTCGCTCGGCGAGATGGCCACGCTCACCCAGACGCTCTCCGACGACGCGATCCAGGTGCTCGCCGACGAGTTCGACAAGAAGATCGAGATCGTCCACGCGGCCGACGACGTCGAAGTCGAGCCGGTGTTCGAGGACGCCGATGAGGATCTGATCGAACGCCCGCCGGTCGTCACGATCATGGGCCACGTCGATCACGGCAAGACCTCGCTGCTGGACGCGATCCGCGAGACCGAGGTCGTCGCGGGCGAGGCAGGCGGCATCACCCAGCACATCGGCGCCTACCAGGTTCGCCATGCCGGCAAAGAGATCACGTTCCTCGACACGCCCGGCCACGAGGCCTTCACGGCGATGCGCGCCCGCGGCGCGCGCGTCACCGACCTGGCCGTGATCGTGGTCGCCGCCGACGACGGCGTCAAGCCCCAGACCGAGGAGGCGATCGATCACGCCAAGGCCGCCGAAGTGCCGATCATCGTGGCGGTCAACAAGATCGACAAGGAGGGCGCCCAGCCCGAGCGCGTGCGCAACGAGATGACCCAGCACGGGCTGCAGCCGGCGGAGTGGGGCGGGGAAACCGAGTTCGTGGACGTGAGCGCCAAGACACGCGACGGCCTCGACACGCTGCTCGAGACGATTCAGGTCGTCACCGACCTCGAGGAGCTGAAGGCCAACGCCGGCGCCGAGGCCTCCGGCACGGTGATCGAGTCAAAGCTCGATCCCGGCCGCGGACCCGTCGTGACCGTGCTGATCCAGCGCGGCACGCTGCGTGTGGGCGACGCGCTCGTCGCCGGAGCCCACTTCGGGCGCGTGCGCGCGATGCACGACTTCACCGGCAACAAGATGAAGCGCGCGATGCCCGGCCAGCCCGTGGAGGTGCTCGGCTTTGACGGCGTGCCCGAGGCGGGCGAGCTCGTGCGCGTGGTCGAGAACGAGCGCCGCGCCCGCCAGCTCGCGGGCGAGCGCGCGAACCGCCTGAAGACCGAGATGCTTGCCCGGCGCTCCGGGCGCAAGGTCTCGCTCGAGGACGTCTTCAAGCTCGCCCAGGAGGGCACCGTCAAGGAGCTCGGCCTCGTCGTCAAGGCCGACGTCGCCGGCTCGCTCGAGGCGATCGAGGACGAGATCGCAAAGCTGCCCCAGCAGGAGGTCAAGGTCAACATCATCCACCGCGGCGTCGGTGGCATCAACGAGTCCGACGTGATGCTCGCCTCGGCCTCGGAGGGCGTGATCCTCGCCTTCAACGTGCGCCCCGTCGGCGACGCGCGCCAGATCGCTGACCGCGAGGGTGTGGAGATCCGCTCCTACGCGGTCATCTACCGCGCGATCGAGGAGCTACGCGCGGCGATGCAGGGCATGCTCGAGCCGGCCGAGGTCGAGACGCCGCTCGGACAGGCCGAGGTGCGCCAGCTTTTCAAGGCCTCGAGGATCGGAACGATCGCGGGCTCGTTCGTCACCGAGGGCACGATCACGCGCGGCTCGCGTGTGCGTGTCGTGCGCGAGGGCACGGTCATCTACGACACCACGATCGACAGCCTGCGCCGCTTCAATGACGACGCGCGAGAGGTCGCAAGCGGCTTCGAGTGCGGCGTCGTGATCACGAACTTCCAGGATCTCCACGAGGGCGACGTGCTTGAGACCTACGAGACGCGACAGGTGGAGCGCGAGCTGTCCTCCTGAGAGTGCCCTCAAGTTCGCAGGGACGCGGGGCTCGGCGGGGAATTGGAGCAATAGGATGAGCACAGGACGCATGCGCCGGGTAGACGAGGCGGTTCGTCAGGTGATCGGCGATGCCGTTGCAGGTGACCTGAAGGACCCTCGGGTGGGATTCGTGACCGTGACCGACGTGAGAACCAGCGCAGACCTACGACAATCGCGTGTGTACGTAAGCGTTCTCGGACGCTCCGGGCGCCCGTCCAACCAGGCCGAACGCGAGACTACACTCGAGGGCCTGCGCAGCGCCCATGGCTTCCTGCAGGGACGCCTGGCCGGCGAGCTGCGCCTGAAGCGTACGCCGACGCTCGAGTTCCTCTACGACGAGACGACCGACCGCGCGCTGCGCGTCGATGAGCTGATCGCCCAGGAGGAGCCGTCGTGAACGGCACCGCTCCCACGCGCGAGCTCGTGCTCCAGCGCCTCCGCGACGACAGCCGCTTCGTGCTCGCCACCCACGAGAACCCCGACGGCGACGCGCTCGGCTCACTGGTGGCGATGCAGGGCCTGCTCAGCGCGCTCGGCAAGGACACGGCGATGTTCATCTCGCCGCACGACCTGCCGCTGCCGAACGAGTACAGCCTGTTCGAGCTCGACGGGCTGATCCAGGAGCCGCCCCCCGACGTCGCCGAGCGCACGGTCGTGTTTCTCGACTGCGGCAACATCGACCGCAACTCCGCGAGCGTGCTGCGCGACGGCGCGCGCCTGCTGAACATCGACCATCACCACGACAACACGATGTTCGGCACACTCAACCACGTGGTGCCCGACGCGTCCTGCACGGCGGAAATCGTCTGGGATCTGATGCACGGACTCGGGCTGAGCGCGAGCGCGCCGGTGGCCGAGGCGCTCTACATCGGTGTGGTCACCGACACCGGGCGCTTCATGTATGAGAACACCGGGCCACGCGCCCATGCGATGGCGGCCGAGCTGCTGCAGGCCGGGGTCGACGTGGCCTCGATCAACCACCGCCTGTACGAGGACATGCCCACCGAGAAGCTCACCCTGCTCGCGCTGGCGCTCGGGCAGATGCAGCGCTTCGACGATGGCGAGCTGACGATGGTGTCGCTCAGCGCCGCGGACTTCGAGCGCGCCGGCGCGCAGGAGAGCCACTCCGAGGGCATCATCGACCAGCTGCGCGCGCTGCACGCCACGAAGGTCGCGGTGCTCGTGCGCGAGCTCTCAAGCGGCGAGCGCAAGGGCCAGCACAAAGTCTCGCTGCGCGCCACCGACGACGACGTCGACGTCTCGATCATCGCCCGTGCGCAGGGCGGCGGCGGGCACCGCCGCGCAGCCGGCTTCTCGACGTCGCTCGAGGCCAGCCCGCTGATCGAGTTTTTGCGCGGCGCGATCGCCGCGCAGCTGCACGAGACCGCTGACGGGCACGCGCCCGCGACGGTCGCCTGAGTGCGCGGGGGGAGTCCGCCTCGGGCGAGCTCTGAGGCACTCGATGGCGTGCTGCTGCTCGACAAGCCCGCCGGGATGAGCTCGCACGACGTCGTGGCCGCGGTGCGCCGCTCGCTGGGCGGCGCCAAGACCGGGCACGCGGGCACGCTAGATCCGTTCGCCACGGGCCTCTTGATCGTGCTCGTCGGGCGCGCCACCAAATCCCAGCAGGCGATGATGGCCCTGCCCAAGCGCTATGAGACCGTCGCGCGCCTCGGCGCGCTGTCGAGCACGGGCGACACCGAGGGTGAGATCACCGAGACGGGGCGCATACCGCCCGAGCAGCCGCAGCTGCCCACCGGTGAGGTCCGCCAGCGCCCGCCCGCGCACTCCGCGGTCAAGGTCGGCGGCGAGCGCGCATACAAGCGCGCCCGGCGGGGGGAGAGCTTCGAGATGCCCGAGCGCATCGTGACCGTGCACCGCTTCGAGCAGCTGTGGCGCGAGCCGGGCGTTGCGGGCGATCCCGAGCGCCCCCCGCGGGCCGCATTCGCGATCGAATGCGGCTCGGGTACCTACGTGCGCTCGCTGATCGCCGATCTCGGCGACGCCTACTGCCTCGAGCTCCGGCGCACCGCGATCGGGCCGTTCGAGGTCGCCGACGCGGTGGCGCCGCCCCCGCGCGGTGAGTCGTGGAGCGAACCGCCGATGATCGCGCTGGAGCGCGCATTGGAGCTGGCGCGCGCTGCGAGCCGCGCGCGCCACTAGGCTTGCGGCCGTGGAGGTCATTCGGCTGCCAGATCTCGAGCGCTCGCGAGCGCGCAGCGTCGCGGTCGGCACCTTCGACGGCGTGCACCTCGGCCACCGCGAGGTCATCGCCGGATCCGACAGCGTGCTCACGTTCGACCCGCATCCGGTCTCAGTGGTCGCCCCGCAGCACACCCCGAAGCTGCTCACGACGCTCGCGCGCAAGGCGGAGCTGCTCGACTCACTCGGCGTGCAGGAGCTGATCGTGATCCCCTTCGACGCGGGCTTCGCCCAACGCTCGGCCGCGGAGTTCGTCGAGGACGTGCTCGTCGGCGCGCTCGGCGCGCGCCAGGTCGCGATCGGCGAGAACTTCCGCTTTGGACACAAGGCGCAGGGCGACCCCGGCCTGCTGCTCGCAGACGCCCGCTTCACGACGGTGGTGCACCCGCTGCTCGAGGTCGACGGCGAGATCGTCTCCTCCAGCCACATCCGCGGGCTCGTGCTGGCGGGCGAGGTGGGGGAGGCCAACCGCCTGCTCGGCGCCGGCTTCCAGCTGAGCGGCGTCGTCGCCCACGGCGACGCTCGCGGCCGCGAGCTGGGCTTCCCGACCGCGAACCTCATACCCGAGGACGCGCTTGCATGCCCCGGACACGGCGTCTATGCGTGCCTGGCCTATGTGGACCCCACCCACCCTCGCGCCCACCCCCGTCCCGCGGCCGTCAGCATCGGCGTGCGCCCCACCTTCGACACCGGGCGCGGCGAGCAAATCGAGGCCTACATCCTCGATTTCGAGGGAGACCTATATGGCCAGCAGCTGCGCCTGGAGTTCCTCGCGCGGCTGCGCGGCGAGCGCCGCTTCGAGGACCCGGCGGCGTTGATCGAGCAGATGCACCGCGACGTTCAGCGCACGCGCGAGATCGCCGCGGCCCATTGAGGGCACCGGCTGTCTGCTACCGTGCCCGTCGATGTCGGCCATAACCACTGAGCGCAAGCGCGAGATCGCCGGCAAGTTCGGCTCCAACGAGCAGGACATGGGCTCCACCAAGGTGCAGATCGCGCTCTTGACCGAGCGCATCAACCACCTCACCGAGCACCTGCGCGAGCAGAGCAAAGACCACCATTCGCGTCGTGGTCTTCTGATGATGGTCGGCAAGCGCCGCCGCTTCCTCGACTACCTGCAGCGGCGCGACCTCGAGGGCTACCGCGCCCTCATCAAAGAGCTCGGCCTACGCAAGTAGCACCGTGAGCGTCCTGGCAGCAGGGACGCCCGCGCCGAGCTTCAAGCTCGCCCGCGCCGACGGCGAGAGCTTCACCGAGCGGGATCTGCAGGGCAACACGACCGCACTCGTCTTCTACCCCTTCGCCTTCAGCCCGGTCTGCACCGACCAGCTGCAGCTGTATGAGCCGCTGACGGCAGAGCTTGCGGCGCGCGGGGATGCCCTCTACGGCGTCTCCTGCGACTCCAGCTGGGCGCAGTCGGCGTTCAGGGAGAAGCTCGGCGTCTCCTGCGAGCAGCTCTCGGACTTCGAGCCCAAGGGCGCGGCGTGTGAGGCCTTCGGCGTGCTGCACCCCGGCGGCTTCGCGCAGCGCGCGCTCGTGATCACGGGTCCCGAGGGGACCGTTCGCTGGAGCCACGAGGCCGATTCTCCGGGCGATCTGCCTCCGCTGGAGCTGTTGCGCGAAGGCCTCGCGGCCACGCTCCGCTAAGCTCCGTTCGTTCGGAATAAAGAGAAAAAGAAACGGACCGCCGACCGACGGGCGGAACAGGAAGGCAGTGAATATGAGTAGTGATGCTGTTACGCGGGTTTCCGCGGAGATCGCTGGTAGTGAGATCTCTTTTGAGACCGGCAGGATGGCCAAGCAGGCCTCCGGTGCGGTCGTCGTCCGTCAGGGCGACACGATGGTCCTCTGCACAGCAGTCGCAGGCAGCCTGCGCGACGTGGACTTCCTCCCGCTGACGGTGGACGTCGAGGAGCGCATGTACGCCGCAGGCAAAATCCCCGGCTCCTTCTTCAAGCGCGAGGGACGCCCAGGCGAGAAGGGCACGCTCACCGCGCGCATGATCGACCGCCCGATCCGCCCGCTGTTCCCGAAGGAATGGCGCTATGACACCCAGCTCGTGGCGATCCCGCTGTCGATCGACCAAGTGCACCCCTACGACATCCTCGCCATGAACGGCGCCTCCACGGCGCTGATGATCTCCGACATCCCGCTGCCCACGCCCGTCGGCGCGGTGCGCATCGGCAAGATCGACGGCAACTTCGTCGTCAACCCGCAGGAGGCCGACCTCCTGGGCGGGGTGGGATCTGATAGCGAGAACCCATCGGACCTGGACCTGATCGTCGCGGGTACCGAGGAGGCCATCCTGATGGTCGAGGCGGGCGCCAACGAGATTCCGGAGGCCGAGATCCTCGACGCGCTGGACATCGCGCACGCCGAGATCAAGAAGCTCTGCGCGCTGCAGCGTGACCTCGCCGCCAAAGTCGGCAAGGAGAAGAAAGTCTTCGAGACGATCAAGGTCGACGAGGACGTGCTCGCCGCCGTGCGCGGCTCGCACGGCTCAGAGCTCGACGCCGCCACGCAGGTGGAGGACAAGCTCGAGCGCCAGGAGGCCACGAAGGCCGTCGAGGCCGCGATCATCGAGGCCCACGCCCCGGCCGCGGGCGAGGGCGCATCCGAGGAGCAGCTCCTCGCCGCCAAGGCGAAGCGCGCCGCGGTGCAGATGGCCTTCGACAAGCTCGAGAAGTCGATCATCCGCGAGCGCATCGCGGTGCACAAGAAGCGTCCGGACGGTCGCGCGGAGAACGAGATCCGCGACATCTCGATCGAGGTCGGCGTCACCCCCAGGACCCACGGCTCGGCGCTGTTCACGCGCGGGCAGACGCAGGCGCTGAGCGTCGTTGCGATGGGCACCCTGAAGGAGGAGATGCGCATCGACACGCTGGGTCTTGAGACCAAAAAGTACTACTGGCACCACTACAACTTCCCGCCGTTCTCGGTGGGAGAAGCCGGCCGCATGGGTGGCGTCAAGCGCCGCGACATCGGTCACGGTGCGCTCGCCGAGCGTGCGCTCGCGCCGATGGTGCCCTCGATCGAGGACTTTCCCTACTCGATCCGCGTGGTCTCAGACATCCTCGAGTCAAACGGCTCGTCCTCGATGGCATCCGTGTGCGGCTCATCGCTGTCACTGATGGACGCCGGCGTGCCGATCAAGCGGCCCGTCGCAGGAATCGCCATGGGGCTGATCAAGGAGGGCGATGACTACATCGTCCTGACCGACATCGCCGGCGTCGAGGACCACCTCGGCGACATGGACTTCAAGGTCGCCGGCACCGAGCGCGGCATCACGGCGCTGCAGATGGACATCAAGATCACGGGCGTCACCTTCGACATCCTGCGCGACGCACTCGCCCAGGCCAAAGACGCGCGCACGTTCATCCTCGGCAAGATGGCCGAGATCATCAAGACGCCGCGCGAGCAGCTCTCGCAGTTCGCGCCGCGCATCCAGACGATCCAGATCGACCCGTCGCAGATCGGCCTCTTGATCGGCAAGGGCGGCGAAACGATCCGCGGCCTGGCCGATGAGTTCGAATCGCAGATCGACGTCAACGACGACGGCCAGGTGCTGATCTACTCCGCCAACGGCGAGCTCGGCGACGCGCTCGTGGAGCACATCAGGATGATGATGAAGGAGGTCGAGGTCGGCGACGAGTACGACGGCAAGGTCGTCAAGACCACGACGTTCGGCGCGTTCATCGAGCTCGCGAAGGGCACCGACGGCCTGCTGCACATCTCAAACGTCTCGCCCGGCGAGCGCGTGGAGACCGTCGAGGACGTGCTCAACAAGGGCGATGAGGTGAAAGTGCGCGTGGTCGAGGTCGACCGCGAGCGCGGACGCATCGGACTGCGCCTCGCGCACGACCCGGACATCGCCGGCAAGTCCGTCGAGGAGCTCGCCGGTGTCGGCACCGGTGGCGGCGGAGGCGGCGGAGGCAGCCGCGGGCCGCGCGAGGGTGCACGCAACGGGCGCAACGGGCGCTCCGATCGCGGACCGCGTCGCAGCGACGAGCGTGGCTCGGGTCGCCCGCGCCACGGGCGTGAGCGCGATTGAGCCTGAGCGCCCGGTCGTCTTGACGGCCGAGCACCGCATCACAAGCCTGGACTCCGGAGTCCGAGTCATCACCGAACGCGTGCCCAGCGTGCGCTCGGTGGCGCTCGGCTTCTGGATCGCCACCGGCTCGACGTCTGAGCAGGTGAGCCAGGCCGGCATCTCCCACCTGCTCGAGCACATGCTCTTCCGCGGCACCGAGCGCTACGGCTCGGAGGAGATCGACCAGATCTTCGACGCGATGGGCGCCGAGATCAACGCCGGCACCGACAAGGAAGCGACCTCGCTCTACACGCGCGTGCTCGACCGCCATCTCGAGCACGCCTTCGACGTGATGAGCGACATGATCTGGCACCCGCGCTTCGGCGAGCTGGAGGCCGAGCGCGAGGTCGTGCTCGAGGAGATCGCGATGTACGAGGACGATCCCCAGGACCGCGTGTTCGACGTGCTCGGCAAGGCGATCTTCGGCGCCCACCCGCTGGGCCGGCCCGTGATCGGCACGGCCGATGTGATCGCGGCCGTCGACCGCGAGCAGCTCGCCGCCTTCCACGCCGCGCGCTACCAGCCCGCGAGCATCGTGATCGCCGCCGCGGGCTCGGTCGAGCACGACGCGCTCGTGCAGCTCGCGCGCGGAGTCGAGACGGCGCGCGCCGCGATGCTGGGCGCCGGCGCAGCGCCGGCCACGCTCGCGCAGCAGACGCCCGCCCACGAAGCACCGGACTTCAGCCCACGCGTGCGCTTCCTGGAGAAAGACACGGAGCAGGTCCACGTATGCGTGGGGGGCAGGGGTCTCGCACGCGATGACGAGCGTCGCTTCGCGCTGCGCGTGCTCGAAGGCGTGCTCGGCGGGACCTCATCCTCGCGCCTCTTCCAGGAGGTGCGCGAGCGTCGCGGCCTCGCCTACTCGGTCTTCTCATACTCGAACCTCTACGCCAAGACCGGCGAGATCGGCCTGTATGTGGGCACGCGCCCGGAGAACCTCGCCGAGGCACTGAGCGTCGTCACCGCCGAGCTCGAACGCTGCGTCGAAGATCCGGCAAGCGAGGCCGAGATGACCCGCTCGCGCGAGAACCTCAAGGGCAGGGTGGTGCTCGGCCTGGAGTCGACCGGCGCGCGCATGAGTCGCCTCGGCGCCTCGCTGCTGAACGAGATGCCGATCCTCTCGGTGGATGAGATGATCGATCGCGTGGACTCCGTCGACATCGAGCAGGTGCGCGCTCTTGCCGCCGAGCTGTTTCACCCCGCGCAGCTGTCGGTCGCAGGCGTCGGCCCCGACGAGGCGCGCTTCCGCGCCGCGATCGAGCCGCTCGGCACCGCCACCGAGCGCGACGGGGTGCAGGAGCTGGCGCGATGATCCGCGTGGCCGTCTCCGGCGCGGCCGGGCGCATGGGGCAGACCGTGTGCGATGCCGTGACGGGTGCCGAGGACATGGAGCTCGTCGGGCGCGCCGACCCGATGCTCGACACGAGCCTCGAGCAGGTACTGCAGGACGCCGAGGTCGTCGTCGACTTCACGCGCCCCGACACCGCGCTCGCGAATGCGCTTGCCTGCGTGCGGGCCGGCGTGCATGTCGTGATCGGGACCACGGGCTTCGATCCCGCGCCGCTGAGCCAGGCCCACCCGGCCGCGGGGCGCCCTCGGGCCAACGTGCTGATCGCCCCGAACTTCGCGATCGGCGCGGTGCTGATGATGCGCTTCGCCAGCGAGGCCGCGCGCTATATGCAGAAGGCCGAGATCATCGAGCTGCACCACGACGCCAAGCTCGATGCCCCCAGCGGCACGGCCGCGCGCACCGCCGAGCTGATGGCCGCCGCTAGCGGCGGGCCGCCGCCGCCGATCCACTCCGTGCGCCTGCCGGGGCTCGTCGCCCACCAAGAGGTGATCCTCGGCGATCTCGGCCAGACGCTCAGCATTCGCCACGACACGATCAGCCGCGAGTCCTTCATGCCCGGCGTACTGCTCGCCGTGCGCCGCGTCGGCGCGCTCGAGACCTCGCCCACGATCGGCCTCGAGAACGTCCTGTTCTGATTCGCGATGTGCGTGAGATACTGCACCCGATGAGCGCCCTCGGTACCGTCCTGACAGCGATCGTGACCCCCTTCGACGAGCAGGGAAAGGTCAACGAGGAGTCATTCGTGGCGCTCATGCACCACCTCGCCGAGAACGGCTCGGATGGCTTCGTGGTCGCCGGTACGACCGGCGAGGCCTCGACGCTGACCGACGAGGAACAGCTCGCCCTGATCGCGCTCGCCGTTGCCGAGCGCCCGCCCGGAAAGAGCATCATCGCGGGGACCGGCACGAACGACACGCGCGAGGTCATCCACCTCACCGAACGCGCGGGCGAGAGCGGCGTCGACGCGGTGCTCGTCGTCACGCCCTACTACAACAAGCCGAGCCGCCTCGGGCTCAAGCGCCACTACGAAGCGGTCGCAGCGGCCAGCTCGGTGCCCGTGCTGCTCTACAACGTCCCCGGCCGCACCGCGACGAACATGGGGCCGGACCTGCTCGCCGAGCTCGCGCAGATCGAGGGCATCGAGGGCGTCAAGCAGGCAAACGGCGAGGAGCTGCAGCTGATCGACGGCCTGGATCTCTACGCCGGCGACGACGGGACCTTCGCGCGCACGCTCGACATGGGCGGCGCCGGCGGCATCCTCGTGGCCAGCCACGTAGTGGGAAACGAGATGCGCCGCATGGTCGATGAACCGGGTCGGCGCGCCGAGATCGACGCGTCGCTGCGCGACGTGTACGAGACTCTGTTCATGACCTCGAGCCCGACCTGCACGAAGGCCGCGCTGAACCTGCTCGGACTGGACGCCGGCGGGCTGCGCCTGCCGCTCGTCGAGGCAAGCACCGAGGAGACCGCTGTCGTACGCGAGATGCTCGAACGCCACGGACTGTTGACCGGCACCCCCGCGTGAGCTCCACTCTGCGCGTCCTGCCCCTCGGCGGGCTGGGAGAGATCGGCAAGAACATGACGGTGATCGAGCAGGACGGTCGCATCGTCGTAGTCGACGTAGGTCTGCGCTTCCCCACGCCTGAGATGGTCGGCATCGACCTCGTGCTGCCAGATTTCGCCTATCTGCGCGAGCGTGCCGAGGACATCGAGGCGATCGTGATCACGCACGGCCACGAGGATCACCTGGGCGCGCTGCCGTGGGTGCTACGCGACCTCGGCGACCGCTTCGGAGCGCCTGTCTATGGTGGCGCGCTGACGATCGCGATGGCGCGCTCCAAGCTCGACGAGCACAAGCTGCGCGACATCGATCTGAACGAGGTCGAAGCAGGCGAAAGCCTCGAGCTCGGCCCGTTCTCGCTGGAGCTCGTGCACATGACGCACTCGATCCCAGACTGCAGCGCGGTCGCGCTCGGCACCGAGCTCGGCACGGTGCTGGTCACCGGCGACTACAAGTTCGACCAGACGCCCGTCGACGGGCCGCCCGCCGACGTCTCGCGCCTGGCGGAACTCGGCCGCGAGGGTGTGCTGCTCTTGTGCGGCGACTCCACGAACGTGGATCGCCCCGGCTTCTCCCCATCGGAGTCGGTCGTGGGACCGCACCTCGAGGAGGTCTTCGCGCGCTGCGAGGGACGAATCGTCGTGACGAGCTTCGCCTCGAACATCCACCGCGTCCAGCAGGTCATCGACGCCGCCCATGCGCTCGACCGCAAGGTCGCGCTCGTCGGGCGCTCGATGCGCAAGAACGTCGGCATCGGGCGCAACCTCGGCCACATCGAGATCCCCGACGGCATGCTCGTGGGCGCGCGCGAGATCAACGACTTCCCCGACGAGCGTGTCGTGATCATCTCCACCGGCTCCCAGGGCGAGCCGCTCTCGGCGCTGCGGCGGATGGCCTACCGCGACCACCGCCAGGTGGAGCTGAAGGGCGGCGACACGGTCGTCTTCTCGGCAACGCCGATCCCCGGCAACGAGCGCGCCGTCAACGAGACGATCGATCGCCTCTACCACGTCGGCTGCGATGTGATCACACCCCGCGACGCGCCCGTGCACGCCTCCGGGCACGGCTACGCGGAGGAGGTCAAGCTGATGCTGAACCTCGTCAAGCCGCGCTACGTGATGCCGTTCCACGGAGACTTCAAGCGCCTGCGCATGCACGCCCAGCTCGCCGAGGCGGTCGGCATCGCCCCGGAGGACATCTTCCAGGGCGACAACGGCCTGCCGCTGGACATCGACTCTCGCGGTGCGCGCTTCGGCGAACGCGAGCACTCGGGCATGATCTTCGTCGACGGCGTCGAGATCGGCGACATGGCCGACGTGGCGCTGCGCGACCGGCGCATGCTCTCCGCCGACGGCATCTTCATCGTCGTCGTGACGATCGCCGGCGATGACGGCAGCTCGGTCGCCGACCCCGAGGTGATCTTCCGGGGCGTGCCCTTCCTCGACCAGGCCGATCAGCTGCTCGAGGAGATCCGTGCGACCGTCGATGACTCGCTGGGACGCTCCGCGCGCGATGAAATCCGCGAGGTCGACCTGATCCAGCAGGCGCTGCACGACGACCTGGCGAAGCTGGTCTATGACCGCCTCAAGCGCCGCCCGATGGTCCTGCCCGTCGTCGTCGAGGTCTAGCGGACCGTAGACGCTGCGCGATACTGCGTCCTCGTTCGCTCGTGTCGCGGCACACTTCGCTCTCTGCGTTCTTGTCTCGCTTGATCTACGGTCCGCTAGAGCGCTTGGTTCGTAAGGACCGCGTCGGATGATTCCGATCCCATCGGTGGCTCCGCTTGCGCGGCAAGACCCGGCAGGCGCACGACGAAGCGCGCCCCGCCGGCGCTCGGGCTCTCGAGCGTGACCGAGCCGCCGTGCGAGGCGGCCACAGCGCTCACGATCGCAAGACCCAGTCCGAAGGAGCCGCCCGTGTCGCCGGCGCCACGCACGAAGCGCTCGAACAGCGTCGGGGCGATCTCCGCGGGCACGCCGGGGCCGTCGTCCTCGACGATCAGCTCGACCCGGCCGTCGGCGAGGCTCCCGGTTGAGACGTGAATCACGGTGCCCACCGGCGTGTGGCGCAGCGCGTTCTCGATCAGGTTCAAGGCGAGGCGGTGCAGCTCATCGCGCGCGCCCTCGATGATCGCCGGATGCACGTCGAGCGTGATCTCGTGCTCGTCGCTGATCGGGCTCAGCTCCCCCGCGGCCTCGGCCACGATCTGTGCGAGGTCGCACGGCTCGCGTGCGACGACGCGCGCGGCATCGGTCCGCGCGAGCAGCAGCAGGTCGGCCACGAGACGGCGCATCCGCCGCGAGGAGCGCAGCGCCGAGCGCGCCGCGTCGCCCTCATCGCCGTGCAGCGACTCCGCGAGCAGCTCGAGGTTCGCCAGCACGCTCGTCAGCGGCGTGCGCAGCTCGTGCGATGCGTCGGCCACGAAGCGCCGCTGGCGGGCGAGCATCAGCTCGGTTTCCCCGCGCGCGGCGTCGAGCTCGCGGAGCATGCCCTCGAGTGTGCGCGCGAGCTCTGAGACCTCGTCCTCGGCGGCGGACTGCGGCATCCCGCGCGAGGGGTCGCGTGTGCGCGCGATCTCAGCGGCCGTGCTCGTCAGGCGCGCGATCGGCGCCATCGCCCGGCGGGCGATCGCCATCCCCGCCATCAGCGCGAGGCAGGTGCCGAGGAGCACGCCGACCAGCAGGCCCAGCTCGACCCGCCGAACCGTCGCCTCGGTGTCGGAGACGCGGCGCCCGTACTGGATGATCACCTCGCCGACGCGCTCCCCGTTCTGGGTGACCACGCCGGGACGACTGAGCACGCGATAGCCGCGGACCGTACGGGCGCTCAGCTGCGGCGAGCCGAGTGAAGACGCCGAGGCGGGCGACTGCGCGAGCACCTTGCCGCCGAGCGAGAGGATGCGGATCACGGCGTGGTTCTGCTTGGAGGCGAAGTCGCTGAGGCGCGGTTCGATGCGGAAGGGCAGCGCGTTGATCGTGAGCTCAGAAGGCAGCTGGATCGCGGTGTCCTGCACCTGGCGGTTGAAGTCGGTGCGGATGCGGTGCAGGGTCAGCGAGCCGATCGCGACGGCGAACGCGCAGAGGATCACGAACGTCAGGAGCGCCGAGACGCCCGCCAGGCGCATGCGTATCGGCAGCCTGTCGAAGCTCGCCGACAGGTTCGCGCTGGCGCGCCTGACGGCCCCGGGTAGCCTAGGCGCGAAGGACGTAGCCGGCTCCGCGAATGGTGTGCAGGAGCCGCTCCTCGCCCTCTGACTCGAGCTTGCGACGCAGGTTCGAGACGAACACCTCGATCGTGTTCGTCGTCGAGAAGGGGTCATAGCCCCACACCTCGTCAAGCAGCCGCTGGCGTGAGATCACGATCCGCTCGTTGCGCATCAGGTACTCGAGCAGCTCGAACTCGCGCTGCGTGAGCTCGATCGTGCGCTCGCCGCGCAGCACCTCGTGCGTGTCGGCGTTGAGCGTCAAATCGCCGACGCGCAGCGGCGCCGAGCCGCGCGGCGGGCGCCGGCGCAGAAGCGCGCGCATGCGCGCCAACAGCTCCTGGCGCTCGAAGGGCTTGACGAGATAGTCATCGGCCCCGGCGTCGAGCCCCTCGACGCGCGACTCGAGCGCGTCGCGGGCGGTCAGGATCAGGATCGGCACGTCATCCTCGGCGCGCAGCGAGCGAGCCACGTCGATGCCGTCGATCTTCGGTAGTCCGAGATCGAGGATCACCAGATCGGGCGCGAACGCGCGGCCCTGCTCGAGCGCGTCCTGGCCGTCCGCTGAGGTGCGCACGTCATAGCCCTCCATGCGCAGCGAGCGCTGAAGGGCCTGGGCGATGTCCTCGTCATCCTCGACAACGAGCACACGCGGGGAGCGGGGGAAGTCGTTCATGGATCTTTATGTATCTCGGCCGTGTAAAGCGATGGTAAGGCCAACAGGCAGGTGCTGGGCGCCTGGCGTCGAAGTTGCGGCTGATGGCTGCGACACGCAAACGCGCCCCGGCCGCGCGCAAATCCTCCCGAAAGGCACCCGCGAAAAGGCGCACGAGCGCCTCCGCGGGCAAACGCAGACGCAGCTCGCGCCGCGCCGGAGCGGGAGTCGCCTCGCTGTTCACGAGCCCGCTGGCGCGGATGCCGGTGCTTGAGCAGCGCCACCGCGACATACTCGGCCTGGCGGTCATCGCCTTCGGCGTGTTCATGGGCTTCGTCCTCTACGGCTCCGGCGGGCACGCCGGCGGACGCGCGGGGCACGCCGTGGCGGTCGCCTTCGGCTGGCTGCTCGGCCGCGCGCGCATCATCGCTCCTGTGGCGCTCGTGCTCGGCGGCGGTGTGCTGCTGCTGCGCCCGGTGCTGCCCGCGGTGCGTCCGCTGCGCACCGGCTCGGTCCTGCTGTTCGCCGCGATCACGCTCGCCCTGGCGGCGGGCACGCTCGGTCTCAGCTCCGGCGCCACCGGCGCAGCGCACGTCTGGAGCTCGGCGCACCTGCAGAGCCACGGCGGTGTGCTCGGCCAGGGGCTCTACGAGCTCTCGCACCGGCTCGTACAGGACGTCGGCGTGAGCATCCTCGTCGTGTTCCTGGCGCTCGCCGCCGTGATCCTCCTGACCGGCGCCTCGCTCGCGGGCGTGTTGCGCGCGACGGGCAACGGTCTGCTCGACACGACCAGGGTCGTGCGCAGCATCGGTGAGCGCCGGCCGCCGTCCCCCGACCGCGATGAGCTGGACGAGCACTTCGCGGCGGCCTCGGCGATCCTTCCGCCCGAGGGCCAGGGGGAGCTGATCGTGCGCGCCACCCACGTCGAGGCGCCCTCGCGCGACTGGAGCGAGCCTGAGGCGCCGGAGGAGCCCGTCGCTGCCGAGCAGGCGCCGGCCGACTGGGAAGCCGACCCCGAGCCCGAGCCAGAGGCGGCCGCGGG
>JACDGG010000249.1 GCA_013815355.1 Solirubrobacterales bacterium
GCCGAGAGGTACATGCTCGCCATGCTCGCCACGAGCACGGCGTGACGGCGGGACTGCGGCAGCGTCATGGCGGCGGCGAGCGCTCGGGAGGCGAGGTTGCCCATCCCGTGCGCAGCGGCCGCCGAGGAGTGGTAGAGGCCGATCAGGCTCGGCTGCCCGCTGGCCGCGTCCTCGTCCTGGTCGATGAGGCTGTCCAGCAGTGAGTGCAGCGCTCCGATCGCTCCGCCGTAGGCGCCGGTGAGCGCCTCGACCGTTTCTGCATCGAGGCCCGGGGTGGCGGCGGCGCTTATGAGAGCGTGCACGGCGAGCGAGGAGCCCGCGGCGCCGGCCGACTCCCACCAGCTTGCCGCGGGCGTCGGGATCACCAGCGAGCGCGCCCAGGCCTCGAGGCCCGCGGCGGGGGGCGAGGTCTGCGTCTGAAATGAGCAGATCCTGCTCGCGGCGCACAGCGCAGCGGGCGAGGCGTGGTCGTATGCGGGCAGGGTATCCAGCGCACGGCGGCAGCGCTCGATCTGGGGGAGGAGGTAGTCGCTGTCGCCGCCATGCTGCGCACTGTCCTGCAGCCCCGAGCGTGTGGTGAGAGCCAGGGTCAGGGCGGCGTGGGCGCTTCGCGCGGCGTCGCGGCATGCGGGCGAGGGGTGCTCGGCGAGCGCGTCGGCGTAGTTGTAGATCGACTGGAAGGCGAGGAGCGCACGCGTGCTCGCCGCGCGGGAGCGCAGTGGCGTCAGCGCCGCGAACGCGGCGGCGCCCTCGAGGTTCGACCGCTTCGCGAGCGCTTCGAGCGCTACGCCGCGAAGCTCCGGGTCGCGGATCTCGCGCGCCCGTGCGCGCAGGCGGCGGAGCTCGACGGCCAGGAGCGGGAAGACGGTGAGCCAGTAGCGGGCCGCGAGCAGTGCGAAAGTGGTGGCGAGTCGTGAGCGGCTGCGAGCGCGTCTCATGTGCTGCGCGTGCCTAGCGGGCTCGGCGTGGGCAGGGAACCACCGCGCGAGCGCTCGCCGAGGTGGTGTCGGTGAACGTGAAGCTCGCTGAGAAGACGAAACCGCCGCGCGGGCAGTGCTCGGGGACCGAGACGCCCTTGGGGTGGAAGGTGACGGTGTGGCCGTGGCGGCGTCCGCGGTAGGTCAGCCCGGCAGGACCGATCGTCGTGTTGACCTGCAGGATCGAGACGGGCGGGCCGGCGGGGACGCTTGCGATTAGCGGCACCTGCGTCTCGAGCCGGCCCGGGAGGCGTTCGGTGCCGGCGATCAGTTCGGCGTCGAGGACGAGCTGGGCGAGGATCGGCGAGACGCCGTCGGCATAGAACAACACGACGATGTTGCCGTGGCGAGGCGGGCCCATCACTGCCTGGACGTCGGGGATCTCTTTGCCGGAGGTGGCGCCGAAGGGGACTTCCACGAGCGCGCTGCCGGAGCCGAGCAGGCTGTTCGGCGGACAGCCCGCGGGGCCGCTGGCCTGGAGCACCGCACGCTGGCAGATCGCTAGGCCGAGCGTGGTCGAGAGGTAGTCGATGCCCGGCGGCAGACGCAGGCTGACCGCCGAGAGCGGCGGTGGGAGCGCGCCGCCTTCGCCGCGGAGCGCGAAGGAGAAGCCGATCGTGGTGCTCGCGCCGAGACGGTCGGGTGAGAAGGAGGCGTGGAGCGTGGCGGTCTCCGCGGCGAGCGCGCCCGCCGGGCAGGCCGCGGCTAGCGCGAGCAGGACGAAGAGGACGACGCCCTGCTTTGCTCGGGAGCGCATCGGCTGGCCGTGAGCTCAGTAGTTCAGTGGCCCGGAGAGGCGGACGCTGACGGCGTCGTCTGAGCGCCGGATCGAGCCGCTGAAGCGCAGCGTGCCGGAGTGAGCGTGGGCGTAGGTCCCGCTGCCGCGGATGATCGTGACGGTGCCGGAGAACGGCGCGCTGCCGCCGACGACGTGGTAGCTCGCGCTACCGGTAGCGGTGAGCGAGCCGCCGTGGGGGTAGATGCTGACTTCGGCGCTCACGCGGTTGGCCGAGACGCGCAGGTGGATGTAGATCGAACCGCGGATCGTGCCGCTCGCCGTGCCCTGCTCGTTGAGATGGACGCCGCTGGAGCTCGTGCGGTGCAGCTGGGCGGACTCGGAGAGGTTCAGCGTACGGGCGGCGTGGGCGCTTGCTGCAATCGTGGCGGGTGCGGCGATCGCGGCCACAGCTAGCAGCGCTATGGCGCAGGCGATCAGGCATGTGGCCAGCTGCGCGTGCGCCGTCGCGGTCAACCCGCGCCGACTCTCTGACCGTCGAACCATAAACGTGAGCATAGCAGTAGAGCCTGCGCCGATATCACGCCATGGCTGCAGGGCGTTAGGCGGTTCAATGGCGAACCGCGGCGGTGACGTAAACGTCGTCGATAACGACTAGGCTACACGCGCTCGCGTGCGGAGGGAGTAGGCGGTTGCACGGGAACCTGCGTGGGGCCCGGGGTGAGATGTATAACATCCTGGATCGTGATGACTGACATCTCGATAGAAAGTGGCGAGGCGGCCGACGGATTGCTTGGGGCGCTCGGGGAACAGCTTGCCACGCACGGAGCGCCGTACACGCTTGCGATCGTAGGCGGCTCCGCGCTGCTTGCGCTGGGGCTAATCTCACGCGCCACCAGCGATGTGGACGTCGTCGCGCTCGTCGATGACGGCGAGCTGCTGTCGGCCGAGCCTCTGCCCCAACCGATCCTCGACGCGGCGGCGACAGTCGCGGCGGACTTCGCTGTGCCCGGCGACTGGCTGAATCCTGGGCCAAGCTCGCTCGTGGGCCTCGGGCTGCCCGAGGGCTTCCTCGAGCGCGCCGAGCGGCGCAGCTACGGCCGGGCGCTCGAGGTTCTGTTCGCCTCCCGCGTCGATCAGATCCATCTGAAGCTCTATGCCACCGTCGACCAGGGGCCCGGCAAGCACCTGACAGACCTGCAGGCGCTCGCGCCCAGCGAAGAGGAGCTGCTGGCGGCGGCACGCTGGAGTCGCACCCACGACCCGTCGGAGGGCCACCTCTCCGTGCTGAGAGAGGTTCTAACCCACCTCGGAGCCGACCATGGAACCCTCGACGCTTAGCCAGCTGCTGCTCTCCTTCGCGTGGGATGAGTGGTCACAGATGGGGATCCTCGCGGCGCCTCGCACGCAGAGCCCATGGGCGCAGGATCCCGAGGCGCTGATCGTCTTCTCGCTCGAGGTCGCGCGCGCGGACCCGCGGCTGTTCGACGAGCTGCTCGACTGGATGCTCCTCAACGAGTCGCTGCTGAGCGTCAGACGCCTGCGCTCGATGTGCATCGAGGACACCGACGGGGCGCTGATCGGCGCGGCGCTCGCGTGGCTGGCGCACCAGCGTCCCAGGGCGCGCCTG
>JACDGG010000003.1 GCA_013815355.1 Solirubrobacterales bacterium
GGCTACTCGAGCGCCACAGCTACCGCACGCCCACCGAAGCACGAGCACACCTCGCCACGCTCGCCCACACCGCCATGGCATGATCAGCACCGTTCACCACAGTGTCCGGTGAACCGGGGCCGGGGCATGGTCGCGCTCTCCCATCGCGTTCGTGAACCGCACCCGGAAGCGGAAGCAGACACCGCCTTCCCGCTGCTTCTGTTCGCGGATCTCCACACCAGGGATCGGCTTGGGCCGTTTGGTGACCGGGGCCGCGGGCTTCGTGGTGGTTGGTTTCGTCGCGGTGCTCATAGGTCGCTCAGCTCCAGACGGCCGCTGCGGCGCGCGCCGATCGATACCGGCGCCGATGAGGAGGCGGCGTTCTCTGACAGCCACTTCTCGAGCGCCTCGCGCTGGACGCGAAGCCCGCCGCGGAACGGCAGGTCCACGGCGGCCAGCTCCCCAGCGTCGATCGCGCGGCGGATCGTGCGAGGCGAGACCTGCAGGCGCTCCGCGACCTGCTCAAGGGTCATCACCTCGGGTTGCTCGCCGCCCGGCGATGGCATCAGCAGGAGCTCACGCAGCAGGGCGAGCACCCGCCCGGCGCGCTCCGCACCGGCCAGCGCCAGCAGATCGGCGAGCTCCTGGGAGGGCTCCACCGCTCCTGCGGCGCGTCGTGTTCTCGTTGCCTGGGAGTCTCGCATCCTGCTCCCGTTCTCATCCGGGGCCTTCTGGTCCGCGCGGAGGCCGCTCTCGCGCACACCCGCACTGAGTTGTCGAGGCGCCAGGCCGTTTGCCCCCGCACGAGGTTGCCTGCGCTTGCGCCCCGGCGAGCAGCCCGGCCGCGCGATGCCGGGGCGTCCCGGTGTGTCGGGAGCGCCCCGACATGACAGCCGGTTGCCCCCAGAACGCCCCGAGATGCCCCTGGGGACTGTTTGAGGTTCGTTGGCGGGTGCTCAGAATCCCGCTTGGATGCTGGACTTTCTGTGTTGTGGAGGGGTCCGGCGTTCTGGCCTGACCCCTTCCTTACCATGCAAGTGCTCTACCAACTGAGCTACGTCGGCGCTGAGCTTCGCATCGTAGCGCCGCAGCGTCGGTCTCGTACCGAGCCAGGCTGGGGGTTTCGGCGAGCTCATTGGGGCGCGAGGGCGTTGAGGTCGTGGCCCAGCGCAGCGGCGTATAGGTCGCTGTCATAGACGAAGATGGCCCCGAGATCCTGGCGCATCATGAGCGCTGTGGCGAGGTGGATCGCGTCCATTGCCCGTAGCGGTGGGGTATGGGCGCCCGTGGCGAGCTCAATGATCTCTGGGGAGATTGGGATCAGGTTGATCCGTTCGACGGCCGCATTGGCGCGCTGGAGGATCTCGTCGCCGCCGAGGCGTCTCGCGGTACAGACGGCCTCGACGCGGATCAGCTCGCTCGCGACTTGCACGGGCCAGTCTCCGAGTGCGGCGCGGAAGGCGTTTGTCTCGCGCTCTGCCTTGAATAGCTTTACGAGCGCGGAGGCGTCGACGTAGGCGGCGCTCACTCGCCGCGAACCCACCGCAGGGCATCAGACGCCGGCGTGGCGCCTGCGGGGTCGGGCTCGCCCCGCGGCGGGTCGAGATCCAGCAGGCTTCCTCGGCTGGGTTTTGCTCCGTAGCGCTCGGCCAGCCGGGCTCGTAATCGGGAATCCGGGTCTGCGCTCGCGAGCACGGCCTGCGCTCCGCGCAGCGTGAGCGCACGGATCTGCGCCGCCGCCGAGCGCGTCTCGGCCGGCTCGAGCAGTGGCCCGGTCAGGGTGAGTGCACGCTCGACCTCTGGGTCGCGTTCAACTCCCAAGCGGGGGTGGCGAGAGGCCATTCAGAGATGGTAGCACTCGCGTGTAGCACTATGGCTGCCGAGGCATGGTCGCGTGTAGCGTCGAAGACCCCTCGCGAGGAGAATGCTCCCGATGCAAAGTCCTTTTGGCCGCACCGCTTCCATGACAGCTCGACGCAACAAGCGCTTCGGGCTACTGATTGCGGGCACGGTGGTCGTGGCGCTTCCCGGCTGCGGGAGTGTTGCGAGCACAGTCGAGACGACTAGGACTCAGCAGACGCCCACGCCATCCACGCCGATAACACCTGCGCAAAGCCAAACGACACCTGTCCCCTCGGCCGCGGAAAGTGCCCACGAAGGCCCGGGCACTGTTCCCAACGAGATCGGGATGCCACTTGCGATCGTCGAGCGAGCGCTTCGAGCTAAACAGCTCTCCTACAAAGTATTCAGAACCAGCTCGGCGGCCGCCGATGCAAAGAGCACATGGATCGTGTGCGAAACGAACCCGGCCCCGCGCACCCACCTTGAGTCCGGTACGACGATACGGCTCACTGTGGCCCCCTCATGCAAGTAATCGTCACCTTAGGCCGCAGCGGATGTCATCGCGCTCGTCAAGCCACTGACGCTCGATCACGACACCGCGCCCTTCTACCCCACGCCTCGTGGTAGGCCCGGGCGTACTCCTCGAAGTCAGCGACCTCCTCTCCGGGCGGCTCGCGCACGTCTCGTCGCGAGCTGATGAACGCAGCGGTCTCTGGGGACACCTCGTCGGCGTACACCTGGTCGCCGAGCATCAGCAGCGTGTGCGGCCAGCGCTCGGGATCTTCCCGACCCATGCGCAGGGCATAGGCGATCAGCGCGTCGGCGCCTACTCCGCGCGCATCCTCATCGGGGCTGAGGGAATAAGGCGCCTCGTCAGGTGCGGTGACCCGACAAGAGCCGAACACAAGCCGGATCGGGAAGATCCTAGGCAGCGTGCGGATGCGGCTAGGCGGAAAGCCGTCCACCGCCGCCGGCCAGCGGCGCTCTCCGTCCAGGCGCACGTCAGACTCCTGTGTGCTGCCGGGGGCGAGCTGGGTGATCGCAACGATCGCGTAGTGATGGCCTTCGACCTCGAACGTTGACGCACGGTGATCGAGGATCTCGACCGCGGACGGACCGTCGGTCTCAACCCATACCGTCGCCTCGGTGTCGCTGACGTAGCGCAGCATTGGGCCTAGCACTAGCTCGGCCATTGTCAGCCGCCACCACCGCCGCTGTTGAGCACAAGTTCTCGCAACGTCGGGGACAAAACAAAGGCGGCGATGATCAGCACCACAACGACGACTACGAGGATGACCAACAAGCTCAAGCCAAAGATGATGCGGCGTCGGTTCGGGCGCCAGCGTACACCGAGCGCCTCGAGCAGTTGATCGAGAAGGCCAGGCCCGTACTTTTCACGTTCGGCGACGGTGAGACGCTCCTTCCAACGCGCCGCCATCTGCTCGGCCTCCTTGCGATCCGCACGTCTATAAATCGGCAGCGTCGCGCGGCGATGCGTCCAATACTCAAACGATTTCCGGACTTCCTCGAGAGGCGGCGGGGCGGTGAGATCGGCAAGCAATGCCTCGTCGCGGTCGACGCTACGCGGGTCGGGTGGGACAGCCGGTGTTATGGATGGGTCGTCGGGCAAGGTTCCTAGAGGCGTCGGGGGAGAGCCAACACACGCCGGCCCACAATCGCGAGAGCGCCACCGGCCGCGGCAGCAGCCACAGTGATGCCAAACGCTTTTGCGTCCAGCGCTTCGCCGCCGAGCGCTTGCGCTGCCGGAGTAAGCGCGAAAACAATTGCTGTCGCGGTTGCCACAAACGCCCAGCCGGGGAACGCCAGGTTGCGCGCGAATGCGAGCGTGGGACGGACACGCACACTCCATGCGATCGCCGCGTGCGCGATCAGCCACGCTGCCACCGCTGCAGCGCTTCCGGTTTGCGTGTCGGCCAATGAACGCACGATTAGATAGGTGGGCAGCACCGCGACCGTCAGCGTCACCGCGCAGAGCGCGATCGCAGACAGTTGCGCCCCGTCGAGGAAGCGCCGTGCTGGGTCACGCGGTGGCCGGGACATCGCGTCCGGGGACGGGGGCTCTGACACGAACGCAACCGATGCGCCCAGATCCATGAACAGCTCCAGCAACACAATCTGCACAGGGCGAAATGGCGAGGCAAACCCGAGCGCCAGCGGCACAGCGATGACGCTCACGAGCGCGACCTTGGCACCGAGGTAAAACGCCACAGCGCGGCGTAGCTGCGCACCCAGCCCCCGGCCTCCAGCTACCGCGCTGACGATCGTCGGATAAGCGTCGTCGGTAAGGACCAGATCGGCCGCCCCCCGCGCGAGATGGGTGCCGCGCGCACCCATCGCGATGCCGACATCGGCGGCGGCTAGTGCCGGCGCGTCGTTGACTCCGTCGCCGGTCACCGCGACCGCCTCGCCGTGAGCTTGCAGCACTCGGACGAGGCGCAGCTTGTCAGCCGGAGTAGCACGCGCGACGACTGAGTCGCCGGCCAGTCGTGCGACCAAAACGTCGTCGCTCATCGACTCCAGCGCGGAACCCCCCATCAGCGCCTTCTGGCACTGTAGACCCGCCTGTTGAGCGATCGCCAGTGCGGTCAGCGGATGGTCTCCAGTGACGAGAACCGTCCGCACCCCAGCCTTCGCGAGTGCATGCACCGCGTCGTGGACGCCGCTGCGCAGTGGATCGACGAACGCGGCAAGGCCGACGAACGACAGGTCGGTCTCTGCAGTGTCAGCGTCCTCGGGTACGTCTTGGATCCGACGTTCCGCGACCGCGATCACGCGCAGCCCTTGCTGCGCAAGATGCGCAACCCGTGCCTGCGTCTTGCTCCTTTCGTCGGCAGCCATCGCACAGACATGGAGCACGCTCTCGGGTGCGCCCTTGACCGCGACATAAGCGGTCGCCTCGTCTGTCCAAACTGCGCTTTCGCGCTTTCGCTGCGGGTCAAAAGGAAAACGTCGCGTCGCGCGCCTGCTGAGATGTTCGCCGTGCGCTTCCGCTAGCGCCACATCCAGCGGGTCCTGCGGAGTGACACCTCCAAGCGCAGCAACCGCGACGGAGAGAACGTGCGCCCGGTCACCGTCGATCTCCTCTAGGCGTAGTCGATTCTCGGTTAGCGTCCCTGTCTTGTCCGTGAGCAAGACTGTCACCGCGCCGATCGCCTCCGCAGAACGCAACTTGCGCAGCAAGACGTGCTGACGCGCAAGTCGCAATCCGCCGACAGCAACAAGAACGGTCACGAGAATCGGCAGCTCCTCGGGGATGGTCGCGAACGCGAGCGTCAACCCGTCCAGCAGCATCTGTCGCACGGGCTGGCCGCGAAGCACACCGATCAGCGGCACCAACACGCTCGCCGCAAGCGCGAGCACCAGCGCAGCACGCGCCAGCTCGTTCATCGCACGTTGCAACGGAGTCGCCGGCTCCTTCGCGTCCTGCACGAGCTGGCCAAGCCGTCCCAGCTCAGAATCCGCGCCCACGCCGGTGACCACTCCTGCGCCGCTGCCGGCGATCACAGCAGTGCCCGCGTACAGCATCGATGAGCGCTCACCGAGCGGCGCGTCGAGCGCCACCGGGTGCTCTCCCTTTGATGCCGCGAACGGCTCGCCCGTCAGCGCGGACTCGTCGAGGCCCAAGCCGTCGGCGCGGACAACGCGAGCGTCGGCTGCGACCACATCGCCTGCATCCAGCTCCAACACATCGCCCACAGCGATCTCGTCGGCCGGAACAACACGCACAGATCCATCTCGGCGCACGCGCGCGGTAGGCGCGCTCAAGCGCCGCAATGCGCGCAGCGCGGTCTTGGCGCGAGCCTCCGAGACGGTCTCGACAGCGGCGACCAGGCCGATGATCACGAAGATCGCGATCGCGTCGCGGATCTGACCAAAGATGGCCGAGAGCACACCGACCGCGATCAGCAAAAGCTGGAGCGGCTCGGTCACGGACTCGACGACCTCCGCACCCACGGCGAGCAGCTTGCTGCGCTCGGGCTTGTGCATGGTCCTCACGCGGCGATCGCGCGCCACGTCATCGCTCAGGCCGGCAGGCGAGCTTCCAAGTTGAGTCCAAAGCGCGTCAAGCGTCAGGGCATGGGCCGGCGCAGGAGCGCTGTCCCGGCGGGCTGTCGTTACGGTCATGTGCAACGGACGATACATCAAAGCGCGACGCGTGTTATCGTCTCGACCGTGCCCAGCACCCCTCAAGACTGGCTGCTAATTACCGTCTCCACGCCTGGCGGTGGCTCTTCGACACTCCGCGTCTACGCATGGCGCAAGCTGCGAAGCCTCGGCGCCCACTACTTGCAGCAGTCCGTTTGCCTGCTACCCGCGACGCCTCAGACACAACGTGCCGCCAACCGTCTGGTTAGTCGCCTGCGTTCAGAGGGGGGCAGCGGCGAGCTGCTACGCATCAATATCAGCGACCCCAAGCAAGAAGCGGCGATCATCCAAGCCTTCCAACGCGAGCGCACAGATGAGTACGGCGAGGTCGTTGAGCGCACCAAACAATTCCACGACGAGATCGCGCACGAGCGTCGCCGCGGCCGCGCAACCTACACCGAGCTAGAGGAGTCAGACGCCGATCTTGCTCGCCACAAGAAATGGCTAGCAGCGATTCGCGCACGCGACTACTTCACCGCTCCGGGCTCCGAAGACGCCGAAGCTGCAGTCCTCGGTTGTGAGGCTGCGCTCGCGGAGTTCGAGGCTGAAGCACTTTCGGCGGAGCTTGATGGCGACCAGAACCTCACCGCGCCCCGCTTGCGCGCAATCGACGGCGGTGCCGGCTAAGCGCAAGCGCCGCCTCCGTTGCAACCAGTGGGCCACCAAACACGACCAAAGGAATCACCATGGGATTCGCAGACAAACTCAAAGATCTCACCAAGAAGGCGCAGGACACGGCAGTCGAGCACAAGGATCAGATCCATCAGGCCGTCGAGAAGGCTGAGGTCATGGCCGACCAGCGCACTGGCGGCAAGTACCACGACAAGATCGCCCAGGCCGGTACGAAGGCCGAGACCTACGTCGAGAACCTCAAGCCCACCGATCGAGCGGCAGCCCCTCCGGCGCCGCAGGACCCAAGCCGACCCGAGACACCGAGCAAACCGTAGCCCGCACGAATGACATCCCTGTGGGGGCGTGGACTGGCGGCGCCCGGTTCTACGATCTGCAGGTTTGGCTGGAGCGTTGGGCGCTCGATGCGGCGCTTGATCTCGCTGCTCCGACCGCAGACGATCGCCTGCTCGACGTGGCGACTGGCACAGGAGCGCTGCTGCGGCTGCTTGCATCCGGATATCCAGAAACTCGGGAGGTCGTGGGCCTTGACGCATCGGAGGCGATGCTTGGGCGCGCCCGCGAGCTGCCAGATTCGTGGCGGCTGATGCACGGCGATGCGCGAGCGCTTCCCTTTGAGCAGGGCCAGTTCGACGTGGTGACGGTCTGTTATCTGCTGCAGACGCTGGGCACCGAGACTCGCGAAAGGGTGCTGCGTGAGCTGAGCCGAGTGCTCAAGGTCGGCGGACGTCTGGTGACGGTCACCCCAAGGATGCCGAGGTCGGGTGTGATCGGCTTGCTCGCGTCACCGGTGGTGCGTCTGGCCGCTCGCTCGTCGGGGACGTTCGGAGGCATCGCACCGCTTGACCCGCGGCGGGAGCTGGCCGAAGCGGGGTTCGAGATCGAGCGCGCACGAGATGTGCGCTTTGGCTATCCGTCCCTCTGCCTGCTTGCTCAAAAGAAGCCGCACGAACACGGGCGGAGGCGACCTGCGGCACGAGATTTCGATAGCTACGAATCCTTTCGGCCCGCGAAGGGGTCAGACGGCCATGAGAGCCATTTGGAACGGGAAGACGATCGCCCAGAGTGACCACACGATCGTGGTCGAGGGGAACCACAATTTTCCACTCGAGAGTGTCGAGCCGGACGTGCTGCGCAGCAGTCCTATGAAGTCGCTGTGCCCGTGGAAGGGTTTGGCGAGCTACCACCACGTGGAGGTCGACGGCGCGCGCGCAGCGAACGCCGCGTGGACCTACCGGCATCCGTATCCCTGGATACGCAAGATCAAGGGGTCCATATCGTTCTGGAACGGTGTGGAGTTGCTCCCTGACTGAACGTCGCACCGCGCCCTCAGCGGGCTCGGCCGCGGTCCACCGCTCTACCATCGCCTACCGTGCTTGACCAGGCAATGCGCGTCCGCGCAGCTCCAGTGCTCGACCGCGCGGCCCGAGGTCTCTCTGGGGCAGGGGTGCGAGCTGGCGCGTTGACAGGCGCGGGCCTTGTTGTCGGCGTCGCCGCGTGCGCCGCAGTGGCGACCAAGCGATGGGATGTGGCGCTCGCGCTCTGGCTCCTGAACCGCGGGTTCGACGGGCTCGACGGCGCTGTCGCCCGGCGAACCGGCGCGAGCGAGCTCGGCGGGCTGCTGGATTTCGTGGCGGACTTCGTCGTCTACTCGGGATTCATAGTGGGTGTGGCGATCGCTGAGCCGGACGCGCGGTTGGCCTGCGTGGTGCTGCTAGCGAGCTATCTGGTCAACAATGTCGCGCTGCTGTCGTTCTCATCACTGGTGGAGCGTCTGGGCCTGAGCTTTGGGGACGAGCGGTCCCTTCGGTTGACTGCGGGGCTCGCGGAGGGCACCGAGACGATCGTCGTGTACGTGCTGTTCTGCGTGTTTCCGAACGCCGCGGCGGAGATCGCATGGGTGTTCGCGGGGATGGTCGCGGTCACCGCGGCTCAGAGGGTCGCGGTGGCGGTTAGGGTCCTCGGCGCACGCTGAGCATCCTCGACACTGCCTGAATCCTTTGGGTTGGCGCTGGGGTCTGCTCAACCACATCCGGCCGCACGGGCTGGCCTAAATCGAGCGGGAAGGGATCGTGCTGAAATCCAGCCGGAGACATGAGATTGCGTCCAGCGGAGCGAGGCGGTATCGCCTCGCGGCCCCGCTCGTAGCGGTGGCTGCGGTGGCTGCTCTGTTGCTGTCCGGCTGCGGAGCGTCGACGTCGGCGAGCGCAGCAAAGCGAACCTGGGTACAGACTCTCGCCGCGGCGCGCGGGCAGACTGTCAACTGGTGGATGTACGGCGGCGATGCCGGAACCAATGCCTTCGTTGACCGCTACGTGACGCCGGCGGCGGCAGAGCTCGGCGTCACGGTGCACCGAGTGCCTGTCGCTGAAACCACGGCCGCGGTCCACCGCGTAGTGCCGAACGCCGGGCCGGCAAGAGCTCCGGCGGCGCGGTCGATCTGATCTGGATCAATGGGGCGAACTTCGTCGAAGGCAAGCAAGCCGGCCTGTTGAGGAAGAACTGGGCTCGCGCCCTGCCGAACTCCCGCTACGTCGACTGGGGCGCGCCGATCATCAACCGCGACTTCCAAGTTCCAGTTGAAGGCCAAGAGTCGCCGTGGGAGGGCGCCGCGTTCGTCTTTGGCTACAACACGACGCAGGTGAGCTCGCCGCCGACGTCGTTCCCGGCGTTGCTGGCGTGGGCCAAGGCCCATCCCGGGCACTTTAGCTACCCTGCGCCACCGGACTTCACGGGCGCCGCGTTCGTGCGGCAGGTCATCCAGCGACTTGGCGGCGTAAGCCAGGGGCTGCGGTACCTCAAGGAACTGAAGCCCTACCAGTACGAACACGGCAGGGTATTCCCCACATCGATCGATGAGCTCGACCAGCTGTTCGCCAACAACCAGGTCGCGTTCGACATGAGCTACAACGCCAACTTCCTGGATCTTGCGGTCAAAACGGACAAGTTCCCGAGCACGGTACGGCCGTTCCTGATCGGCGGCGGGGCGCTGGAGAACACCTCCTACGTGACGATCCCCGCCAACGCCGCGGACACGGCCGGCGCTGAAGTCGTCGCGAACCTGCTTCTAAGCCCGAAGCTACAGGCCGACCTGGCCAACCCCGCGATCCTGGGGATGCCCTCGGTCCTCGATGGCTCCAAGCTACCCGCCGCTTCGGCCGTGTCACGGGAGCACTCCACCGCGACGGACCCGTATCTCCTGGCGAGCCTCGGCGAGCCGCTCACCGAGCTGCCAGCCAGCCAGGACGAACCGATCGAAAAGGCATGGACGCGGATGGTGCTGCGATAGGCGCACTGCTCTGCAGCGGGCTGACGGTGGCGCGCGGGCGGGCGCCCGTGCTTCGTGGCGTTGAGCTGGAGATACCGAGCGGGACGCGCACCGCGCTCGTCGGCCCGTCCGGCGCGGGCAAGACGACCCTGCTTCGCGCCATCGCCGGCCTGCAGCCAGTGCAAAGCGGGACAATTGAACTCGGTGGGCAGCGCGTCGACGGGCTTCCCGCACACCGCCGGGGCTGCGCGGTGGTCTTTCAGGAGCCGCGGCTGCTGCCACACCTCGACGCAGCGGAGAACGTGGCTTTCTCGCTTCGTACCGCCGGTGTCCGGCGCGTCGAGCGTCGGTCACGCGCGGCTGCGCTGCTCGGCGATGTGGGTCTCGATGGGTTCGGCCGGCGGCGTGTGGGTGAGCTCTCCGGCGGCGAGCAGCAGCGCATCGCCCTGGCGCGCGCGCTGTGCGCGGAACCGCAGCTGCTGCTCCTGGACGAGCCGTTCTCGGCCGTCGACGCGAACCGCCGGGAAGAGCTTCGCGCACTGCTCGTGGCGCTGCAGCAGGAACGCCGCCTGACGACCCTGTTCGTGACCCACGACCGCGGCGAGGCCGCGCAGCTCGGGGAGCGGGTCGCGCTGATGCTCGAGGGCCGCATCATCCAGCACGACGAGCCGAGCGTCCTCTTCGAGCGCCCGTCCTCACCGATCGTCGCTCGCTTCTTCGGCTCATCGAACATCCTGCGCGGCGTGATCCGTGCCGGCGCGATCACTCTGGGGCAGTGCACGATCCCTGCACCCGGACCCGACGGTGAGGCCTGTCTGACGATCCGACCGGAGCGCGTAATCCTGGCGCGCGACGGGCCACTCGAGCTTCAGGTGCTCGAGACGACGTACACCGGGACGCACACCCGCCTGCGGCTGGGCTCGGGGGATCTGGCGCTCGTGGCGACGGTGGCGCCCTCGCTGGCGCCCGCCGCGGGAGCGCACGTTCGCGTGGAGCTTCCGATCGAGGATCTCTGGCGAATCCCGCTCGCGCATGAGGCCGGCGAGGTCCCGGCGCAGGAGTGGGATCTGACTTGACGGGCGCCGCGCACGAGGCGGGGCGATCGTCGGTCGCCGGCCGCTTGAGCGCCCGGACACGCCTTCCGGTCGAGGCCCTCGGGGTGGCTCCTGCCGTGCTGGTCACCGTGGTTCTCTTTGGAGGTGCTCTTCTCGGCGCCGTCAAGCAGAGCGTTGAGCCGTCCCTGGGCGGCGGGCCCTCAACGTGGAACCTGGACAGCTGGCGGACGCTGCTCGCCAGCCCTGGCTTTCTGGACGCGCTGCGGTTCTCCGCCCAGCTGGCGCTGATCGCGAGTGTCCTCGCGGCGTCTCTCGCGGTGGCCGTAGCGGTCGCTCTGCGCTCGCACGGAAGGCTCGTGCGGAGCGCGTTCTCACTGCCGGTGCCAGTGCCCCACCTGCTGGTGGCCGTCGTCGCGTTCATGTGGCTCTCCCCCGGCGGACTCGCGCAACGTGCCCTCGGCCGGCTGCCGCTCAGGCTCGTGCACGACCCGCTCGGGCTCGGCGTGATCCTCGTCTACGTCTACAAGGAGACACCGTTCCTCGTCTTGCTGCTCCTGGCGGTCATGGGCAGCACGCTGCGCGAGCGCGAGGAGGCCGCGGCCGTCTTCGGAGCTTCCCCGTTTCGAGTGCTGATCTGGGTTGTGTGGCCGGTGATCCGCCGGCCGCTGCTGATAGGGACGATGATCGTCGCCGCGTTCGTCTTCGGCGCCTTCGAAGTGCCGCTCGTGCTCGGCCCGAACTATCCCCTGACGCTCGCGAGCTACGCACTGCAGGCCCAGCAGAAAAGCCCGCTGAGAGGGCAGGGGGTAGCGGCGGCGAGCCTCCTGGTAGCTGCAGGCATGTCGATTCTCATCGCGGCAGCAGTGATGAGGCTTGCGCGAACAGCCGATGCGTGAGCCCCGGCGCATAGCTACAGCCGCGGCGGTCGTGCTGTTCGCCGCACCACTCACCGTGCTCGTGATCCAGGCATTTGCCGAGGTCTGGCGGTATCCCGCGCTTCTGCCGCAGCAGTTCGGGCTGCGAGGATTCCGGGTCGCTTTCGCCGAAGGCGATGCCGCCGCCGCCGTGAGCAACTCGTTGGAGGTAGCGCTGCTGAGCACCGGGCTCGCAGTGCTGATCGCCTGGCCCGCAGCCCGGTCGCTGGCCGCGACCCGAGGACGGTGGCACGGCGCGGTGCTCCTGCTGCTCGCGCTGCCGCTGCTCGTCCCGCCGTTCGCGACCGGCACGGGGCTCACCGAGTGGTTCATACGCTTGGGTCTGGCTGGCACGCGCGCCGGCCTTGTGCTCGCTCACCTGACCGTCGTGCTGCCATACGTTCTGCTCGTATTGACCTCCGCATTCAGCCCCCGCGTCGTCGAGCTCGAGGAGATGGCCCGCAGCCTCGGCACGCCACCACTGCGTCGGCTGGTGTTCGTGACTGTGCCGAGCGTCCGCGCCGTCCTGACCGCCGCCTTCCTGCTCGGCTTCCTCGTCTCATGGAGTCAGTACGGCACGTCGCTGGTCGTGGGAGCGGGCCTGCCGATGCTTCCTCTCACGCTGCTTCCGTTCATCGGCTCAGACCCGACGGTCGCAGCGGCGCTGTCGCTCATGTTTTTGGTGCCCGCGATCCTCGCGCTCGTCCTCGCCTCGCGCGCAACGCGCGAGACGCTTTGAGACGGGCCCCGTCTGAGCCACCGGCGAATCCATCTGCGTCCAAGCTGGGTCACACTGGTAACGATGAGCCTCGCAAGTGCACCAGCGTTCGCGGTTGGGATCGACGCCGACACCGCCAGGTCTCGCTCCGGACTGCGAGTGCTCGTCATGTACGAGCGCGGGAGCAACGGAGCCGCGGCGCTTGCCGAGGGTGTGAAACAGACAGCCGCCGGAGGCGAGCTGACGGTCGTGACGCTAGCTCCGCAGGCGGCTCCATCGCGCTGCTGCGGCCCAGGCCCCGGGTTCTACAACTGCGCAGTTCGAGACGAAGCCACACAGGAGCTACAGGAGGCACACGCGATCCTCGGACCAGCGTCGGCGCGTACGACGTTCAAGGCCTTGATCGAGCGACGCGACCCGCCGCTTGCGAGATGGGCTCACGAGCAGGGCTTCCAGCTCGTGCTGGTGCCTTCGCACCGTCTAACGCCCGGAGGCAACCGCGCCGCGCGCAAACTTCGACGGTCAGTCACTGCTGAAGTCCGGGTCGTCGGCTGAGCCTCCCGTAGTGAGCGCGAAGCCGAGGGCCCCGGGAACGTCGCGATCTGCTCAACGACGGGGCCGAGGACCCGACAGGGCGCACACGGGCGAAGTAGTCGACGAGCACGGGAAGCTCTGACTGCGCGAGCACCGTATCGAAGTGGAAATCGGTTAGCGTGATCACCGTGCTCATAGGGCTTTTCCGTCCTCGTTTGGGGCGTTTCGGTTGTGGGACCCGGACGCAAGCGCCAGGGATTTTCGTGAACCTTCTCGGCCGCTAGGTCGGTCAGACCACAGGAGATGGCAGCAACGGCCCTCCTTCGACCACCGCTCATGCCAGCCCCCAACCTCGATGATCCGCACCTGGTTGCGCTCGCTCAGGGCGGCGACCGCGCCGCGTTTGACGAGCTCGCCGAGCGCCACTCCACGCAGTTGCGTCGCGTGCTGTTCCGGATCACCCGCGACTGCGACGCCGCCTACGACGCGGTCCAGGAGGCGCTGATCCGCGCCTGGAAGAACATCGACCGTTTCGAGGGACGCGCACAATTCTCGACGTGGCTGACGCGGATCGGCATAAACGAGGCCTACCGCGGCCTGCGCGGGGCCACCGAGCGGCCCCTTGAGCTCACCGACCAGATCGGCGAGCGGATCCCTTCGTGGGGCAGCCGACCCGATGAGATCTTCGAGTCGCGCGAGTTCCTTCAGGCCGTCGACCGAGCACTCGGCGCGCTTCCGCTTGACTACCGAGCGGCCGTCGCGTTGCGCGATGTCGAGGGCCTCTCGACCGCGGAGGCCGCCGAGATCCTCGAAATCGGGGAGCGTGCGCTGAAGAGCCGGGTGCACCGGGGCCGGATGGCGTTGCGCGTCGAGCTTGACGGCTTCTTCAAGGAGGGCTACGTATGACCCGCACCCTCAACCCGATGGCGCGGGTTGCGAGGTCACGGCGCGGCATCGCGCGCGTGCTCGGCGATCAGCTGCGCGAGCGCCGGCGCTTGGTCCTCCTGGAGGAAGTGCTTGGCTCCTAGCGAGTGCAGGACCTCAACTCCGGCGAGCTGACGCGCCTTCTCGCCGTAGATGGCCGCTCCAGCTGTAGTCAAAGGCCTCGGGGCGCGCGGCGAGCCCCAGCCCAGGCAGATCGAAGGCGACTCCGTGCAGGCGCTGCCCGGCGAGCTCCACGAGCACCTTGCGATAAAGGAAGCTCGATGCGGGTACGCCGTGCAGACACAACACGGTCTCCCCTGCGCCCTGTTCCAGGACGAAGCTGAGCGTCCCGTCGGCGGCGAAGAGCCGTCCCGAATCTCGGTGCGCGCTGACGGTAGCGCTCTCGGCCCGCACGCCTATGACCGTCCCTCGCGGGCGCGGGCCCGACGTGTCGGCGGCGGCGGATTGCTCGGCCCGGGCCGTGGCTGCGGGAATGCGGCGCCGAGCGGTCCCGGGAGGGCCAGCTCGGCCTCCCGCTGGAGCCGTGCCTCGTGGCGGCGCAGGTAGGACACCCAGCCAGCGATCACGCCGAGGACGATCGCCGCGAGAGCGATCTGCACTCCCGTGCTCGCGCGCTGCAACGTCGCACCGAGATAGAAGTAGGCGTAGCCGTAGACCAGCGCCCAGACGATCCCGCCCGCAGCGTTGAACGCCAGGAAGCGACCCCAGCGCATGCGGTTCATGCCGGCAAGGAACGCCGCCCACGTCCGAAGCCCGATGATGAAACGCCCGAAGAAGACGACCTTGCCGCCGTGGCGCATGAACAGGTAGCGCCCGAGCTTCGCGCGAGCTTCGCTGAAACCCACGAGGTGGCCGTAGCGTTGCAGCATCCGCGCGCCACCCCAGCGTCCCAGCGCGAAGCCCGCGTTGTCGCCGACGATCGCACCGAGCATCGCCGCCGCGATCACCAATCCAATACTCAGGCGGTGGCTGCTGCCGGCGTAGATCGCCGCCGTGATCAGCGCCGTCTCCCCCGGGAACGGAACTCCGAGGCTCTCGATCGCAACGAACGCGAATACCACCGGGTAGCCCCACCCGGCGAGCAGATGGTCGATCTGACCGCCACTGATGAGCAGAGCGATGGGGAATCCTAGGATCGCTGGCCTCGCGGTGCGCCCAGCGGCGGTCGGCGCGCTAGAAGGTCGACGTCAACCCTCCTCGGGCGCGTGGATGCTTCGTGCATGTTTGAGGTCCGCCCTGCGTTGGGATCTAGACCAATTAGACCCTGTGAAAGTTGTCGAGGATTCGCGAATCCTTTGGACCCAGAAGCGGTCAGATGAGACAGAGCCATGAATGAGATAGTCCCACGATCGCGGGCCGTGCCGTTGGCGCAGCCGTCGCGCGTCGAGCGCGTATCGGGCCGTCGCGCGGCGCGCGGGCCTATGGTGCATTCAAGCAACACGACATGGAGGGCTTGTGATGGCATCCACACTCAATCCGGTCAAGCGTCACCGCGAGCACTGCCGGCATGTGCGCGCGCTGATGTCGGACTACCTCGATGGCGAGCTCCCGCCGCCGGACACGCGGACGGTGAAACGCCACGTCCGGTGGTGCCCGAACTGTCGGCGCATGCTCAAAAACCTCACGGACACCGTCAGGGCGCTACACGCTCTCGGGCTCGACCCGACGACAACCGACGGCCCCGGAGCTTGAGGGCTGAGCACACGGGCACGGGTTCTAGCCGCGGCGATCGCAGCGCCCCGCGATGAGGATCGAGCTCTTCTTCTTCGACGGGTGCCCGAACTATGAGGCGCTGCTGGCGCACCTGCGCGACCTCGCGAATCAACGCGGCTTCCGCGAGGAGATCGTTCTCCGACGCGTCCTCTCGAGCGACGACGCCGAGGCCGTGCGATTCCTCGGCTCACCGTCGGTCCGCGTCGACGGCGAAGACGTCGAGCCGGGCGCCAATGCCCGTGAGGACTATGGCCTGAAGTGCCGCCTGTATTCGACTCTCGACGGTCTCAGAGGATCGCCGCCGGACGAGATGATTCTCAGCGCGTTCGCACGTCATTCCGCTGACACGGCCAGCCGGATGATTGAGCTTCCTGACCCCGTGCTGGGCGATGATCGAGATGAGCGGATCTAAACGCTATGACCTCGTTGTCGTGGGCGGTGGCACAGGCGGGCTCCTCAGCGCGCTGATCGCGGCCGGCACCGGAGCCCGCGTCGCGCTCCTCGAGCGAGACCGCACGGGCGGTGACTGCCTGTGGACCGGCTGCGTGCCAAGCAAGAGCCTGATCGCCGCGGCCGGACTCGCGCATCGGATGCGCAACGCCGACAGCGTAGGACTGACACCCGTGGAGCCGGTCGTGGACCTCGCGCGAGTGATGGATCGCGTGTGGGCGGCGATCCACACAATCGAGCCGCAGGACTCGCCGGAGCGGCTGCGAGCGGCGGGGATCGACGTCCTCGCCGCGACCGGCGAGTTCACCGGGCCGGGCAGGATCCTCGCCGGCGAGGATGAGCTGCGGTTCCGCAGCGCGATCGTGGCGACCGGCTCGCGTCCGGACGTCCCGCCGATCCCCGGTCTGAGGAACGCGGAACCCCTTACGAGCGACACCGTCTGGTCGCTGCGGGAGCTACCCGATCGTCTGCTGGTGCTCGGGGGCGGCCCGATCGGCTGCGAGCTCGCCCAGGCGTTCGGGCGGCTCGGGTCGAACGTGACACTCGTGGAGACGGCCGACGAGCTCCTACTCAAGGAGGAGCCGCGCGCACGGCAGCTAATCGCAGAACGCCTCGGCGCCGAGGGGGTCGATCTCCGCCTCGGCCGGCGAGCGTCGCAGGTACGCCCGGCGGCGCGCGAGCACGACGGCGGCGAGACCCGCAACGAGCTTCTGCTTGACGGTCCCGCCGGAACTGAGACGGTGCCGTTCGACCGTGTCCTCGTCGCCACGGGACGCCGCCCGCGCACGGAGGGACTCGGCCTCGAGCGCGTCGGGGTCGAGGTCGGGGCGGGCGGAGCGGTGACCGTCGATCGCCGCTTGCGTACGACAGGCCGGCGGATCTTCGCCGTCGGAGACGTGACCGGGTTGCTGCCGTTCACGCACGTCGCGGCGCACCACGCCCGTGTCGCGACCCCGAACGCCCTGTTCCACACCCGCACGTCGGTTAGCGAGACGTTGCCGTGGGTGACGTTCACCGATCCGGAGATAGGCCATGTCGGCCTGACCGAGGACGAAGCCAGGTCAAAGTGGGGTGAGCGGGCGATCATCGCCGAACACGACTACGCCGACCTCGATCGTGCAATCACCGAGGGCAAGGCGTACGGCTTCGCGAAGCTCGTCGCAGATCCGCACGGCCGCCTGATAGGGGCGACCGTCGCCGCTCCCGGCGGGGGTGAGGCGATCGCAGAGCTCACAGCGTGGGTCTCGCGTGGCGAGAAGATCGCCGCGCTCTCACGCAGCGTCCACGCCTACCCCACGCTCGCCGAGGGCCCCGCCCGCGCCGACGACGAGCACCTCGCCGCGCGTTATTCGACACCGCGCATGCGCGCGGCGCTTCGACCCGTCCTGGCGACACTGCGACTACTGGAGCGTTGATGGGTGGCATCTCGCAAACGCGTCTGGCGCGTGCGGTCCGCGCGATGGAGCTCGCAACCAGACCCGTGCCCGTAGACCTGCAGGCCGCCCTGGAACTGCGCTGGCAGGAGCTGCCCGATCATGTAAAGACACCGGCCCAGGCGCTCGGCCGCCGTAGCACCGGCTGCGAGGGCACCCACGGGGTGTTCCCGCGCTGCGACCTCGCGTGCACACCCTGCTACCACTCCCGCGAGGCTAACCGCGTACGCGTCGACGGCCCGCACACGACGGCGGCCGTCGACGCACAAATGGGGCTGTTGCGTCAACAACGGGGGCCGGGGCAGCACGCGCAGCTGATCGGCGGTGAGGTGAGCCTGCTTTCTCCCGAGGATCATGCGGCGGCGCTCGAAGCGATGCGCCGCCATCAGCGCAAGCCGATGAGCATGTCCCACGGCGACTTCGACTACGACTACCTGCGCGCGCTCGCGCTCGCGACCGACGGGACTCCGCGCTTCTCGCACCTCTCCTTCGCGGGACACTTCGACTCGATGATGTTCGGCCGGCGCGGCTTACGCCGCGTGCACGACGAGACCGAACTGAACCCGCACCGCCTGGCGTTCTGCGAAATGTTCAGGCGTCTTCAGCGCGAGCACGGGGTCGGCCACTACCTCGCGCACAACATGACGGTAACCCCGCGTAACCTCCACCAGGTCTCGGACGTCATCCGTGACTGCCGGGGCTACGGCTTTCGCATGTTCTCCTTCCAGCCCGCCGCGTTCATCGGCAACAGCGCCCGCTGGAAGGACGACTACCGCGAGTTCAGCGACGATGAGGTGTGGAAGCAGAGGCATGGTCGATGGCCCGCGCGGCGAGCCACGCGAGGCATTGAGCGCAGCAGACGCCATCACCTACGCGCGGATGCTCGCCGCGCCAGCCGTTCTTTCAACATCTGCACACCGGGGGGTGTTCCTATCGCTGCTCGCAGGCGGGGCACTGAGCGACGGACTGGATGGACGACTTGCCCGCCGAGACGGGACCACCCGGTTGGGGCGGGACCTCGATGCAGCGGCCGACGTTGCGTTTCTCTGGGCGGCGGGGCGTGCGGCCTCGAGAGCCGGATGGCTGGCGCATAGCGCGGCGGTGTCGCTGGGCGTGCGGGAGCCCGCGTTGGTTGGAGCGAGCGCATTGTTCTACTTCCTCGGTGCCGCTCCGCCGCCCGCCGCGACGGTCGGGGCGACGCGGTTTGCAGGACCGCTACTCACACTAGGTCTAGCGCTGTCGGCGAGCGGAAGGCGCAAGCTAGGAAGCTCGATCGTGATCGCATCGACAGGCGCCGCCGCCGTGCGCCATCTGCAGGCGCTCGGCGCGCCGCGCTCGCGTTCACCGTGCCCGAGCGGCGCTCGGCCTGGACTGCGTGCGCTCTGATTGGATATCTGGAGCTCGCCTCACTCGGGCTAACTCTTGTGTAGCACTCCCGCGCGGGCCAACGCATAGACGTCCAGCAGCTTGGTTTCGCCAACTGTGCTGCGTCTCCGATCGTGCCCGGGTTATCGTCCTGTCGCTTGTTGTAGGGCGTGTTGGAGTCCTTCGAGTTGTGAGGTCTGCCATTGCTGGAAGCTGGCTGACGCGGGTGTGAGGGTCTCTGTAACGGTCGCGATGGGGATGTGCGCGGTGCGCGCGAGTTCGTTTATGCGCTGCACATCGGGTGTTACGTTCTGGCTGTTGAACACCCATACCTTGATCTTGCGGGCGGTGGCTTGCTGGTCGACGGTGTGCTTGTCTTGTGCGGTCACGTCGGTGCCCTCGGCGACCGCCTTGGTGAAGCTGTAGGGGGTCAGTAGCTTCAGTCCGAGTGCTTCGCCGAGGGGCTGGAAGATGCCCTCGCTGTAGCCCACTGGCACGCCTGCGTAGCGCGAGCGGATCTGCGCGATCAGATCGTTGTAGCGAGCCAAGCTCACAGTCTCAAAGAGCTGGCGCTGGTGAGCGAAGTAGGCGGTGTCGGCTGGGCGCAGCTTGTCGTAGTCCGCAACGATCTGATCGATCACGCCACGCACGTGGGCTGGTGAGTACCACTGGTGCGGGTTATCGCCCTCTTTGAGACCGAGCAGGTCTCCCACGTCAAGGACGCTGCGTGCGCCTGCCGAGTTGGCGGCCAGGAGACGCGAGGCCCATTCGTCGTAGCCGCTGCCGTTGATGATCATCATCTGCGCGCCCGCGATCGCGCGCGCGTCCGACGCGTTCGGCTCGTAGCTGTGGGGGTCTGTCGCGGGGTTGACGATGATGCTTCGCACGTCCACCTTCTCGCCGCCGAGCTGCGCCGCGATACTGCCCCAGAAGTTCTCGGCAGCGACCACCTGCAGCTTCCCCGAGCCTGCACCGCCCGGCCCTTGCGAGCCGCAACCAGCCAGCAAGACCGCCCCCAGGGCGACGATGGCCAGCGCGAGTGGGATACCGAGCAGCCGCGGACGCCTGGGAAAGCGCATATGCCTCATGGGTCGTGCTCCTCTTGGGGGTCGATGATCAGCGCGCGGCAACATATCATAAGATTGAGTCTCATTCTTGAAACGACCTCGACAGTATGGTCAACGTCCCTATACACCCGGTGCAGACGCGCGAAACGCTCCGCGCTAGGCTTCTCTCCATGTGTGCTGGGTGCGCGATGGCAGCGGCTGCGGGAGCAACTGGGGTGCGCTCCTGGCTGCAAGCTCATCACCTGACGTGGCTCACACCTCGACGGATGCGCATGGCCACTACCGCGCTCTTCATCGCGGCGTTCGGCGTCTCCTCGATCGGCCTCAGCGGCTCCACCGCAGCCAACCACCAAGCTCCGACGCGAGCCGCCACCACGCGCGCAGCACACTGAACTGACCAGCGCAGACGACGGTCCACCGTCATCGCGCTCGCACGGATGCAGTCGCAGAGAGAAGGGTGCGGATCGCGCGTCTGGCGCCAGGCACCTTGCGGGCCGCCTCCATCTCGATTAGGGCCGCCTCCGAGGTCAGGGCGACCACGAGACGCGCAGTGATACTTGCAGGACCCAGGCCGATCGCTCGCATGCTGGGCTCCGCGAGCGCAGCAAAAAGGTGCTCACGATCGACCATGGTCGTCGTCAGGCTCGACCGGGCTCGCGTCTCGAACACCAGGGCCTTCACGGCGCGATTGGTCAGGCACACATCGAGGTAGGCCTCGATTGCCGAGAGCAGCAGCTCGCTGCCCGGCTGCAGGCCCTCGACCGCGGAGGACACCGCCTCGGTCACCTGGGCGTAGAAACGCTGGTGCATCGCGTCGATGAACGACTCCCGGTCGTTGAAATAGACGTAGAAGGTGCCCTTGGCGACCCGGGCCTCTCGCGCTACAGCTGCGACGCTCAGCTCGGACAGTCCATCGCGCTCTGCCACGACGGCGCCGGCAGTGAGAAGCGCGTCTCGAGTACGCCGGCCCTTCGGTGTGACGGGGGAGGCGAGCTCGTTTGGCCCCGGATCGGGCTGCGGGGAGGTCAAGACATCAGCATACATGACCCAACCGTCGAGAAAATATGACGGGTCGGTCATAAAACTGGTACGGTCTCCTCCGTTCAGCGCACGCCCGTGAAGGAGGACGCTATGGCTGCCCTACCCACACAACCCACCGAGCACTCCTGGCGCTCGCCGCTGCTAGGCGAGCTCGACCATGTCTCGACCGACCAGGGTCAGATGCAGTACTTCCGACGCGGAGAGGGCCCGGTGTTGGTCTTCTGCCACGGCTGGTTGGCCAACGCGAACCTATGGCGCAACGTAGTGGAGGAGCTCGCGGCGTGCTTCACGTGCATCACTTTCGATCTACCCCTCGGCGCTCACCGACTCGCGATGGACCCAGACTCCGATCTCACTCCCACGTCCTGCGGTGCGCTGATCTCCACCGCGCTCGCCGGTTTGGACCTCCAGCAGGTCACGCTGGTCGGCAACGACTCAGGTGGCGCCTACTCGCAGATTGCCGTTGAATGCGACCTCGATCGCGTCGCTCGCCTGGTACTGAACTCGTGCGAGACGCCCTGGGGTAAGTTCCCGCCCGCGCCGTTCGACGGGCTACCGGAGATCGCCAAGGATCCGGCCGCCCTCGCTCAGCTCTTTGGCGCGTTGCGCGACCGCGCGATCCGCTTGACCCCGCCCGCGTTCGGGCTGCTGATCAAGCATCCGATCGAGGATCTCGTGTCGGACTCCTACGCGCTCCCGTGTGTCTGTGATCCGGGGATCCTGCTCGACGCGAGCAAGGTGATCTCCACGGCGTCCTCCCCGCCGGTACACGATGCCGGCCAACGGTTGATCGCGGACTATCGGGGGCCGGTTCTGTTCGCCTGGAGTCCCGAAGACCAGGTCTTTCCGCCCGCCGAGGCTGAGCGCTACGCCGCGGCGCTGCACGACGGCCGTGTTGCCTGGATCGATGACGCGTACAGCTTCACGCCGGAGGACCAGCCGCAGCGTCTTGCCGAGGAGATCGGCCGGTTCGCGATGTGACCTGCGCCGGCTTCTAAGTCACATCAACGGAAGGGCCGCGCGAGAGCTCTGATTCGGGTCCCGCCGCAAGTCGGCAAAGGTGCCGTCTAGATCTGCGTGTCGTGGATGGTGATCAGGCCGTCTTGGAGTGCGGTGATGGCTTGCCATGGGATGAGTTGGCCGCCCCCCACGGGGTCGGGTGATGGGTGTTGGTTTCCCACGAGGCGGCTGAGCATCCCGCTGTGGCCGATCACCAGACCGGTCAGCTTCCAGCCGCTGGGGTCGGCCTCTGCTCGGAGGTCGTGCACGCGGCCCAGTCGTTTGCCGGACTCGGTTTGCACGGCGCAGCCGAGGAGTTCGCTGGCGCGGATCATGACTCGGGGAGCTTCGCGACGAACACGGCGTCGCGCGCATCGCCGCGTGCCAATCCGAGCTCGCGCGCTTTTGCCTTGAGTTGCACGACGCTTGTGATGTCATCGACCTGCTCCCATGGCACCTGGATCACGTCTTGGCCCAGTACTCCGTGCCCGAAGATGCGGGCACCTGAGGAGCGCAGGCGGCGTGGTAGGCGGCGGTGCCATGTGCCAGAGCCGCTGAGGATTGCCGCTAGCCGTGGTGGCGGATCGCCGATGCCCCCGTCGAATTCGAGGTCGTCTACGCGGCCACAGCGTCGCCCGTCTACATCGACGAGCTGGTCGTCCAGTAGGCGGTAGACGAGGTCCATGCGGTCCATGTTCAGCTAGCCCCACCATCGGTGATCAACATCAGCGGGATCGCTGCCAGCGACACGACGAGGATGATCGCGAAGTAGAGCCAGCCAAACGCATTAGCGAGGAACCCGTTTGCGTGATCGCCCATGAACGTGCGGTCGCGCGCGATCAGCAGCACCGGGAGGTAGGTCAACGGCAACGCCACGACGGAGAGGATCACCGCGTACTCGGTCAGCAGCACCGGATCAACCCCGGTCTCGACGATGACGAATGCCATCGCGAAGAACGCAACCCATGCGAAGGTGAAGCGTGGCGCATCCCTTGGACGGCGGTACTTGCCCCACTCCCAGCCCGCAAACTGAGCAAGCGTATAGGCGCCTGAGAACGCGCACTCAACCGCTGCACCGCCGACGGCGAAAAGCATCCCCAGGAGGGCTAGCAGTAGCCCGGCCTCTCCGTAGGCCTGCTGAGCCCCGAGCGCGGTCGTGCCGAGATAGCCGGGCTGAATCTGTGGTGTGAAGAAGACCTCCCCGGCGACTACGATCAGCGCGATCGAGAGTATCCCTCCCAAAGTGAATCCGAGGACGGCGTTGGCTCGGTTGAGGCCGAGGTCCTTGATGCTCCAGCGGTTCTCGATCGCCCCGGAGGAGTAGAAGTAGACCTCATAGGGAACCATTGCGGCGCCGATCACACCCACAACGAAGTAGGCATACAGCGCTGAGGGTTGCCAGCTCGGCACGAGCCCCTTAGCGACCTGATGCCAGTTGGGTTTCAGATGGATCGCGGCTGCGACGTAGACGAGCAGTGCGCACCCGAGGTACCCAAAGATCCGCTCAATGCCGCCGAACGGGACAAAGTAAACGATCAGCAATAGGCTCACAACACTCACGAGGATCAGCGTCGAGACATTCACGTCGAACAGAAGCTGCAGCACGAGGGCGGCACCGCCAACCTCGGCCGCAAGCGTGATCAGGTTAATCAACAGGGACGCCACCAAGGTCACGAGGCCGACGCTCAGTCCCATCCGCATCCGCACGACATCGAACACAGGGCGCCCCGACACGGTCGCGACGCGCCCAGTCATCTCCGCGAACACAACAATTCCCACGACGCCGACAGGGACCGCCCAAAGCAGCTGGTAGCGATAGTCCGCGCCAGCCTGAGTGTCGAAAACCAACTCGCCGATATCGACGAACCCCCCGATTGCGGCGATAATCCCAAGCGCGACCTGAAAAACCTTCTTCATAGGCCTTCGGCTAGCGTCGCAGCCTGTTCAGAGAAACCATGGAGCTCGACCGCGTCCTGTCGCGCCTGGGTTCTGTCGTGCGGTGAGACCCGCAGACCATCTATCGCGCCCCCAATTTCAGAGGCCAAGCGAATCGCCTTTCTGATCGGCAGACCCAGAGATGGCGCTACGGGATCATCACTGAGCTTTTCGGCCTCATGCAGAGCCTGGGCGCTCAACTCAGCACCATGCACCCGCACGAACGTCGTCTTCGTGCGCGCCCCCGCCACACCTTCAGCCATCAACGCTCCCTCCGCCGCAATTGACGCGAGCTGTTCGACCCCGGCCCCAACCCCCTTCCCGCTAACGCGACCACAACCACCAAGAACCCCAGCTACCACGAAAGCGAGAAGCCAGACCAACGCTCGCGTCCCGTTGCTCATGCTCACATCCGCCGCGGCTCGGAGATGTGACCAGCAGCAATCAAGCTGCTGGTCAAAGTCGCCCAGCGAGCAGCAGCACAAGCAGGACAAGCGCGATCAGACCAACGATCCCGCCGACCACCGCCACTTTCACGAGAAACAACACAATCGCTACGACAATGAGTAGTCCGACCAACCCTCTAGCCACTGACCCTCCTCTTTTTGAGCATTAGGCACGACCCTACGACCCAAACTACCCGACCTCGCCAGCCATACACAACCCGAGCAGAGCAGGCAGCTTCCCCGCCCACCAAGCACCGGGCGCCGTCAAGATGGTGGCCTTACATATCCTTGGGCGGTGGTCGAGCATCCGCACGCACAGCTCATCCGCGAGTTCCACGACAGCCAGAACCTCTTCTACGCTGGAGGGGATCAGAGCCCCGTAGCCGCGTTGCTGACCCCGGATGTCACGTGGCATGTGCCTGGACACAGCGCGGTCGCGGGCGACTATCACGGCCGAGACGAGGTGTTGCGCTACTTCGCCGCGCGACGCGAACGTGCCAACGGGATTCTCAGGATCAATGTGCGGGATGTGCTCCCCGACGATGAGCGCGCGGTGATCCTTGCCGAGGGCCACGCGAGCACTGGTGGGGGCGCCTCGTCGTGGAGATCGGTGGTGATCTTTCGTATGTCAGGGGGCCGGATCGCCGAGTGTTGGGTCCATCCCTACGACCAGACCGTTTATGACGAGATCTGGTTCTAGGGCTACTGCGACGCAGACGACATGATGAGGTGGTAGGCGCACGGTCCACTATCTCGTCATCGACGCCACCCCGCCCTCAGGCTACCCCTTCGCAGGTCGCCACGAGCTCCTAGCCATGATCGAGCTAGACCGACCGCGTGCTCGCCCTGTTCGATGGATGCCGCCAGCTGGTCGTCTATCGCTTCATGTTTGCTCCCAGGGTCGAGGCTTGGCCGTCGGCGGGCCGTGTCGGCTGCTCGACGCCGCCGCCGGTCGCGCGCAAACCGCGCCGTATGGTTTCGCCAAGGGTGAGCAGTTCAGCCAGACGCGCTGGCGCTTCGCATGACCTGGCGAGGACAGAGCGGCGGCGTAAGGGCCTAGCGCCATGCGGTCGCGAGTAGCATCGGCTGCATGCTGAAGGGGGGCGTTTTCCACGAGGAGGAGGTTGAGTCGCGCTGGGAGGCGGGACCTTTCGTGGTGCTCGTGATCGTCCTGCAGTCGGTGGTTGCGATCGTCAGCGAGCGGGACGGGTGGAAGCTGTGGGGGCTGCCGTGGTGGGTGTGGCTGGTGCTGGTTGTGCCGGAGGCGGCGCTGCTGCTACCGCTCGCCTTTCAAGGAACGCGTCGTAAGCTTGAGCAGCTCGGGCGTAGGCGTACCGTCGCGATGGCGCTAGTGGCCGTTATCAGCACCGGGAACGCTCTCGCCTTGGGAGCGCTGCTCGGGTCGCTCTTGAGTGGCCAGGAGCGAAGCGGTGCCGAGCTGCTGCTCAAGGGGATGACGATCTGGGGGACCAATGTGATCGCCTTCGGCCTCTGGTTCTGGGGGCTCGACCGGGGAGGCCCGATCACGCGGCTCGAGGAAGATCCTCCTGCTCCTGATTTCCAGTTTCCTCAGATGGAGAACCCCAAGCTCGCCGAACCGGGTTGGCATCCACGGCTGATGGACTATGTCTACGTGTCGTTCACGAACTCGATCGCGTTCAGTCCGACTGACGCGATGCCCCTGACGCGCTGGGCCAAGATGCTGATGCTCACCGAGTCGGCAATATCAGCCACCACTGTTCTGCTCGTGACCGCACGGTCAATCAACATTCTCAAGTAGGCGAGCAGGATGTGCAGCGCCTAGCTCCTTGGCGCTGAGCCTCGCGGCGCAACACGTGTCTAAAGGGTCCAGTGCGCCTTTAGGCACCGCGTCCGTGGTCGATCCAGTATCGATGGCAACCCTAATCTCCGCTACTGAGCACGACCAGATCGACGATGCAATTACGTCATCTCTGGAACTTCGTCGCCTCGGCGAGGCAGTGCGTGCTCGCTCGAGCGAGATCCTGGCGGAGACAGTGATCCAGACCTCCGAGTCGGGGCAGCGCGTGGATGAGCATGTCCAAAAGAGCTTCGAACGGATCTGTACTAGCTCGACAGTTGCCGTCGCACGATGGATCGCCGGTGACGGCCTCGAGGTGACGCTCGATGCCAGCCGCGAAACGTCGACGATCTTTGGTGAGTTGGCGGCCCATCGAGCCGCATCCCTCCATGAGGTAACCAGGCGCAGCATGCTGCGCGACGCAGACATTGCGATGTACCGCGCCAAGCGGGACGGCCGTAACCGCTACGCCGTCTTCGAGAGCGGCATGCAAAAGACTGTCCAAGACCGGATGGAGCTCGAGATGGACCTGCGCGAAGCGCTTGCGAACAACGAGTTCGTGCTCGCCTACCAGCCCACACTCGACCTAAACGAAATGCGACCCACAGGCGTCGAGGCCCTGATCCGCTGGCAGCACCCTACACGCGGGCTTGTCCAGCCAGACGCCTTCGTACCGATACTCGAGGAGACCGGACTGATCACACCCATCGGCCGATGGGTGCTGAAAGAGGCATGCAACCAAGCCGCCGAGTGGCATATCTCAGGCCATCCCATCACGATGGCCGTCAACGTCTCCGGCCGCCAGCTCGACAGCGACCAACTCGTCGACGATATTCAAGACGCTCTCGCAGAGAGCGGATTGCAGGCTGCAGCGCTCACGATCGAGATCACCGAGACAACCTTGATGCGCGACATCGAGGAGACCGTCGAGCGGCTGACCAAGATCAAGGACCTCGGCGTCCGTATTGCAATCGACGACTTCGGCACCGGATACTCATCCCTCGCCCATCTTCAGCGCTTCCCCGTCGACGCCCTGAAGATCGACCGATCATTCATCGCCGGACTAGAGCACAACAAAGAAGGCGAGACTCTCCTCCGGACCCTCGTGCAGCTCGGCAAGGCGCTCTCGATCGAGACATTCGCAGAGGGCATCGAGCAGGACCACGAGCTCTCACTACTGCAAGCCGAGGACTGCGACAGCGGACAAGGTTTCCTCTTCGCCCGTCCACTCGATCCCGCCGCCGCAGAACAGTTCTTGAAGAGCTGGCCCCAGAGAGAAGCACACGAACCCGGTGGTCGGTAGCGCACGCTGAGGCTCTGAAGCTCGAATCCCTAGCAAGGGTCCGCTCTGACGGACCCCTCGATTAGAACCATTGACCAAAGGTCAAGCGTCTCGCCACTCCGCGCGTCGCACGCTGCATCGGCAGTTCACCATTGCCACGAGCGCTTCCTCCGCGCGCCCGCCGTCCTGACAGATCGATCGTGCCACCCGGTAGGCCCCGATCGCAGTAGCGGTCATAGAGCTCCTCGAACGCTTCGATGCTCCCGTCCTTGACCTGGGCCATCAACGGCTCCTCGTCACATGCCAGCATCTCAGTCATGGAAGTGCTCTACCGTCTGAGCTAGCTGGGCGGGAGGCGAGAGCGTAGCGCGCCCGGCCCGCCGTCGCCAGTTTCCGCCGGGCCCTCAGACGATGTCGTCGAGCAGGACCGCGGGTGAGGTCAGCTTCAGGCCGCGAGAGAGAATCACGATCGTCTCCAGGCGTGGCGAGCGCTTGCAGCGCTCCAGCAGACTGATCTCCGTGCGGTGCAGATCGCAAAGATCTGCGAGAGCCTCCTGAGAGAGTCCTGCCGCGAGGCGGTGCTGCCGGAGATTCGCTGCAAATTGTGTACGGACGCTCTCCATAGTTCAAACTCTCGCGCCGTGCAGACGAAAGATCCACAGACAGTTGTCTGCAGAAGGTCGGCGCCGTTTTCCACCTCATAGGACTGATGGAGACGGCAGGGTACTCTGTTATCAAGCCTTTGCAGCGTGACGATCAGCGAGGGCTCGTGGTCGCTCGCAGGGTCGTGCGTCGGGCGCTCGATGCATATGGCGCGGCCGTCCCGCGACCGCGCTTGCTCGTCGCTCGATCTGTGGGTCGGACGCGTCCCGCGCCCGCGTCTACTCGTCAGCCGGTGTGACCGTCGTGACCGGCAGGCCCATGCCCGAGACCTTGCTCGGCAGATCAAGCTTCAACCAGCGTGAGACTCTGGGGGACAGCGTCGAGATGATGATCTCGTCGAAGCCGCGCAGGTTGATCGCGTCCTGCACCGCGGCCGAGGGGTCGGGGTCGCCGACGATCCCCTCGACGTTGCTCCCGGCCGCCTCGCTCAGCCTCGGCAGCGCCGCGTCCAGCACCCCCTGTGCCTCGCCCGCTCCCTGGTCCTCGGCGTCGATGACCTTGTGCAGCCCGTGCGCCGGATTGGGGACGAGCAGCGTGAACGTCGCGGCGCCGCGCTTGGCGCGCGCTCGCACGGCGTCGAGCAGCGGTTGGGTCGCGGCTGTCTTGTGTGCGACGACGAGGACTCTGGTGGGACCGGAGGACTCCATGAGCGGGACTCCCTTCTCGTGCTTGGCAGCGCGCACGCGCCGGGGCGCGGTGGCTCGATGGTGCTCTGCAGCAGTTCTACCCCAATCCGCTCCAGTCATGTCGCGAGCGCGCGACTAGGCTGTGCGGCGTGCGCATCGAGCTGAGCGAGCAGACCCTCGAAGTGCGCCTGGCGCGCTGGGAGAAGATCCTCGGGTTGATGGGAGACATTCGCGTCGCGCGCGGGGACATCAGCGAGGTGCGCGTCGTCGAGAGCCCGATGCGCGAGGCAATGGGCAGTGGCATCAAAGCGGGCCTGCGCATCCCCTGGGTGCTGTTCATCGCGCGCACGCTGCGCCTCGATCAGGTCTTCATCGTGCGCCGCCGGATGCCCGGGCTGTCCTTCGCCCTCGCCAATCACGCGCCGCTGGAGCGCGTGCTGCTCAGCACCCCCGAAGCGCACGAGCTCGCGCGCCGGCTCGGCGCCTAGGCTGAGTTTTCGGCGTTTCGCAGGCCCGTCAGCATCCACACCGACAGCAACGCGATCAGGCCCGCCGCGCAGATGAAGGCCAGGCCCGTGTGGGCGTGCACGCCTGAGATCAACCCGCGGCCCGCCTCCAGAAAGGCCGTCGCCGGATTCAGCTCCGCGACGCTGTGAATCCAGCCCTGCAGCAGGTTCAGCGGCACGTACACGGGCGCCAGGAAGATGATCAGGAAGATCGGCGTCTGCATCAGCGGACCTGCCTGGATCGTGCGGAAGCGGAAGGCCACGCCCGCGGCCCACGCGTAGCCGACGAGCACCAGCAGCGCCGCCAGCGCGAACAGGCCGAAGACGTCCACGCCGCTGCCTGTGATCTGCATGCCTGCCAGCAGCGCCACGCCCGTCACCAGGCTGAGCGTGATGACCGAGCGCGAGAGCGCCACGAGCGCGTAGCCGAGCGCGATTCCGCGGCGATCCTCGGCTGCGAGCATCAGCCTGCGCGCGAAGCCGCTCTCGAAGTCGAGCGCCAGGCTGAAGCCCGTGAAGAGGCCCGCGAACATCGATGACTGGCACAGCACGAACACAAACTGGAAGGCCGTGTAGCCGGCCGGGAAGTGAAAGCCCGGCACCGAGCCCAGGGCCGTGAGACCGCCCGCGAAGCTCGCGAGGAAGACCAGTGGGAAGACGAGTGAGGGCACGAACAGGTCGGGCCGGCGCACGTAGGTGTGCAGGCTGCGCCACGCGATCGTCAGCGCCACTCGCCAAATGCCTCCGTGTGTCGCGCTCATGTCCGCTGCATCCTCGAGCGGAGTGCCGCGGCGACGGCGAGCATCGCGACCGCGCTCAGCCCGATCGCCACGGCGAAGCCGCGCCACAGCGCGGTGCCGTCCCAGCCGGTGATGAACAGGCTGCGAAAGCCCTCGATCAAGTAGGAGATCGGGTTCCAGGTCGCGACCGTGTGAAACCAGCCGGTGCGCAGCAGGTTGCGCGGCAGGTTGCTCGAGGACAGGAAGATGAACACGAAGAACAGCGGAAAGAGCCCCTGCACGGCCTCCCCGGATCCAGTCTTCAGCGCCGCCGCGCAGCCGAGCGCGCCGAAGGCCATCGCGGTCAGCGCGCCGAGTGCGAGGATCACGAGCGCACCACCGAAGCCGGCTTCCAGGTGCGCACCCGCGACGATCGCCATGCCGATGTAGACGGCCGACTGCAGCACACCGAGCACTGCGACCCCGACGAGCAGGCCGGTGATCAGCGACACGCGCCGCAGCGGTGTCAGCGCCAGGCGGTTGAAGAAGCCGCTCTCGATGTCCTCCGCCAGGTTGGTGCCCGTGTTGATCAGCGAGAACATGCCGCCCTGGATGAAGGCCACCGCGATCGCGAAGGACACGTAGGAGTGTGTCGGGAAGCCCGGCAGCCGCGTCGCGGCCTTCAACCCGCTCGCGTTGACGGCCAGCAGGATCAGGGGGAAGAAGATGATCGGGAACAGCTGGAAGGGCTGGCGCAGCGTCTTGAGCATCGAGCGCCTGGCCAGCACGCCGACCTGTGTCGCGAGCACGCCGCTCATAGGGCAACCGTCGCGCTGCTCGTCTGCTCCTCCTGGCGCGCTCGGTCGGACTCATCGCCCGCGCCCTCCAGCGAGCGTCCGGTCTTGGCGAGGAACACGTCGTCGAGCGTGGGGGAGTGCAGGCGCAGATCGGCGATCGCGATGCCCTCGGAGTCGAGCGTGCGCACGATCTCTGCGAGATCGCTCACGCCCTCGGGCATCCGCGCGGCGACGCCGTTGGGCGACGCCGCGGCCGCCTCGCCGAAGCGATGCAGCACGGCCGCGAGGCGGTCGTGATCGCCCGGGTCCTGGGGGATCGCCTCCACGCTTGGACGCCCGATCTCGGCCTTCAGCTCAGCGGGGCTGCCCTCGGCGACGATCTTGCCGCGGTCGATGATCCCCACCCGGTCGGCCAGCACATCGGCCTCCTCGAGATACTGCGTCGTCAGGAACACCGTCACGCCGTCGCCTGCGAGGCGACGCACCTCGTCCCACAGCGCCGCGCGGCTCTGCGGATCGAGTCCAGTCGTCGGCTCGTCCAGGAACAGCAGGCGCGGGCGGTGAACGAGCGCGAGGCCCAGGTCGAGGCGCCGCTTCATCCCGCCGGAGTAGCCGCCGACCTTGCGGTCGGCCGCGTCGGTCAGTCCGACGCGCTCGAGCAGCTCTGTGCCGCGCTGTTCGCGCTCGGCCTTGCCGAGCCCGTGCAGCGCGCTCTGCAGGCGCATGTGCTCGCGGCCGGTCAGGAACGGATCGAGCGCCGACTCCTGCAGCGAGGCACCGATCGCGCGGCGCACCTGCGCGCCCTGCTTGACGACGTCGAGGCCCGCCACGCGCGCCGTGCCGGCGCTCGGCGGCAGCAGCGTCGTGAGCACAAGCACCGTCGTGGACTTGCCCGCGCCGTTGGGCCCGAGGAAGCCATAGATCTCGCCCGGCGCCACCTGCAGGTCGATCCCGTCGACCGCGCGCACGCCGCCCTTGAAGTCGCGCACGAGCTGCTCGACTTCGATGCCGTTATCGCCCATCGAGTGCTTCTCGGTCACGCTTAGCCCTCCGTCTCGCTCGCAAGCCGTGGCGGTAGCGACGGCTCGACGCGCAGCAGTTTCGCCGGCATCTGCGGTAGCCACCAGTTCCAGCGCCCGAACAGCGAGATCACGGCCGGCACCAGCAGCGCCCTGATCACCGTCGCGTCGAGCAGGATGCCCGCCGCAAGGCCCGTCGCGAGCACTTTGATTTCCGTCTCCGGCCCAGAGGCGAGCGAGACGAACGCGAGGAACAGGATCAGCGCCGCGCTCGTCACGAGCCGCCCGGTGCGCCCGATGCCGCGCACGACCGCGGTGTTCGTCGAGCCGGTTGCGTCGTACTCCTCGCGCATGCGCGCGAGGATGAAGACCTCGTAGTCCATCGAGAGGCCAAACAGGAACGCGAACACCATCAGCGGGATCCACGCCGTGATCGATCCCGTCGCGGAGATGCCCCAGATCAGGTTCGAGCCGTGACCGTTCTGCCATACGAGCTCGAGCACGCCCCACGCGGCGCCGACGCTGATCACGTTCAGGATCACCGCCTTCAGCGGCAGCAGCAGCGAGCGGAACGCGCGCGCGAGCAACACGAACGTGATCAATGCGATCAGCGCGATCATCAGCGGGAAGTTGCCGTAGACCGCTTCGATGAAGTCGTGGTTCTGGGCCCCGAGGCCGCCGACGTGGACGTCCGGGCCGGCTGTCCGCGCGGCCGCGCGGACAGCATCGAGCGTCGAGCGACCGGCTGGGGTCGAGGCATCGGGTGTGGGGAAGACCTCGAGCACCGATGTGCCCGGACGCTGCCACGCCGGTGAGCTCGGTGCCACGGCGCCGTGCACGTTCGGCACCGCCGCGAGCACCTGCGCGACGTGTGCAGGCGAGCTCGAGCCGCCGACGAGTACCTCGTTCGGCACGATCGTGCCGGAGCCGATCCCGGAGCGCTCAAGCGCGAGCAGGCCGGTCTTCGCGTCCCCCTGCTTGGCGATCGTGTTGACGTTCGGCGTTCCGAGCTGCAGCTGCGTCGCCGCCAGCACGAGCGCCGCGAGCACGAGTGCGGCACCGGCGGCCGCGATCCAGCGCCCGCGCACGACGAGCTCGGCCCAGCCCGTCCACGAGCGGCTCGCGCGGTCGTCGTTGCGCACGTGTGGCCAGTCGAGGCGTGGGCCGAGCTTGGCGAGCACGACTGGCAGCAGCGTCAGCGCGACGAGCACGCTGATCAGCGGGATCAGCATCCCTCCGTAGCCGACCGAGCGCAGGAACGGCAGCGGCAGCGCCACCAGCGCCAGCAGTCCGATCGCGACCGTCGTGCCGCTGAAGAGGACCGCCCGCCCGGCGGTCTGCATCGCACGTTCGATCGCCGCCTCGCCCGAGAGGCCGTGCGCGCGCTCCTCGCGCCAGCGCACCACCACGAGCAGCGAGTAGTCGATCGAGACGCCCAGCCCGATCAGCGCGATCAGGAACTGGACGATCGGCGAGACTTCGGTAACCGTCGTGAGGCCCCACACGACCAGGAACGTGGTCATGATCGAGGCGATCGCCATCATGATCGGCACGATCGCCAGGAACGAGCCGAACACGAATGCGAGCACCAACAGCGCACCGAGGCCTCCGAGCATCGCCTCTAGCAGCACGCCAGGCCCATTGCCGCCGCCGCTCTGTGTGGAGAGCGCATCGAATCCGGTGAGATGCACGGGGGCACCGGCGATCGCCGTTCCCTTTAGTGCCGCGCTCGCTTTCTTGGCTGCTTCGGGGTTATCGCCGAACGGCTGATTGGGGTCCGGCGGGGGGTAGGCGATCACGAACGTCGTGAGCTTGTCGGCCGAGAGGAACGCCGGGCTCGCGGTGCTCGCGTATCCGGCGATGCGAGCACCGGGCTCGACGCGGGCCAGGCGCGCTTCGAGTGCCTGCAGTTCGGCTTTGACCGCGGGCGTAGCGGCGCTGTGCCCGGCGGGCAGCGTGACGACTGCCAGCTGCGGGGCGCTGTTGCCGCCGGTGCCTCGGAAGTCACGTGCGATCTGCTGGTTGGTGACCCAGCCTTCCTTGCCGGGAACCGAGAATTTCTGTTTGAGCGCTTTCGACGCGGAGCCCGCCGAGCCGATCCCGACGAGCGTGACGATCACCCAAAAGGCGACCACGATGCGCTTGTGCGCGAGCACGAGGTGCGTCAGTCGTGTGATCGCTCCCGTCGTGCCGGCCGGGGAGCCGCTTGCGGGAGTTTCAGGGGCATCGCTCATTGCAGACCTCGCGATCATTCAGATAAGTAATTACTCCGGACAGAATAATCTATACCAGAAAACGTTTCAGACATATATGATCATCTCGTGAAGAACTTGAAAGACGCCGACCGCTCGCCTTCCGACTCGCCTCAGAAAGCCCACTCAATGGGGGGCCCCCTCGATGCCGCTCCGTCTGCTGCAGGCTCCGGGCCGGCGAGCCTGCACGACGCCACCCCCGAGTCCACAGCGGCCTTTCACTCGGTCGGCTTCACCGTATCGACGATCGGCTATGCCGTGGCGCGCGACTTCCGCCAGATCCTCGCGCCGCTCGAGCTCGAGCCGCGCGAGTTCGCCCTGCTGCGTGCTGTGGCCGCCTCCGAAGGCCAGTCACAGCACGCGATCGGCGATCGCCTGCAGATTCCCCCGAGTCGCATGGTCGCGTTCGTCGACGCGCTCGAAGCCCGCAGCCTGATCGAACGACGCCACAATCCCGAGGACCGTCGTACACGCGCCCTGCATCTCACCGGCGCCGGGCGCGAGCTGATCGATCGCGCCTTCGCGCTCGCCGTGGGCCACGAGCAGCGGCTCTGCGGCGATCTCTCAGACGCCGAGCGCGAGCAGCTGCTCGCGCTCCTGCGGCGTGTGGCTGCGCAGCTCGGCCTGGCCCCCGGGGTTCACGCTGCGTTGCTGGATTCGGTGGTCGCCGACGGGTAGGAGCGCGGCGCGGGGGAGGGAGGCGAGCCTCCGGTGAATCCCAGCTGTAGGAAGAGTCAAGCGAAGGTTGAAAACGGCGGCACACGCTCAAGCAGCCTGCCGCATCTGTCGAATCACGCGCAATGGCCTTGCGTGACGGACCGGTGCCGATCGAGAGCGACGCGCACCTGTTGCGCGCACGCCGAACCGCCGCGATCACGCGTGTGGCGGTGGGTCTCGCCGGCGTCGCGCTGCTGGTCGCCCAGCCCCATTTGCTCCCGCGGCCGGAGCTCGGGCTGATCGGCTCGGCGATCATCGCCCTGACCGCACTCGTGCAGCTCGCCGCACCACGCATGGCGTGGCTCAGCGTCGAGGAGTCGCTGTCCGCGAGCGCCGGTCTCTTGATCATCGGCTGCGGACCGCAACGCGTCACCGTGCTGACGATCCTCTGGCTCGTGGCTGTCGCCAGCGGCGTATTGGCGCGCGGCGGGCGAGTGCACTGGCTCGGGCGCAATCTCCTACTTGTGGCGCTCGCGCTGCCGGTCATCCGCTACGGCTCGCTCAGCGCCGAATACGCCGTGCTCGTAGTCGCGACCATCGGCCTGCTGCTGACGAGCGGGAGACTCACGAGCGAGCTCAACCTGCTCCTGCGCCAGGCGAGGCTGCAGGCCGAGAGCGCCGAGACGCTCTTGTTCGCGGGCGATATCGCTTCGCGCATGGCCGAGCGCAGGGAGCGCGGGAGCGCCGGCGCCGTGCGCGAGGCTCCCGCCGGCACCCCCTCGCGTGTCGAGGAGCGTCGCATGCTCGCCCGTCTGATCGACGGCGACGGTCTTTCCATGGTCGTGCAGCCGATCGTCGATCTGCGCGACGGCACGATCCATGCCTATGAGGCGCTCGCACGCTTCGAGGAGCGCCTCGGCGACGGCAGCCCTCTGCGCTGGTTCGCGCTGGCGGAGGAGCTCGGCGAACGCGACGCGCTCGAGCGCGCCTGCCTGGCGGGAGCGCTCGAGCTGTTCGCCCGCCGCCCGCCCGGCACCAGCCTGTCGGTCAACCTGTCCGCTCCCGTGCTCCTCGATGCGCTGACGCTGTCGATGCTCCACGGCGCCGGCGCCGGGCGCCACCATGATCTCGACGGCCTGATCATCGAGATCACCGAGGAGACGCTCGTCGAGGGCGACATGCAGCTGAGCAGCGCAATCGAGCCGCTGCGTGTACGAGGCGTGCAGTTGGCCGTCGATGACATGGGCGCCGGCTACTCGGGTCTGCGCCAGATCACGAGCGTGCGCCCGGGCTATCTCAAGCTCGACCGTTCGCTCATCACCGGCGTCGAGGGCGACGAGGAGCGCGCGGCGCTTGTCGGAGCGCTGGCGGGCTACTCGACGCAGGTCGGCTGCCTGCTCGTCGCCGAGGGCGTGGAGACCGAGGCCGAACTGCGAGCGGTGCGCCGCCTCGGCGTGCCGCTCGTGCAGGGCTTCTACCTCGCGCGCCCCGGCCCCGCGTGGCCAGTGCTCGACCGTGACGCCAGGCCCGCACTGAGCGTCGAGCCGATCAGTGAGCTGCTGGCCGCCGAAGCGGGCGAGCTCGAGGTGCTGCAGCCCGCCTAGCTCAGGCGGCGCTGCCTGGGTTGTGGTCCTCGCTCTCCTCGAAGGGAGGGGGCGATAGCAGGTAGACACCGGCCGCCAGTCCGACCAGGACGCCTGCCTCCAGCAGGATCTCATCGAGGCCATGCGCGACGGTCGTGGCCTTGAAGTCACCCACGCCAGGAATCGAGCCCACCGATTGTTTGAGCGCATCGAGGATCAGGTAGGTGTGCAGCCCGACGAGCCCGAGCGCGGCACCCAACAGACCGCACACGATGAAAAAGGCGAGGCCACCGACGGAGCCTGCCGCCAGGTCGGGAAGGATCTGCCCCGACGTCACCGCTCCCGCGCAGAAGCAGACGATGAAGATGATGACCGGAACCGCCACGGTGGCATCCTCTCGGCATCAGCGGACGGATCGATACTGACTGGCGGAACTCCGGTGCTACTGCTCGCGCTAGGCAGCTGCCAGCGCCGCGAAGGACGGCTTGTGCGAGCGGTCGGAACGCTCGATGCCGTACCAGGTGTTCGTGCCGTAGTCGACGTAGTTGAAGACCAGGACCATCGCCACGTATTCGGTCGAGCGGGCCCAGCGCACGAAGTTCGTGATGTTTTCGGCCTGCTGTGCCTCGCTCCACTGCTGTGAGTCGCCGGTGCCGGGCTGCCCCAAAGCCGTGGGCCAGCCGACCTCGGTCACCTCGACCGGCTTGCCGGTCGCTCGGCGCGCGTTTTCGACATCTTCGTGCCCACCCAGCGCACCGCCGTCGCCGCCGTCAGCCCCGCCGTAGGGGTGGACGGCGACGCCATCACAGTAGGCCAGCCCGCCGAGTGCGGCCCAACCCGGCCCGAAGGCGCTCGAGGGCCCCTCCCCGCCGTCCCAACTCGCCAGCACGCGCGGGCGGATCGCTTCGGGGAAGTTGGCGGCGAGCGCGTCGTGAACGGCTCTGAGCAGCGTCACGTAGGCCGCGTAATTCGTGGGGTCGCTCCAGAAGGCGGGGTTACCCGGCTCGTTGAAGATCTCGACGGCGCTCGAGCCGAGGTCGCGCTTTCTGCCTCTCCAGAACGTTCCGCCGCGGCCAAAGCGCTTGAACAGGGCGACCACTTCCGCGGCATAGCCTGCCGGGTCGACCGCTCCGATCGATCCGCCCGTGCCGAACACCCACGAGGCGACGCTGACGCCGGCCGCCGCGGCGCCGCCGACTTCGGCGTCGCTTGCGAAGTGCGAGTCCATGCGCACATACTTGACGGCGCCCGCGATGTCGGAGAACGCGCTCGGCCCCCAGCCACCGGCGCTCACGCCGACGAGCATGCTGCCCGGCAGCGGTTCGGGTGCGGGAGCTTCGAGGCCGGCTTCTTCGGCTGGCGCGGGCGCGCTCGGGATGGAGGGCGCGACGGCGGGCCCGGCGAGCGGGGTCGCGCCCAGCGCTGCGCTCTGGCCGGTGGCGACGGGGTAGTGGATGATCACCGGGTTCGACCAGCCGCTTTCGTTGTAGGCCGCCTTCACTCGATAGACCGCTGTCGCGCCGGGGAACGGGTGGGGCCTGATGCTGCGGCGGCGCATCACCGTGATCACGCGTTTGTGTCCAGCGACGTTGATCATCAGCTTGTAGACGCCTCGCCTGCCGACGTCGTTCCACTTCAGCGTTCCGCCGCGCGCACCGAGCACCGGGCGTGTGCTGGGCGCGAGCCCCACGGCGGCGCCCGGAAGCGCAAGCGCGAGCAGCACGAGAATCGCCAGCGCTCCGGTGCGAGGTCTCTTGACTTGCTTTGCGTGGCCGCCCTTGGCGCTCACACGGCTCAGACTCGCGAGCCCACGATCGAACATCCAGGTCCCCTATCGATGGGTTGCATCTGACGCTTCGAGACGCCCCACTGCACCGAGTCTCGCCACGACGAAGCGCGCACTCTAACCACACCGCCCGGTTGCACGACGGCTCGAGGGCCGCCTCGTAACCGGATTGCAACAACTCATCGCGCAATAATCAAGCGATGGACGAGGATGCCGTCGCCCACTACTTGGCCGCGTCCGCGCGCAACGATGTCGACGGACTGCTGGCGAGCTTTGCGCCGGAGATGGAGCTCGTCTCTCCGATCTCGGGGCACATGGTCTTTCGCGGTGAGCAGGACTTGCGCATCCTGCTCACCGCCGTCTACGGAGGCCTGCAAGGGTTGCGCTGGGGTCCTCAGATCGGCGCGGGCACCGAGCGTGTCGCGATCGGCGAGGCGCGCGTGTATGGGGTGCGCCTCAGCGACGCGATGGTCTTCGAGCTCGACCCGGAGGGTCGCATCAGGCGCATTCGCCCGCACCTGCGTCCGTGGCTGGCGCTGACGCTGCTGGCGCTGAAGCTGGGGCCGAGCATCGCTCGCCACCCGGCGCTCATCTGGCGCGCGCTGCGTCGCGGCTGAGCTCAGCCCGGCTGAGCCAGTTGCAGCCGGTTGGCGTCGGGGTCTCTGAGCAGCGTGCGGCGCGCGCGATCGCCGATCCGCGGTCCGTTGCGATCGACGCCGGCGAGGGGCGTGTGGGATAGTCGAAGCCATGAGCCTTCCCTGCGATGTCCTTGGAACCGGACGGCCGCTGATTTTGCTGCATGCCGGAATTGCCGACCGCACGATGTGGTCGGAGCACCTGCAGCCGCTCGCCGAGCGCGGCTTTCGCGTTGTCGCGATGGACATGCCGGGCTTCGGGGAGGCACCTGTTTCGAGCACCGAGGATGCGCCCTGGCGCGAGGTCCTTGCCACGATGGATGCGCTCGGCATCGAGCGGGCGGCGCTCGTCGGCAACTCGTTCGGAGGTATGGTCGCGCAGCGCGTGGCCGCGCTCGAGCCGGAGCGTGTCGAGGCGCTGGTGCTCATCTCCAGCGGAGCATCGGGGATCGAGCCGAGCCAGCAGCTCGAGGATGCATGGGAGGCCGAGGAGAGCGCGTTGGCAGACGGCGATGTCGAGGCGGCCGTGCAAGCGGTCGTGAAGGCCTGGACGCTGCCAGATGCGTCGCAGGAGTTGCGCGAGAGGATCGCGGTCATGCAGCGCCGCGCGTTCGCGCAGGGGGAGGGGCAGGAGGACCGTCCGGAGGGCGAGGACCCGCTGGAGGACGACCTCGAGGCACTCTCGCACCTCGATGCTCCCGCGCTGATCCTCGTCGGCGAGCACGACATGTCCGACTTCCAGCTGGCAGCCGATGCGCTCACAGAGGCTCTGCCGAACGCGCGCCGCGTGACGATGGCCGGGGCCGGTCACCTCGCTCCGCTGGAACAGCCGCACGAGTTTCGCGAGCTGTTGCTGTCGTTTCTGGCGTAGCGCGGAGCGCCGGATGGTGCGCGAAGCATCGTCGCACGATCCATGAGATCGCGACGCTGGATGCAGTCCACGGTCTTCGCGGAGTCCCCTCGCTACAAGAAAGCAGTAAGCCGGACCCGCTGCACCTAGTCTTAGGAGGACTGCACGCGAGCCTGGCCCTTTGCGCGATAGAGATCCTTGTCGGCCTCGATCATCACGTCATGCATGGACTTACCTGTTGCGGAGGCACACCCAAAGCTGAGCGTGATCTGCTCAGAAGGGCCGTGGCGCGACAGATCAACAGCTTCTAGCCCGGCTCCTAGCCTCTCCCCGGCCGCATTCGCCCCATCAAGATCGGTGCCCGGTAGGAATGCCACGAACTCATCGCCGCCCCAGCGCCCGAAGATGTCGCTCGTGCGAAAGACGGAATGCATACAGGTCGCGACCGCTTCAAGCACATGATCACCCGCATCGTGTCCGTAGGTGTCGTTGATTTCCTTGAAGTCGTCGAGATCAATGATCATCACCGTTAGTGGCTCGTCGTGGCGTTGAGCATAGGCCCACGCTTGGGGCATGCGTTCATGAAGCGCTCTGCGGTTTGCGAGGCCCGTCAATGAATCGGTGTGGGCCGCGGCGGCCAGTTCACTTGACAAGCCTTCAAGCCGTCGATGTGCAACCAAGGAGCGCGAGAAAAGGGCGAGCACGATGATGCAAAGAATCGCAATGACGGTGAGCACGATCCACGGCAGCCACAATGCCCATCCGTTGATCGAGCGGAATAGGTCCTTGTTCCGTACTGCGACAACTACATGCCATGGGGTTCCTCGCACGGCGCTGACAACGAAGGAGCTAGGAGAGCCAGCCACGGACGCAACGCCACGAGACGCGCGTTCCGTGGCTCGCGCCAAGGATGGATCAGTTTGGCGAAGGGAAACTGCCGAGGTGTGCGAGCTTGAGGTGATGAGCATGCCTTGAGAATCCAAGATCGCCACCAAGTGGTGCGGAAGCGCCACCGTGTGCTGGACAAATGCCGCCAGCACGCTGCCCGCCACTGGATAAGCGACGCTAAGCACGCGGCGTCCCTGCGACGTGGGATACGGAACAGCGATTGCCACCACTGGCTTATGCTCGGCAGCGGAGGGCACAATGCCAGAGACGGCCGCTCGCCCGGACTCGGCCGCCGTCAGGTGCGCATAGCGCGGCGCAATCCTCGATCCGAGAATTGCAGGGGCGCTGGGAGTCACCTGCAGAAGCCGACCGGAGGAGTCCAGCAGAACCCCCGCTTGGCTACCAAAACTTGCGAGGACCCGACGGAAGCGCGTCGAGAGTCCTCGGCGGCCCGAAAGTTCCTGGCGAGCTACCTCAGCCTCGCGCGTGGCCTGCTGGGAGACGAACGTCGAGACAAACCCCGCGGCGATTGTGCCTTTGCTGCTGAGGTTGTCCAGGATTTGCTTCTTCGATTGCTCATGGCTGAGGGCGATCCCCACGCCCATCGTGACCAGGACAGCGGCCAGTCCCAGCGCCAGAGCCAGGACGGCCGGGGCGAAATGTCTCTTGGGCACTTTGACGCGTACGCCCATGGCTAAGCATCGACAGGGCTGACAGCCATCTTGAGCCGGAGGCGACCCTCGCCTGCCAGCCGAGCCGAGGGTGATTGGGCTCCGTTGGGGCTATCACGAAGAAGGCCACACGCCTACCGCTGCGACTACGGGCGGCAGCTACGGCCCGACCGCGTCCAGGGCAACCGTGCGCCTGTCGGCCACCGTCAGCGAGGCGGTCGCGGAGCGCTACCTAGCGGCAACGAGCTTGCGGCTGCCAGTTGCACAGCGTGACATGGCGGGGGCAGGATTCGAACCTGCGAAGGCAGAGCCAACGCGTTTACAGCGCGTCCCCTTTGACCGCTCGGGAACCCCGCCGGGGCCGTCAGTTTAGGGCCTGGGAGCCACCGGGGTAGGCCCGTGCTGCGTAGCGAGACCCGTCTTGGCTAGGAGGCCTCGCGCAGCTGCTGGGCTTCGGGCAGCGTCTGCAGCTTTTTCAGCGTGCGGTTCTCGATCTGGCGCACACGCTCACGCGTGATGTTGAAGGCGCGCCCGACCTCCTCGAGCGTGCGCGAGCGCCCGCCGACGATGCCGTAGCGCATCTCGATCACCTCGCGCTCGCGGCGCGGCAGGCAGGCGAGCACGCGCATCACGTTCTCGCGCCTGAGCGCCTCGGAGGCGATCTCGAATGGGGATGCCGCCGAGACGTCCTCGACGAAGTCCGCGAGCGCCGAGTCGTCCTCCTCGCCGACGGGTTTCTCCAGCGAGATCGGCTGCTGGGTGATGCGCATGATGTCGCGCACTTCGCGCACCGTGCACTCGAGCTCGCTCGCCAGCTGATCCACGCTCGGCTCGCGGCCCAGCTCCTGGATCAGGCGGCGTTCGGCGTGGACGAGCTTGTTCAGCCGCTCCACCATGTGCACGGGGATGCGGATCGTGCGCCCCTTGTCGGCAAGCGAGCGTGTCACGGCCTGGCGTATCCACCAGGTCGCGTAGGTCGAGAACTTGTAGCCGCGGCGGTAGTCGAACTTCTCCACCGCGCGGATCAAGCCGAGCGAACCCTCCTGGATCAGATCCAGCAGCGTCAGCCCGCGCCCCACGTAGCCCTTCGCGATCGAGACGACGAGGCGCAGGTTGGCCTCGACCATGTGCTGCTTGGCGGCCACGTCGCCGCGCTCGATGCGCTTGGCCAGGGACACCTCCTCCTCGGCATTCAGCAGCGGCACGCGCCCGATCGAGCGCAGGTACAGTCGCAGCGAGTCGAGGCTCGGCTCGACCGTGAGGTCGACCTCGGGGCGCTTGAGCTCCTCGAGGCGCACCTGCAGCCCCTGGATCTGCTCGTCGCGCTCGTCGGTCGCGCCTTCTGCGGAGCCGCGCTGTCCATCCGCCGGCTCGGCGAGCGGGTCCACGTGCTCGGCGACCGGTGGCTCGTCGCTCTCGGCGCCCGGCACGCGCAGCTCTGGCACGCCCTCGGCTCCGAGGACGTCGATCGCATGCTCCTCCAGGTAGCTGAGGAGATCCTGTGTCTGCTGGCGGGTGAGGTCGGCCTCCTCGAGTGCGCTCTCGAGCGCCTCGGCCGCTAGGAAGCCCTTCTCCTGCCCCTCCGTGATGATTCCCTGCAACTCCTCGATCTCCACGACGGCTGGCGGCGTGGCGGTCATCAATACCTCAAGCTTGTCGCTCAATTGGACTCCCAAGGAACAGTGCTACTCCCCTCGAGACGACGGACGCCGCCTCGACCTCCCCTCACCTACGCTAAGCCTCCTGTGCGTTGCGTTTGCATGGCAGTTCAGTTGCGTCTCGCCTAGCCCCCAGAGCCAGATCCCCCATTCGTTCCATCAGGCGGGCTCGATGGGCCAAGTGCGGAGTGATACCAGAATCCGAGGCCGGGGTTGTGGCATGTACTAGCCGGGGCGAGCCCCCGCCTGCGCGCTAGGCTTGGCCGCGGTGCAGGCCAGTCGGGTAATCCCCTCACTGTCTCCGACCCGGAGTGGCGGCGATGACGTCCAGGCGCGTGCGCCGAGGGTCCTCGTCGGGCTCTCGCGTGTCGGTGTCCTCGGCGTCGAGAAGGTCGTGCGCGTCCGCGAGGAGCTGTTCTTCGCACGCTTCGATTGCTTCGTAGATCTGGACGGGGCGCAGAAGGGCGCGCACATGTCGCGCTTCGACGAGGTGGTCAACGAGGCGATCGGCGAGGTCGTGCTCACGGAGGCGCCCTTCCGGGCCGAGACGCTCGCGCAGCACATCGCCGAGCTCGTGCGCGAACGTCAGGGCGCCGAGCGCGCCGAGGTCACGATCCAGGCGCGCTACCCCGAGCACAAGCCGGCGCCCGTCTCGGGCATCCAGACGCAGGAGATCTACACGCTGCGCGGCCGCGCGGTGGCCTTCGCGCACGGAACGCGGCGAACCGTCGGCGTCTCGGCCACCGGCATGACGGCTTGCCCCTGCGCACAGGAGCTCGTGGCCGGACGCGCCCGCGAGCGGCTTGCCGGCAAGGGCTTCTCCGAGGAGCAGATCGAGGAGATCCTCGAGAGCGTGCCCGTCGCGACCCACAACCAGCGCGGTCTTGCCACGCTCGAGATCGGCTTGCGCGAGGGCTGCGACGCTGAGATCGAGGCCCGCACGCTGCTGGCGATCGCCGAGGGGAGCATGTCCTCGGAGATCTATGAGCTGATGAAGCGCTCAGACGAGGTCGAGGTGGTCGAAAAGGCCCACCGCCGTCCGCGCTTCGTCGAGGATTGCGTACGCGAGATGCTCGCAGGCGTCGTCAGCGAGTTCGCTGCGCTGGAGGGCGAGAGCTTCCTCTCCGCGCGCCAGGAGAACCTCGAGACGATCCATCAGCACAATGTCGTGGCCGAACGCCACGGGCTGCTCTCAGAGCTACGCGGGGAGATCTCCACCGGGACCGCCGCGGCGCATCAGACGAGCCTTGGCGAGTGGCTCGACGGAGCTCAGCCGCCGAGCTGAGCGCGACTTTCGCGCTGGTTCATGCGCCGGCGCAGCCCGAAGAAGTAGTCAAGACCCGAGAGCACCGTCACCGCGACCGCAACGTACAACAGCGCCGCGACCCACAGCGGCTGGCCGTGCACCGCGATCACCGCGAGGATCGCCGCGATCTGCAGGCAGGTCTTGACCTTGCCGAACATGCTCGCGGCCATCACCACGCCGGCCTGCGTGGCGCCCATGCGCAGCACCGTCACGGCGAGCTCGCGGGTGATGATCACCATCGCCACCCACGCCGCCAGGCGGTGCAGGGAGACCAGCGAGATCAGCGCCGCGATGATCAGGAGCTTGTCCGCGAGCGGGTCCATCAGCTTGCCGAAGTTCGTGATCTCCGCACGGCTGCGCGCGAGGTAGCCGTCGACGAAGTCCGTCAGCGACGCGAGCGCGAACACGACCGCTGCGAGCACGTCGCCCGCCGGGGTGTTGCCGAGCAGCGTCACGACGAGCACCGGGACGAGCATGATCCGCAGCACCGTCAGCAAATTGGGGAGGTTCAGCGGGAACACGCCAGCGACATTATCCACGCACGGCCCGCGGGGCCGTCGGGGCAGGGTTGGGGCATGGCCTGCCCGGGAGGGGTTGGTATACCGGAGGCTCGATCGCGCCGTGGGGACCGCGGCGTGCGAGCTCCACCTTCAGCGAGAGAGGAACAGCCATGAGGAAACGCACACTCGGAGACGGCGGCCCGGAGGTCTCGGCGATCGGCCTCGGCTGCATGGGCATGTCGGCTTTCTACGGCGCAACCGACGAGCCCGAGTCGTTGCGCACGATCCACCGCGCCCTCGATCTCGGCTGCAACTTCCTGGACACCTCCGACATGTACGGGCCACACACCAACGAGCGGCTCGTGGGCGGCGCCATCGCCGAGCGGCGCGAGGAGGTCTTCCTGGCCACCAAGTTCGGCATCAAGCTCGAGCCCGGCGATCCGCCGAAAAGGTCGATCGACGGCAGCCCCGCCTACGTGCGCGAAGCGTGTGAGGGCTCGCTGCAGCGCCTCGGCGTCGAGCACATCGACCTCTACTACCAGCACCGCGTCGACCCGGGCACGCCGATCGAGGAGACCGTGGGGGCGATGGCCGAGCTCGTCAGTCAGGGCAAGGTGCGCCACCTCGGGCTCTCCGAGGCCAGCGCCGAGACGATCCGCCGCGCACACGCCGTGCACCCGATCACCGCCGTGCAGAGCGAGTACTCGCTGTGGACACGCGAGCTGGACGAGGAGATCCGCCCGACGCTCGAGGAGCTGGGCATCGCGCTCGTGGCCTACTCGCCGCTTGGACGCGGCTTCCTCTCGGGCCGCTTCAGCTCGCCCGATGAGCTCGACGAGGGCGACTTCCGCCGCCACGGGCCGCGCTTCACCGGCGCGAACCTCGAGCAGAACCTGAAGCTCGCCGAGCGCGTCAAGGAGCTGGCGGTGGAGAAGGGCGTCACGCCGGGGCAGCTCGCGCTCGCCTGGGTGCTGCACCGCGGCGAGCAGATCGTGCCGATCCCCGGCACCAAGCGCGTCAGCTACCTTGAGGAGAACCTCGCCGCCGCCGAGATCGAGCTGAGCGCCGAGGAGGTGCAGCGGATCACCGACACCGTGCCGAGCGCGACCGGCGAACGCTATGACCCGCAGGGCATGCAGACCGTCAACCGCTGAGCTTAGGTCGAATCGCCCATGGCGTCCTCTAGCGCCGTGGGCGATTCGACCGGCAGCCTCGATCAGTAGCCGACCGAGAAGAAGCTGATGTGACGGCAGCCGTGCAGCGAGTAGTGAGGCAGCGCATGGTGGCTCGTGAAGACCACTATGCGCGGGTTTTCGCAATGGATCGCGCCCGAGCCCTCGTGCGCGTGCACGACCGTCGCGGGATTCGTGCCCGTCCACACGTAGTTGACCGTGTCGTTGGCGTAGATGAAGTTCTTGCCGTTACCGGCGTGGATGATCGCGGTCTGGTGCGAGGGCCAGCCGGACTCGTGATAGTCGCCCCAGATCACATCGCCCGCCGGGCCGCCGTAGATCGTGTCGTCGCCGTAGCCGCCGAGCAGGTAGTTGTGCATGCCGGCCACCCCCGACAGCGTGTTGGCCCGCCCCGCCGGCCCCTTGTCCATGATCAGGTGCTGATCGGCCGGCCAGCCGGCGTGGCTCGTCATCGCGGCGGCGCCGGCGGCGCAGACGAGCGTGCTCGCCAGCGCGAGCAGGAACACGCGGCGCAGGCGGGAAAGTGGGTGCATCGTGCTCATCGCAAGTCCATTCATCGAGCTTCGGGGCATCGCATATCCATCGTCGTGCCGTGCTCTACCCCGACCGGGAGGGCGTGCAACTCGCACATCCGGCCATTGCGGTGCCAGCCCGCCCGCCGCGGCGAGGCCGGGGGTCGCGCGCGCACGAGCTAGGGTGGGGCCATGCCGCTGATCCCGATGGTCATCGAGCGCACCGCGCGAGGCGAGCGCGAGTTCGACATCTACTCGCGCCTGCTCAACGAGCGCATCATCTTCCTCGGCACGCCGATCGACGATCAGGTCGCCAACCTCGTCGTCGCCCAGTTGCTGCATCTCGAGAGCGAGGACCCGGACAAGGACATCTCGATCTACATCAACTCGCCCGGCGGCTCGATCTACTCGGGCCTGGCGATCTACGACACGATGAAATTCGTCAAACCCGACATCGCCACGATGTGCGTGGGCGTCGCGATGTCGATGGGCTCGCTGCTGCTCGCCGCCGGCACCAAGGGCAAGCGCGCGGCGCTGCCCAACTCGCGCATCCTCATCCACCAGCCCTCCGCCGGCTTCGAGGGGCAGTCGACCGACATCGAGATCCACGCCCGCGAGATCCTCAAACTGCGTGTGAGCATCGACGAGATCTACGCCAAGCACACCGAGAAGCCGACCGAGGAGGTGCGCCGCGACATGGAGCGCGACCGTTTCTTCACGGCCGAGCAGGCGCTCGAGTACGGCCTCGTCGACAAGGTTCTGCAGAGCCACTAGCGCCGGCGCCGGGAAGCTGCCGCCAGGCATGTCCGCCCTGACCCGACCCCAACGGCTGCTGCTCGGCCTGATCGCCTCGCTGACCGCGCTCGCGGGCATCGCCGACTACGGCGCGTGGGCGGCTGTTCCCCGTTTCGGTATCGCCACGCTCGCGCTGGCCGGGCTCGCGTGGGTCGTCTCCTTCGCCACCGAGCAGCTCGGCGAGCGCTTCGGGCCGGGCGTCACCGGCATGATGCAGTCCACGCTCGGCAACCTGCCCGAGCTGTTCGTCGTGATCTTCGCGCTGCAGAAGGGTGAGCTCGTGGTCGCGCAGACCGCGATCGTCGGCTCGATCTTCGCCAACGCGCTGCTCGTGCTCGGGCTCGTGATCGTCGTCGGCGCGCGGCGCTCATCCGGGGGCGTGATGCGCTTCTCAAAGCGCCTGCCGCGCGATACCACGACGCTCCTGCAGGTCACCGTCTTCATCATCGTCCTGCTCGGCCTCTCGCTCGGCGCGCACGACCCCGCGAGCCATCACGTCAACGCGATCTCCGCGGTCGGCGCCGGCTGCCTGCTGGTCGTCTACCTGGCCTGGGTCGTACCCTATCTGCGCTCCGACAGCGCGCCCGGCGAGGAGGCTGCGGCCGGCGTTGGCGAGGAGCGCGAGCCAGCGGGGGAGGGGGAGGCGGGCGTTCCCGGCGGGGACGCGGCGATGGGCAGGGTCGCGGCCGTGCCGCTGTGGCTGACCGTGGCGCTGCTGCTGATCGGTGGCACCGCCTCGGCGTTCGTCTCGGATTGGTTCATCAACGGGCTCTCTCCGGCGATCTCCCAGCTGCACATCTCCCAGGCCTTCGCCGGCCTCGTGATCGTGGCGATCGCGGGCAACGCCGTCGAGAACACCGCCGGGCTCGTGCTCGCCTGGAAGGGCAAGGCCGACCTCGCGATCTCCGTCGTCAAAAACTCCGTCGCGCAGATCGCGGCGTTCCTGTTCCCACTGCTCGTGCTGATCTCCTTCGCGCTGAAGACGCAGCTCACATTCGCCCTGGCGCCCGTCTACATCGGCGCGCTCGCGCTCACCGCGCTCGTGCTGTGGCAGGTCACCGGCGACGGGGAGGCCGCCGAGTTCGAGGGCTGGGCGCTCGTCGCCGTCTACGTGATCCTCGGCACTCTCACGCTGTATGAGTGAGCCGGCCCCGTCTCGCCGGGCAGCGACGGTGGGACAACGACGAACGCCTCCCCGCCCCCGTTAGGGGGCCCTCATAAACCTAACCCCGCCCGAGGCCCCCGATCAGTGCGCCGGCGATACCGCCCGCGCCCGCCGCGCCCGCCGTGCTCTCGATGCCCTCCAGCGGCGCGATGAACAGCGTCTGGATCGCCAGGCGCCCGGGCCCGGTGAAGCGGTTCCACGTGAGCTTGCCGCCGCCGCCGAAGATGCCGGTCTTCAGCCCCATCGTGACCGCTTCGAGCTTGACCGACGGGTCCTTGTAGAGCCACGCGCCGGCCTCCACGTCGAGCTGCTCGCCCTCCATCAGGTTGACCAGGAACACGTTGCCGTGCCCGTGCAGCCACACGAGCGCGTCGCCGTCTGTCGCGCGGAACTTGTCCATGAAGAAGCCCGAGCCGCCGAGCAGCATGTTCTGCACGCCCTTGATCCGTTCGAAGCTGTAGTCGAGGTTGTCCGTCGCCGCGATGAACTGGTGCTCGCGCACGTCCAGGCCCTCGCCCTGGCGCAGATGAAGCGGCACGCACTGCCCCGGCGAGTCGCGCGAGAAGGCCACGCGCCCCGAGCCCGAGGTGCGCGTCACGAAGAACTCGAGGCCCGCGATCTTGCGCTTGATCGCGCCCGGCAGTTTCTTCAGCTCGATGTTCAGCTGCGTCTCCTTCCACAGCAGCACGTGGTGCTCGAACATCACCGCCTGTGAGCCGATCTCGATCTGCAGCTCCGGAACCAGCTCTCCGCGGATGTGGTAGGTCACCCCGGCGAACGTCTCGTCGTGGACGGCGGTGGGAATCGGCTCGGGCAGGTGCATGAGGTCGGTGTCTCTTTCTCTGGTGGGCGGATCGGTGGGCGGATCGGCGGCACGAGCTTGGCGCCTGGCGGCGCTCGCGTCAAGCGATCCGCGGCGCGCTCGCGACGGCGGCCCCGGCGCGCTAGACTGCTTGGACCTCGCGCTTGGGCGGGGTTTTTCTTCGCCCAAGGCCGCTTACCAATACCGAGCAGGGATTTCAGATCATGGCCCGCGGAGACGTTCGAATCGCAATCACCCTCGCCTGCGAGGAGTGCAAGCATCGCAACTACCAGACGAACAAGAGCAAGCGCAACAACCCCGACCGGGTGAGCCTGCGCAAGTACTGTCGCTGGTGTCGCAAGCACACCAGCCATCGGGAGACCCGTTAGCGCGGGAGCGCTGCTGTGGCTCGTGACCGTAAACGTGCAAAGCAACGCCGCTCGCGTGGCGGCTCCTCAGCTGCGCCCGGCGCGCCGGCTGGCACGCGCGCCGCGGAGCTGCCCGGCGATGAGATCCCAGCTGCGCTCGAGCACGCGGCGTCCAACGTCGACGAGTTCGACGCCGCGCTCGTGCGCGGCGCCGGCGGCGTGCCAGCGCCGCTCGAGGACGACGTGCAGGCCGGCGGCGACGATGAGCTGCAGGAGCCTACTGGTCCCGGCGGGCCGCCCGCACGCGGCGGCGGAGGCGGTGCTGGAGACAACGGCAGCGAAGCGTCGCGCCCTTCGGGTGCACCCCTGCGCGGTGGCAACCGCGCCATCGGCTTCCTCGGTGCCAGCTGGGCTGAGCTCCAGCGCGTGCAGTGGCCCGACCGCCGTCAGGTCAGCCAGGCCACGGCCGTCGTCATCGGCTTCGTCGCAATCGCCGGCGCCTACCTCGGCCTCGCCGACTTCGTCGCCAAGGAAATCGTCGAATACATCCTTTAGCCGCTGTGCCGAAGTCGTGATCGAGCCCCCGCGCTCCTCATCCACCGGCCCCTCCTTCCCATCCGCCACTGAATCTGTCGAGGAACCCTGAATGTTTCGCTGGTATGTAGTCAACACTTACTCGGGTCACGAGAACAAGGTCAAGCACAACCTCGAGCACCGGCTGATCTCACTCGGCCAGCAGCGCGCTGTGCGCAGCGTGGTCGTCCCCACCGAATCCGTCTCGGAGATGAAGGACAACCAGAAGATCACCGTCGAGAAGCGCACGATGCCCGGCTACGTGCTCGTCAACATGGAGCTCAACGAGGACTCCTGGGGCGTCGTGAAGGGAACGCCGGGCGTCACCGGCTTCGTCGGCGCCTCCCAGGAGCCCGTGCCGCTGACGCAGGGTGAGGTCGACCGCCTGCTCCACAAGGAGGTCGCCACCGCCACCCGCACCCGTGCCCAGTTCACGATCGGCGAGTCCGTCAAGGTCGTCTCCGGGCCGCTTTCGGACTTCTCCGGCGAGATCTCCGAGATCAACGAGGACGCCGCGAGGCTCAAGGTGCTGGTATCAATCTTCGGCCGGGAGACCCCGGTAGAGGTTCAATTCGATCAGGTGAAGAAGCTCTAATGGCCAAGAAGGTACTGACGACAATCAAGCTGCAGGCGAATGCCGGGCAGGCGAGTCCCGCCCCGCCGGTCGGTCCTGCGCTGGGGCAGCACGGCATCAACATCATGGAGTTCTGCAAGGCCTTCAACGCCCAGACCCAGAGCGAAACGGGCACGGTCATCCCGGTCGTGATCACGGTCTATGAGGACCGCTCCTTCACGTTCATCACCAAGACCCCGCCCGCAGCCGTGCTGATCCGCCAGGCGATCAAAATCAACAAGGGCTCGGGCGAGCCCAACCGCGTCAAGGTCGGCACGATCACCGAGTCCCAGCTGCGCGAGATCGCCGAGCGCAAGCTCGATGACCTGAACGCCCACGACGTCGACCAGGCCGCCAAGATCATCGCCGGCACCGCCCGCTCGATGGGTGTGGATGTCGCATGAGCAAACACGGCAAGCGCTACACCGAGGTGCTCGAGAAGGTCGACCGCGAGCACGAGTACCAGCCCGCCGAGGCGATCGCGCTCGTGCGCAGCCTCACGAGCGCCAAGTTCGACGAGTCGATCGAGGTCCATGTACGTACCGGCCTGAACGTCCGCCACGCCGACGAGCAGTTGCGCGGCACGATCGCGCTGCCCAACGGCCTCGGCAAGGACGTCAAGGTCGCCGTCTTCGCCCAGGGCGAGAAGGTGCGCGAGGCCGAAGAGGCCGGCGCCGACCACGTCGGCGGCGATGACCTCGCCAAACGCATCGAGGAGGGCTTCGACGACTTCGACGTGACGATCGCCACGCCCGACATGATGTCCGTCGTCGGACGCCTCGGCCGCGTGCTCGGGCCGTCGGGCAAGATGCCCAACCCGAAAGTCGGCACCGTCACGATGGATGTCGCCAAAGCGGTCGAAGAGTCCAAGTCGGGCAAGGTCGAATACCGCACCGACCGCACCGCGATCGTGCACCTCGTGATCGGCAAGGCGAGCTTCGAAGCGGGCAAGCTGCTCGAGAACTACGCCGCCGTGATCGAAGAGCTCAGCCGCGCCAAGCCTTCGGCCGCCAAAGGCCGCTATCTGCGCTCGATCACTCTCGCCTCGACGATGGGTCCAGGCGTGAAGGTCGATTCAAGTCGCACACGTGAAATCATCGAGGAGGCGCCCGCGGCGAGCGTCGCCGCCTAGCGCCACTCAACGACAGGCCACCAGAGACCCCCGGCGGCGGCCAGCAGGTCCGCGGAAGCCCGGGATAGGAGCCCCATGAACCGAGACGAAAAGGCCGTGGCGATCGCCGAGATTGCCACCCACATAGACGAGTCCGAGGCGATCTTCGCCGTCGACTACCGCGGCATCACCGTCGCCCAGGTGGCAGAGCTGCGCACCAAGCTGCGCGAGGCCGACGCCACCTTCAAGGTCGTCAAGAACTCCCTCACCGAGCGCGCCGCCGACGAGGCCGGCGCCGTCGGACTGAAGGAGTACCTCGCCGGACCCACCGCGCTGACGTTCGTGCGCGGCGACATCGCCGTGGCCGCCAAGGCCGTCGCCGATTACGCCCGCACCACGCAGCTGCTGCCCTTCAAGGGCGGCATGATGGGCAGCGAGACGATCGACTCCGAGCAGATCCGCTCGCTCTCGCGCCTGCCCTCCCGGGAAGTCCTCTACGGACAGCTCGTCGGCGTCGTGGCGTCTCCGATCGGCGGCCTCGTGCGCAGCCTCGGTGGGCTGCTCGGCGGTCTCGCCATCGCGCTCGGCCAGGTGCACGAGAAGAAGGAGTCCGGCGAGATTCCCGCAGGTGAGGCCCCGGCCGCCGTGCCGGCCACGGCGGAGCCCGCTGACGAGGAGCCGCCGGCCGCGGAGCCTGCGGCCGAGGACGCCGAGGCTCCCGCCGAGGAGGCAGAGGCCCCGGCCGAGGACTCAGAGGCCCCGGCCGAGGCCCCGGCCGCCGAGACCGCGCAGGCCGAGCCGGCCGCCGAGGAGGCGACGGGCGAGCAGGGTGAGCCGGCCGCAGAGGCCGAGCAGACAGCTGAGCCGGCGCAGGACGAGCCGGCGCAAGAGGACGACAAACAGGCGGACGTCTCGGCTCGCTCCGAGGACGCCGAGACGAATCCCACCAAGGAGGACTGAAAAGTCATGGCAACCAGCACACAGGATTGGATCGAGGAGCTGAAGGGCATTTCGGTGCTCGAGCTCGCCGAGCGCATCAAGGCGCTCGAGGAGGAGTTCGGCGTCTCGGCCGCCGCGATGGCGGCTCCGGCGGCTGCTCCAGCCGGCGGCGGCGGCGATGCGGCCGAGGAGGAAGAATCGAGCACGGTCGACGTGATGCTCACGGGCGCAGGCGACAAGAAGATCCAGGTGATCAAGGTCGTGCGTGCCGCCACGGGCCTCGGGCTCAAAGAGGCCAAGGCGCTGGTCGACGAGGCCCCCAAGCCGGTCAAGGAGGGCATCGACCGCGAGGAGGCGGACAAGCTCAAGCAGGAACTGGAGGAGGCAGGCGCCTCCGTCGAGGTCAAGTAGCTCGATTCCTGCTGCATCTGCTGCGCGAGAGGGGCTCCGCGACCGCGGGGCCCCTCTTTATGTATCGCTAACAAATTCGCCCGCTTTCCGGTAAAGTGCCCTCCGCTAGCCGATAGCCGCAGCCGCCCTGGTAGGCGAGGTCGCGCCACATACGCGAATTCTCGGAGGGTTGGGGTCCGTGAGCGCTGGCTGCCCTTCGGGGTGCGGATAGCCTGTGCTATCTTTCTTAGTCGCGCTTCGGCGCCCTCCTCTGCCCGTGTTTCGCCCTCCGAAGGAGTCGTTTCTTGGCTGCTGTAGATGCTCTCCGGACGCGCCGTAGCTTCGCGCGCCTGAACAAGACAGTTGACGTCCCGAACCTGATCGACATTCAGCGCCGCTCATTCGCGTGGCTCACCGACCCGGCCACGGGCGGACTGCGCGAGACGATCGATGACATCTCGCCGATCGAGGACTACACCGGCAACCTCGCGGTCCAGTTCGGCGAGTTCACCTTCGACGAACCAGTCGCATCGCTCGAGCAGTGCCGCGAGAAGGATCTGACCTACGCGCGCCCGCTCACCGTGACCGTCGCGTTCATCAACCGCGAGACCGGCGAGATCCGCGAGCAGTCCGTCTTCATGGGCGACTTCCCGTGGATGACCGAGCGCGGCACGTTCGTGATCAACGGCACCGAGCGCGTCGTCGTGACCCAGCTCGTGCGCTCCCCCGGCGCCTACCTGATGGAGCCAAAGGATCGCGAGAAGCAGGTCTTCATCGCCAACCTGATGCCCGCCCGCGGATCCTGGCTGGAGCTGGAGATCGACAAGAAGGGCAAGGTCTTCGTACGCATCGACCGCAAGCGCAAGCTGCCCGTCACGGTGCTGCTGCGCGCGATGGGCTACGCGAGCGACGAGGAGATCCTGCGCCTGTTCGAGAACTCGCTTTACATCCGCAACACGATCGAGGCGGACACGGAGATCACGCGCACCGAAGAGGGCGCGCTGATCGAGCTCTTCAAGAAGCAGCGCCCCGGTGAGCCGCCGAGCGTCGACAACGCCAAAGCGCTGCTCAACCAGCTGTTCTTCGACCCCAAGCGCTACGACCTCACGCGCGTCGGGCGCTACAAGCTCAACTCCAGGCTCAAGCAGGGCACCGACCTGGACGTGCGCACGCTGACCAAGGACGACATCGTCGCGCTCATCAACGAGCTCGTGCGCCTACCCAAGATCCTCGGCATCCCCGAGGACGGCGAGGTCGAGATCAAGGACTACGCGGCCGAGGCCACGAGCATGCCGCGCGAGCCCGTCGCCGAGCACCTCGATGAGTACGAGCACTTCGGCAACCGCCGCCTGCGCACCGTCGGCGAGCTGATCCAGGAGGCGTTCCGCATCGGCCTCTACCGCATGGAGCGCGTCGTGCGCGAGCGCCTCACGACCGAGGACGCCGACACGATCACGCCGCAGACGATCATCAACATCCGCCCGGTCGTGGCCGCGCTGAAGGAGTTCTTCGGCTCCTCGCAGCTGAGCCAGTTCATGGATCAGACCAACTCGCTGGCCGGCCTCACCCACCGCCGGCGCCTCTCGGCGCTGGGCGCGGGCGGGCTGACGCGCGAGCGCGCGCCGATCGAGGTCCGCGACGTGCACCCGACGCACTACGGGCGCATGTGCCCGATTGAGACGCCCGAGGGTCCGAACATCGGCCTGATCGGCTCGCTGTCCTCGTTCGCCGAGGTCTCCGAGTACGGCTTCGTGACGACGCCCTACCGCGTCGTCAAGGACGGGGTCGTGACCGAGGAGGTCCGCCACCTCGACGCTACGCAGGAAGAGGAGCTGCTGATCGCCCAGGCGAACACGCCGATGGACCCAAAGACGGGCAAGCTCAAGGGCTCAGAGATCCTCTGCCGCACGCAGGCAGGGCAGTACGTGACGGTCGGCCCGAAAGACGTCGACCTCGTCGATGTCTCGCCCGAGCAGATCTGGTCGGTCGCCACGGCGATGATCCCGTTCCTCGAGCACGACGACGCCAACCGCGCGCTGATGGGCTCGAACATGCAGCGCCAGGCCGTGCCGCTGCTGAAGTCCGACGCGCCGCTTGTCGGAACCGGCATGGAGCGCCGGGCCGCCCTCGACACGGGCGACGTGCTGCTCGCCAAGAGCGCGGGGACCGTGGACTTCATCGACGCCACCCAGATCGTCGTGCAGGGCAGCGACGGCGCCAAGGAGGAGTATGAGCTGCAGAAGTACATGCGCTCCAACCAGGGCACGCTGATCCACCAGAAGCCGCTCGTCGCCACCGGCCAGAAGATCAAGGCCGGCGACGTGCTCGCCGACGGCTCCTCGACGGACAAGGGCGAAATGGCGCTCGGCAAGAACCTGATGGTGGCCTTCATGTCCTGGGAGGGCTACAACTTCGAGGACGCGATCATCCTCTCCAAGCGCCTCGTGCAGGACGACGAGCTCACCTCGATCCACATCGAGGAGTACGAGATCGACGCCCGCACGACCAAGCTCGGCGAGGAGGAGATCACCCGCGACATCCCCAACCGCTCCGAGGAGTCGCTGCGCAACCTCGACGACCGCGGCATCGTGCGCATCGGCGCCGAGGTCGCATCGGGCGATCTGCTGGTCGGCAAGGTCACGCCGAAGGGCGAGACCGAGCTGACGGCCGAGGAGAAGCTGATCCGCGCGATCTTCAAGGAGAAGGCGCGCGAGGTGCGCGACACCTCGCTGAAGGTCCCTCACGGTGAGGGCGGCGTCGTGATCGACGTCAAGACCTTCCGCCGCGACGACGGCGACGATCTGCCGCCCGGGGTCAACGACCTCGTGCGAGTGTTCGTGGCCAAGAAGCGCAAGATCTCCGAGGGCGACAAGCTCGCGGGCCGTCACGGGAACAAGGGTGTCATCTCGAAGATCGTCGACCAGCAGGACATGCCCTTCCTCGAGGACGGCACCCCGGTCGACGTGATCCTCAACCCGCTGGGCGTGCCCTCGCGCATGAACGTCGGGCAGATCCTCGAGACGCACCTCGGCTGGGCCGCGGCGCAGGGCTGGTACGACGACGGCACCGAGGCCTACAAGAACGCCCACGCGGGCGCGGGCACCGGCAAGGTCTACGTGTCCACTCCGGTGTTCGACGGGGCGACCGTCGCCGACGTCGACAACGCGCTGGTCAAGTGGCAGGACGCCCATGAAGGGCGCATCCGCATGGATGTCGACAAGTCCCGCCGCGAGGGCGAGCAGGCCTCCGGGAAGATGACGCTCTTCAACGGGCGCACGGGCGAGCCGTTCGAGGAACAGGTGACGGTGGGCTACATGTACATCCTGAAGCTCCTGCACCTCGTCGACGACAAGATCCACGCCCGCTCGACCGGTCCCTACTCGCTCGTCACCCAGCAGCCGCTGGGCGGCAAGGCGCAATTCGGCGGCCAGCGCTTCGGCGAGATGGAGGTCTGGGCGCTCGAGGCATACGGTGCCGCCTACACGCTGCAGGAGATGCTGACGATCAAGTCCGACGACACGGTCGGGCGCGTCAAGGCCTACGAGGCGATCGTCAAGGGCGAGAACATCGCCGAGCCCTCGATCCCGGAGTCCTTCAAGGTCCTGCTCAAGGAGATGCAGTCGCTGGCGCTCGACGTCAACGTCGTCTCCGAGGAGGGTCAGCGCGCCGAAATGCGCGACGAGGACGACGACCTGCTGCGCGCCGCCGAGGAGCTCGGCATCGACCTCTCCGGCGTGCGAGCGATCGCCGGCGATTCGAGCGATGAGACATTGGAGAGCGAGGACTCCTCCGACGAGGGCGAGGAGAGCGCCGAGGAGAGCAAAGACGATGACGACGCTGTCGGGGTCGAGGAGCTGATCGACATCGGCGCCACAGAGGACGTCGACCTGGAGAGCCTTGTCACCGACGAGTCCGCTGAGTAAGAGCCGGGCACGCGCCGCAGGCGCGGCCCCGGCGAAGTCACAAGCCGGGCACGCGCCGCAGGCGCGGCCCCGGCGAAGTCACACAGTCGGGCCAGCGTTGCAGGCGCCCCGGCGAAGTCAAAAGCCTGATTCACCCTCGAGCGAAAGCGCACCTAGATGATTGACATCAATAACTTCGACGCCATCGAGATCAGCCTCGCCTCCTCCAAGCAGATCCGCAGCTGGAGCTCCGGCGAGGTCACGAAGCCCGAGACGATCAACTACCGGACGCTGAAGCCGGAGAAGGACGGTCTCTTCTGCGAGCGCATCTTCGGTCCCACCAAGGACTGGGAGTGCTACTGCGGCAAGTACAAGCGCGTGCGCTACAAGGGCATCGTCTGCGAGCGCTGCGGCGTGGAGGTCACGCGCTCGAAGGTTCGTCGCGAGCGCATGGGCCACGTCGATCTTGCTGCTCCGGTCAGCCACATCTGGTTCTTCAAGGGTGTGCCCAGCCGAATCGGCTACCTGCTCGACATGGCTCCCAAGGAACTCGAGAAGGTCCTGTACTTCGCCGCTTCGATCGTCACGTGGGTGGACGACGAGGCGCGCACGAAGGACCTCGACTCGCTCGAGAAGGAGGTCAACAAGGTCCTCGACGCCTATGCGGCCGAGCGCGAGGAGCGTGTGCTCGAACTGCGCGAGTCGCTCAAGCGCCGTGAGAAGTACCTGCAGAACGGCAAACAGACGAACTTCAACGACGAAGACCACCTGTGGGCTGACTCGCTCGACATCAACCTCGCGAAACTGTCCGACGAGGAGCGCGAGAAACAGACCAAGGAGCTGACGAAGGCCTTCGAGGCCGACATCTCAGACACCGAAGCCTACATCGAAGATGCGGCCGAGCGGATGCGCAGCGTGTGGGAGCTCTTCAAGACGATGGAGCCCAAGCAGATCGAGCACGACGAGACGACCTTCCGCGAGCTCAAGGAGCGCTTCGGCTCGCCCTATGGCTTCGGTGAGTACTTCCGCGGCGGCATGGGTGCGGAAGCGATCCGCGACCTGCTCCAGCAGGTCGATCTCGAGGCTGAAAGGGTCGAACTCGAGGACCAGGTCAAGACCGGCAAAGGCCAGAAGCAGGCACGCGCGGTCAAGCGCCTGAAGGTGGTCTCTGCCTTCATCCAGTCCGGCAACAAGCCGGAGATGATGGTGCTCGACGCCGTGCCGGTGATCCCGCCGGAGCTGCGCCCGATGGTCCAGCTCGACGGTGGGCGCTTTGCGACCTCCGACCTAAACGACCTGTACCGCCGCGTCATCAACCGCAACAACCGCCTCAAGCGGCTGCTCGACCTCGGCGCGCCGGAGATCATCGTCAACAACGAGAAGCGCATGCTGCAGGAGGCCGTCGACGCGCTGTTCGACAACGGCCGTCGCGGGCGTCCCGTCACCGGCCCGGGCAACCGGCCGCTGAAGAGCCTCTCGGACATGCTCAAGGGCAAGCAGGGGCGCTTCCGCCAGAACCTGCTCGGCAAGCGCGTGGACTACTCGGGACGCTCGGTGATCGTCGCCGGCCCGTACCTGAAGCTGCACCAGTGCGGCCTGCCGAAGATCATGGCGCTCGAGCTGTTCAAGCCGTTCATCATGGCCCGCCTCGTCGAGCGCAAGTCCGCGCAGAACATCAAGGCTGCCAAGAAGATGGTCGACTCGATGATCGGCGAGGTCTGGGACGTGCTCGAGGAGGTCATCCACGAGCACCCGGTGCTGCTCAACCGCGCACCGACGCTGCACCGTCTCGGCATCCAGGCGTTCGAGCCGCTGCTGGTCGAGGGCAAGGCGATCCAGGTTCACCCGCTGGTCTGCCACGCCTTCAACGCCGACTTCGACGGCGACCAGATGGCGGTCCATCTGCCGCTGTCGGCCGAGGCCCAGGCGGAGGCGCGCATCCTGATGCTCTCCTCCAACAACATCCTCAGCCCGGCGCACGGCGCGCCGCTCGCGACGCCCACCCAGGACATGATCCTGGGCGCTTACTACCTCACCTACGGACCGGAAGCGGACGAGCTGGCGAAGATCGACCGCGCCACGCACGAGCCGCGTCCGCACGTGTTCCGCACCGCGCAGGAGGCAGAACTCTCCTACGAGGGCAACGTCGTCAAGCTGCATGACATCGCCGAGTTCCGGGCCTCGGGCCGGGAGGGCGGTCACGTGCTCACGACGATCGGGCGCATCATCTACAACGACCGCATCGAGCGGGCGCTGTCGGAGGCGCTGGGCGAGGAGTTCGACGCCTCCAAGTACACGTTCGTGAACCAGTCGATGAAGAAGCGTGACACCACGCGCCTGATCGACATGCTCGTGCAGACCTATGGCGCGACGACGATCTCGCTCGTGCTCGACGCGTTCAAGGACCTGGGCTTCAAGTATGCGACCCAGGCGGGAATCACGATCTCCAAGAACGACGTGGTCGTGCCGCCGGAGAAGCAGGAAATCCTCGACAAGTTCGACAAGATCGTCGGCGACATCACAGGTCAGTACGACGACGGCCTGATCACTCAGGAGGAGCGTCACGAGGCGGTCGTGGAGCAGTGGAACGCGGCCACCGACGAGGTCGCCGAGGCGATGGTTCAGAACCTCGACGTGCTGAACCCCATCTTCATGATGGCCAACTCCGGTGCGCGTGGCTCCTTCAAGCAGATCCGCCAGCTGGCGGGCATGCGTGGCCTGATGGCCAACCCGAAGGGTGAAATCATCGAGCGTCCGATCAAGGCCAACTTCATGGAGGGCCTGTCGGTGCTCGAGTACTTCATCTCCACGCACGGGGCCCGAAAGGGACTCGCCGACACGGCGCTGCGCACGGCCGACTCGGGCTACTTGACGCGGCGTCTGGTCGACGTCGCCCAGGACGTGATCATCCGCGAGGCCGACTGCGGCACCGAGGACCACATCGAAATGGTCGTGTTCAAGGCCGACGGTGAACCGAACGACGGTCTCGTCGGGCGGATCGCCGCAAAGCCGATCACGACCAAGCGCGGGCGCATGCTCGCCGAGCAGGGCGTGGAAATCGGACGCGCCGAGCTGGCCGAGATCGTCGAGGCCTTCAACGAGGAGCACGAGAAGGGCACCGAGGTTCGCGTACCCGTGCGCTCCACGCTGAAGTGCGAGGCTCCCAGCGGCGTATGCCAGGCCTGCTATGGCCGGGCGATGGCCACGGGGGCGCTCGCGCAGATCGGCGACGCGGTCGGCATCGTGGCGGCCCAGTCGATCGGCGAGCCCGGCACGCAGCTGACGATGCGCACGTTCCACACCGGCGGCGTCGCCGGCGCGGACATCACGCACGGTCTGCCGCGCGTGGTCGAGCTGTTCGAGGCGCGCCGGCCCAAGGGCCTCGCGAAAATCGCCGAGGAGGACGGCCTCGTGACGATCGAGGAGACCGACAAAGCCCTGACCGTGGTCATCACCGACGAGGCCGGCGAGGAGCATCGCCACGCCTTCCCGAGGCGCACGCGCCTGTTCGTCAACTCGGGCGAGAAGATCGCCGCGGGACGCCAGCTCAACGAGGGGTCGGTCTACCCGCACGAGCTGCTGGCGATCCGCGGGCGTACCGAGACCGAGCAGTACCTCGTCAAGGAGGTCCAGGAGGTCTACAAGTCCCAGGGCGTGGACATCGACGACAAGCACATCGAGCTGATCGTCCGTCAGATGCTCAAAAAGGTGCGTGTCGACCAGAAGGGCGACACCGACTACCTGCCGGGACAGTTCGTGGACCGCTTCGAGTTCGCCAAAATCAACGACGCGGTGGCCGAGAAAGGTGGCGAGTCAGCCCAGTTCGAGGACATCATCCTCGGCATCACCAAGGCCTCACTCAACACCGACTCGTTCCTCTCGGCGGCCTCCTTCCAGGAGACCACCAAGGTGCTCACCGACGCGGCGCTTGAAGGCAAGATCGATCGCCTCAACGGCCTCAAGGAGAACGTCATCATCGGCAAGCTGATCCCGGCGGCGACGGGCCTGAAGCGCTACCGGCGGATCGAGATCGAACCGTCGGAGCCGCTGCCCCGCGCGATCGACGATGTCGGCCTGCTCGACCAAGACGAGATCGCGGCCGAGCTCGGCCTCTCCGGCGGCGAGGGCTTCAACGGTGGCTACGGCCAGGAGTTCGACGCCGACCTCGCCTCCCTGGAGAAGATCGGCGCCGGCGGCACCGACCCCGGCTTCGCCGAGGAGCTCGCCGAGCTGGAGATCCCCGAGGAGGGCTCCTCCTCGAGCGAGTAGCAGCCAAGTAAGAAGACGAGCAGTACCGGGGCGGCCG